>JAWAEZ010000001.1:0-1721 GCA_038890975.1 Candidatus Woesearchaeota archaeon
ATATTTTCTAGCCCAAAATTCCCTTCCAATATTTTTACCGCTAGTAGCACATATTGTTGAAGGTTCTCTTTTTGTAAAATAAGATTTTGAAATTATTTCTTTAATATTTTTTTCTCCTAAACTGAATGTTTCTTCTCCGTCACGAACAACATAACTTATAATTTCTATTGCGGTATTTCGTGCTCCTTTCTTGGTGGATTCTGCAAAATTGGTTTTTTCTTCAAGTTCAAAATGGCTCAAAGATTTTTTATGGTTTGTATGGGTTTCAAGTTTATTATCTTTGTAAAGATTTTTATAATAAAAACAATACCCCCACAAATCAACAACCCACCTACCTTTTTCAATCATATTTTTTATTGCATTAACAGATTTAAAAACCGGCTTTGAATCATCTACTCCTGGAAGAAAATCAACATCTTCGCCAAGTTCCCTCAATTTTTCTTGGTCAAAAGAAATGTTAAAGCCGTAGATAATAAGCGGGTCTTCTTTTTTTATTGTTTCTTCAACATTTTTTATTATACTGTCTGTATCGCTGACTACTTTTATTTCGTAATCGTTAAATTTTCCTAGTCCTTTTAAATTTTTAAATGTTGTAAATATAACTTTTTTAGTTTCTCCAAAGTTAAGAACAGCGTTTGTTATTCTCTCTTTATCAGGATTTTTATAATTTGTAGTTTCTATATCGAGTGCGCATTTAACATCCATTAAAGGTATTTCGGGAGGAGCGTATTCTCTTTTCTCATTAATACCTGGCAACAACAAATTGCCTTTACTATCGAAATCCACAATTGTAAAAGGCGGGTAAAAAAACCTAACCAACAATGATGGAGAAGTTTTATTTTTCAAAAAGAATCCGGGTAGCTCTTTTTTTCTTTCTCTATCTTTAATACTGGCCCAAATTACTGCTTTTTCTTCAGAAAATTTCTTTATCTCAAAATTAAAATGGGGATAAACCTCCATAAGTGTTCTTAATTCTTGAAATGCTTCTTCCACATACATTTCTAAAGACGGAACAATTAAATTCACGGGTGCGTCTTGATATATAGAATGCCCTCTACCTTCTTTTTCATCAAAGTGTCTTATAAAAAACCTAACTAAATTACCTCTCTGCGGGTTTAAGGGTTCGGTATGTGTGATATAATAAACCATTTTCTTTTACACTACAATTTCGCCTCGGTCGCAATTAAAATAAAAATATTAAATGCCCCTGTTGAGATTTTTTAATCATCAAAACTATTAAAATTTCATTTTAAAAAAAATCTTCTTCCATCATAAGAAACGATTATGTTATCGTTACTATACCCTATCTCTTTCGCCAAATCAACTGCTCCTTTTACCATCTCAGGAGGGGCGTGGGATGGGATAATATATTTAGGTTTAAGCATATTAATAAGGTCTCTCTCGTCTTCCCTCGCGCCGTGACCAGATACGTGTATGTCCTCAAAAATTCTTACTCCTGCATTTTTAAGGTTTTTTTCAAGCTTTTCTCTATTTATACGGTTTGTTTCTGTTGGGATAACTTTACACGAAAATATAACAATATCCTCTTTTTGAAATTTGAAATCAAAAAATTCTGAAGTCATCTTATCTAGCATAGAACCTGGCTCTCCCTGATGCCCTGTAACGATGAGTAAATATTTGCTTCTGTTTTTTTCAACCTCTCTTAATTTCTTCTTAACTTGGCTTGTATATCTTGCCATCTCACAACTCTTTGAGAAATT
>JAWAEZ010000001.1:1818-65144 GCA_038890975.1 Candidatus Woesearchaeota archaeon
GCATAGAACCTGGCTCTCCCTGATGCCCTGTAACGATGAGTAAATATTTGCTTCTGTTTTTTTCAACCTCTCTTAATTTCTTCTTAACTTGGCTTGTATATCTTGCCATCTCACAACTCTTTGAGAAATTAACTATTCTTACCCTCTCACCAGCAGTGATGTATTTATCAAGAGATCTTCCTAATATTAGCACTTTTCTTTTCAAAATTTTTCCAAATTCAATTATTGACTTTATCCTTGCCAGATGAGAAGAAAAAGTGGTAACAATCATCAATCTCCCTCTGGACTCCACACCAAGCATAACCTCTCTTAACATTTCTTTTGCAACAGCTTCTGAAGGAGTTTTTTTTGCTTCGTTTGAATAAATCGAATCCAAAAATAAAGCAAGAATTTTTCCTTTTCCTATTTCTCTTAAGCGCTCATAGTTGGGAGGTTGCCCCAGTACTGGTGTCTTATCAAACTTAAAATCGTTTGAATAAACTAAAGAACCTTGTTTTGTGTGCAATACTACTGTTACTGTCTGCGGTATTGAATGGGTTGCATTAATGAATTCAACTTTTATATTTTTAGATAATCTTATAGAAGAATTGACATTTACTATTTTTATTCTATTTGATATTCTTACTTTTTGATCCGTTGCTAGTGATTTAATAACTTCTGCTGTAAAAGGAGTGCATATTATCGGCGCTTTAAATCTGTCTGCTAAAAAAGGAATCGCTGCCACGTGGTCCATATGCGCATGGCTAGGGATTATTGCCTTTACCATCTTTTTCCAATCTTCTATTATGTGAATGTCTGGCAAAGCTCCTTCTCTTATTAACTGATCTGGGCTTATGTATTTTCCTTCTTCGAACTCCTTATTGAATAGTATGTATTTATCCATAAAAACGCCCATATCAAGAATTACTACTTCGTCTTCTACTTTTATGGCGGTCATATTTTTTCCTACCTCGCTATAACCGCCTACTGTGCATACTTCTACCATCTCCATTGAATTCAATCCTTTATTTATAAAGTTTGTTATTAAAAAAATTTAAAAACAACTTATAATAACTAAAAAAAACATGCGGGGATGCCGGAGTGGTCAAACGGGATAGCCTCAAGGTCGGGAGATGTGTAAGCTATTGGCTTAGTGCCTACGCAGGTTCGAGTCCTGCTCCCCGCATAAAAATTTTATTTTGAGCATATTAAATCAAAAAATGAAAAAAGTATGTAGTATTTTAACCGAAGGAAAAAAAGTTTATGATATCTATGAAGAAGGAAAAAAACTATTTACGAAAATAGATAACACCTTTTTTGAAATAGAAGGTTTTGCTAGTTTAAGAATTCACCCCAAACTTGTCAATGAACTCGCACCATCTGAAATTAAAAAATATTCTATTTCTAAAAAAATTGAGCCAAGAAGGTATATGATTATAAATATTTCAAAAAATAAATGGATTGGCACTAGTAAAATAGAAAAAATAATTGAATAAAAAAGAAAAATATTTAAAATTGTTTCTTAAAATATTTATTTTTAACCCAACAAATTTAAATATCTTTAAAATCCATTAATTATTTAAATGAAATCTTTTATTTTACTGTTATGATAATTGATGAAACACTTGTAAAAAAAGTAGCCAAAAACGCTAGGATAGAGCTTTCAGAAAACGAAACAAAGGAGTTCATAAAAGAATTAAGAGAGATTCTTGAAAATTTTTCTAAACTTGATAAACTTGACACTAAAAACACGAAACCAAGTTTCCACCCTATTGAAATTAAAAACCATTTAAGAGAAGATGAAAAAAGAAATTGCCTATCCAACGAAGAGGCGTTAAGGAATGCCGCCCATAAAAAAGACGGATATTTTAAAGGCCCGAGAATTGTATAGCCAAAAATAAAAAAATAATAATCAGTAAATATGAGAACATTAGAATTTATTGAAGAAATTAAAAAAGGAAATATAAGTGTAGAAGAGAACACTCATAAATTTATTGAAGACGCTGAAAAGATTGACAAAGAATTCGCTTATTTTAATACAATTTCAAAAGAACTTGCAATAAAACAAGCAAAAGAAATTGATATTTTAATAAAGCAAAAAAAAACAAGGGGGCTACTATTAGGCATCCCTGTTTCTGTAAAGGACTGCATTGTTGTTAAGGATGTTGAATCTTGTGCCGGTTCAAGAATACTTAAAGGTTATGTGCCAACATTCAATGCTACAAGCGTCCAGAGATGTATAGAAAATGGCGCAGTGATTGTTGGGAAAACTTCACAAGACGAGTTCGGCTTTGGAAGTTTCTCTGTAAATGTTGGGAAAGGTTTTCGTGTGCCAAAAAATCCTTTTGATAAAGAAAGGGTTTGCGGGGGAAGCTCAGGAGGCAGTGCGGGAATTACCCAAAAAACAAAATTTAATCATATTTCTCTTGCTGAATCGACAGGAGGTTCTATTGTCGCGCCTGCTTCTTTTTGCGGCGTTGCTGGTCTTTGCCCTACATACGGCCTCGTATCTAGATACGGCCTAATCGATTATGCAAATTCTCTTGATAAAATAGGCCCCATAGGAAAAAGTGTAGAGGATTGTGCTTTGATGCTGAATGTTATTAGCGGTTATGACAAAAAAGATTCCACTTCTTTGAATATTAAAAAAGAAGATTATCTTGAATATTTAAAAGATAATAATAAAAAATTCAAAGTAGCGATAATAAAAGAAGCATTTGGAGAAGGAACAGATGAAAATGTGAAAAATATTGTTCTTGATAAACTCGCAAAAAGTTGTATTGAATATGAAGAGATATCTTTACCTATAACTTACGAGTATTCTATTGCAGATTATTATATTCTTGCTACAACAGAAGCTTCAACTAATCTTGCAAAGTACTGCGGTATGAGATACGGCGCTGCGGAAAAATTAGAAGGAAACTTTAACGAATATTTTTCAAAAGTTAGATCATTAAACTTTGGAGAAGAGGCTAAGAGAAGAATAATTCTCGGCACATTCGCAAGAATGGCAGGTTTCAGAGAAGCATATTACCTTAAAGCCCTTAAGGTAAGAACTAAAATAATTGAAGAATATAAAACTGCATTTAAAAAATATGATGTTCTAATAAGCCCTACTATGCCTATACTCCCCCCAAAATTTTCTGATATCAAAAAATTAACTCCTTTACAAAATTATATGATAGATATTTTGACCGTAGGTCCTAATATATCCGGTATGCCTCACTTGTCACTAAATGCAGGAATGAAAAATGGCCTCCCAGTGGGCATTTTAGCAATCGCTGATCATTTACAAGAAGGAAAATTAATCAGTTTTTGTAAAGATATAGAAAATAAAACAAATTAAATAAAAATGAAGCCGGACACAATAATAGGTCTCGAAATACACGTTGAACTTGATACAGAAACTAAACTATTCTGTTCTTGCCCTACCGAGTCCGAAATGCCCAACACAACTACTTGCGAAGTTTGTCTTGGGATGCCTGGTAGCAAACCTGTTGTTAATAAAAAAGCAGTGGAATACGCCTTAAAGTTATGCGTTGCCTTGAACTGTAAGATATCTCCTGAACTCGTTTTTTCAAGAAAAACTTATTTTTATCCTGATATGTCAAAGAATTATCAAATAACCCAATACGAAATGCCTTTGGGGGAGGATGGTTTCATTGAACTATCAGAAAATAAAAAAGTTGGTCTTATCAGAATTCATTTAGAAGAAGACCCTGCGTCTCTTATTCATTTAGGTGGTATATCAACATCCCCCTTTGTGCTTGTAGATTATAATCGTTCCGGTAGGCCTTTGTGCGAGATTGTTACAAAACCTGAAATATATTCTGCTGAAGAAGCAAGAGATTTCATGAAGAAACTTATTACAATACTTTGTTTTTTAAAAATTTTTGACAATAGAAAATGTATAATAAAAGCAGATGTTAATGTGTCTATTAAAGAATCAGGATATGTCCGCGTAGAACTAAAAAACATAACTGGCTTTAAAGAAATAGAACGCGCTTTAATCTATGAAATAGAAAGACAAAGAAGAGAATTTCGCGAAGGTAAAAAGATATTACAGGAAACAAGAGCTTGGAACTCCGAACTTGGCATAACAACCTTGTTGAGGACAAAGGAAAGTGAAGAGGACTACGGCTACATATTTGACCCTGACCTTGTCCCGGTGGATATAACAAAAGATTTACTAGAAAAAATAAGAAGTGAGTTGCCAGAACTCCCTGCTGAAAAGAAAAAGAGATACATTCAGGAATTAAAAATAAATAAAGACGATGCTAACATAATATCTTCGGATTATGTTCTATCAGAAATATTTGAAAGGATGGTAAAAAGGAAGATAAGTCCAATTATCGCCGCGGATTGGGTTAGAAGAGAACTGCCGAGGGTTGCAAATTATAATAATAAGGAAGTTGAAGATATTTTACAAGAAGAAAATTTCACAGAACATTTCCAAGAAATACTTGAATTATTTTCTAATAAAAAAATAACCAACATTGTTGCAAGGGAATTACTAAATAAGATATCTGATAAAACATTATATAAAGAAGCAAAATCTCCTTTAGAATATGTTAAAGAAAAAAACTTGTTTGCTGTTGTTGATTATTCTGAAATAGAAGATGTATGTAAGAGCGTATTAAAAGAAAATGAGAAAGCTGTAGAAGATTATAAAAAAGGGGAAGAAAAAGCATTAAATTTTATTATAGGAAATGTTATGAGAAAAACAAAAGGAAAAGCAAACCCTGAGGAAGTTAAGAAGATTATTAAAAAATTACTTTCCTAAAAGTGACCGTTTTTGTAAAACATGCTCGCGTATCTTTCTTCTATTGTTTTCTGGTCAAGTAGCAAAGATTCAAAAATTTCAAGTATTTCGGCAGAGTACCCATTTAGTTGAAGGGTTGTTAAGGCATCTTCAAGAGTTCCTTTTTGTCCTGCTTTGCTTGACAAATCGTCTAACGGACCGCTTCCTATATGATTTGTTGTATAAACCACGCATTCTAATAAATCTGCTTGTTTAGACAAAATATTATTATCTGCTTTATCATTAATAGATTTTGCTATTCTTATAACTTCGTTTATTATAGCTGGAGGTAGTTTATTTTTATCAATTTTTTTAATAGATTCGAATTTTTTTGATAAGTTGTTTGTTGCTTCATCAAGATTATTGGTTTCCCCTTTTGTTAAAGGCAAAAATGTTAATGCTAGCACAGAAGATAATAAGCTTGTTTTTCCTAAAGGAAAGTACTCTTTTCTTTTTTCTTCGGGGAGCATATTAAATATTTGTATAGTGTAAAGATTTGACATTTCTACAAATTCTTTTGTTTCTGCATCGTATTCTTTTAATGGGTTTTGTAGGTTATATCTCTCAAAAATAAAATTGCATATTTTTTGGAAATCTTCTTTTGCCTTCTGAAGATTAGCATCAAACTTAGAACCTTTTTTATAAAATACCCCTATTTCTTTTGGTGTGTCTTCTATTTCGGGTTCTACCATCTGTTGGTTTCCAAAATTTTGGATTTCTCCCATAACCCATTTTTGCACAGCTTCTTTACCGAATTGTTGTTCTGTACACTCTACAAAATGTTGAAGTGCTTTTATTAAATCCCTATCTGCTTTTATGATTGTATCTATGTATGAAATGATTTTTTCTAACCCTGCTGCTAATTTTTCTTCTCCAAAATGTTCAACTTGTTTTTTTGGTATTCCGTATATTTCTAATGTCGCTACATGAGAATCGCTTCCCTCTGGCTGTAATCTTGAAGTGAATAAAAAGTAATCCTGAAAATTTTTTGGCCCAAATGGAGCGGGGTGTTTCACTAATTTATTTGTCGGCTCTGTCAAAGGGTCTGGGATATTTTTGTTTGCTTTTGCATTTTTAATCTTATTTCTTAATTCTCTTTCTGCTTCTTTCTCTTGAAGTTTGTATTGTTCTGAAATTTTTTTTACAAGCGCGGGGTTTACTTTCCAATAATATTTTTTAAAATTGTAACTTTCCATTTCTTTAGGTAGAAAGATCTGAGGGATGTTTAGCTCAATTTTTATGTTTATAGCGTCAGTTATTTCCATTAAAGTATCCACTAACGATTTATAGAAATCTTCCTTGTTTTTATTACCAGTTGTATCCCTGATTTTATCAATCCTATCAACATAGGATTGCCACCAACTTTCGCCGTTTAACTGAGTGGTCTTGCTTAGTTCTTCTGCTTTTTTTGATAAATATTCTATATGTTTCGCATTATTTTGAATATCTTTTAGTATTTCTTCTAGTCCTTTGTTATTATTTTCATTCATACTTTCGTATTTGCAGAACTAATATATAAATTTTTCTATTTTTTATCACTTAATAGTGACTAAAATTGTTTTTATTTCCCCTTTAAGCTTAATCTATTACGCTCTTTTTCTTCTTTTTTACGCTTCCTTGCTGCTTTTATTTTCTGAGCAATCATCACCCCTGCTTTTGTTCCAGGAATAAAATCAGTGATAAACTCCGTACCAATTTCAAAAAGATCCCCCTCATGGAATATCTCTGCCAACGCTTTACCTACCATTGAACCTTTTTTAACTTCTCCTGTTAAAGCGTCAACATCAAGAATATATCTCTTGCCGCTTTTTGAATCAATAAATTCAAAAGAATAAATAGGTCTAAAATAAAGAGCAAGTTTTGTTATAACCACTTCCTCTTTAATTACTTTATCCGCTTCAAAAGGTTTTATTAAATCTTTAATAAGCTGCCTTACTAAAAAAGATGCTTTAACTTTAGCTGGCACAACAACTGTCTTCTCTTTCATTAATTCTTCTGTCTGTTCTATTTTATAAGTTTTAAAATCAAGATATCTTTTATAATCAACATTAGCTCCTGTATTTGCATCTACGAAAATCTCTTTTTTAAAATGTTCAAAACAATGGTCCTCTGCAATAAAAGAACAATAGTTTGTCCCTTCTCTTATTTCATAAACTTTTCCTTCTATTTTTACAGATTTAACTTCGGGTCTCACATCGAAACCGTACTCTGTTTTTCTTTTATATTCAAGATTACTTTCGCCTAATAAATGCCAAAATGGTTCGTATCTTTTCTCAAAATTTGATAGTTTTATATTATCCTTTGAACTAACAAGTTTCTTAAATTTTGAAATTATACCAAACCCCTTCTCTTTTTTTCCTATAGCGATCCCTTCACATTCTATTTTAGAATAAACGTCTTCAAACACTTGTATGTTCTGTTTTTCTACATTAAACTTTAATTCTACCATTAATTTTTTTAAGTGTGGCAAATTTTAAAAATGTTTCTATAATAAATTTTATATCTTTATTTAAATAAAAACTCTAAAAAGATAGATGGCTCAAGTGCTTTAAAGTTAATATCTGTTTAAATTTTTATGCAACTATTATTTTGAACTTAATCCAACTTTAATATTTTAGTGACTTCTTCATAAACTCTTTTTTCAAAATCCAGCGTTCTCTCCGCGTCTCCTCTTTCTTCTGCCAGAACAGACAGCAAAGAGAATAATTCTGATTTTTCAATACCGAGCTGACATAAATTTTCTTCAATAATTTTTTCTTCTATATTCTCCAAAGAACCGGAGATTCTTATGACTTCAAACTGCTTGGAGGTAAGAGCATAAATATTTTTGAGCACTTCAACTGCACCTTTCTCTTTTATTTTATAAACTAACTCTTTAAAGTCAATATCAAGCGGTTTTCCTTCCTTGAGTATACCATACAATCTTAACGTTACTATTTTACCTTTAAAATCCTTGTTTGTTATTTCTTTTACAACAAGCGACTCTATCTCGGCAGGTTTTTTATTATTACAATCTATTTTTATTGTTATGGTCTCGTAAATCTTCACAGGAATAAATTCTACTTTGTCTTCTTCTACAATATAAAAACCCCCAAAACCGAATTTTTCTAGTTCTTTAAAATTATTCGGGAATAAAGCGCCGGGGTAAGCTATTATTCCGTACCCTTCTATTTGTGTTTTTATAATCTCGTGGATATGACCTCCTGCGTAATAATTAAAATTTCTCGGGAGTAAAGAGATAGATGTTGAATCCATATGTTCCATTCCTTCGGTCTTTAACTCATTAATCGCTGTATGAAACATAAATATCTTATATCCTCTCTCCTTTTCAAGCGGTTCTAAATTCAAAGATTCGTAATATTTTTTTTCAAGCATTCCTTTTCTGCCGAGCATTCCTGTTATTTTAGCGCCGGTTTTTTTGTCTATTGTGAAATAAAGGTTTAATCTTTTTTTATCATCTATAAATCCTCTCACAACATTTTTTACAAACCCTGCTTCTTCAAGCACTTCAATCTTTGTTTTCCCTGAAGGAGAAAAATCATGGCTACCCGCGATTATATAAACAGCTACCCCTCTCTCTTTTAACTCTCTTAATTTTTTGAATACAACCTTTTCTATTTCTATAGGGGGTAACGAAGTGTTAAAAAGGTCCCCTGACATTAATACAAAATCAACATTTCTTTCTAAACATAAATCTATTGCTTCAATGAATGCTTTAATAGATGCTTCTTTAAGAATCGGTTCCCTCCACCCCCCAATATGACAGTCAGCGAGATGCGCGAATTTCATAGTTATAAAATCAAAACAAGAGATATTAATTATTTATTTAATCACTAAAAAGTAATAAAAAAGGAAAGATTTATATAGTGGTATTTATAAAAATATTTATTAGAAGCGTGAAAAAAATGAAAAACCAGCAAGGTAACATAGTTAGTAACTTAGAAAATCATCTTAAAAAGTTAAAAAGTTTTCTTGAAAAATATAATACCAAACTAACAATTCAAGATTACGAAAAAGATTGCGAAGAAGAAAAAAATTCATTAGTGTCCGCCGTAGAACTTCCCAGAAGATTAAACATTATAAACTCCTCACAATATTCTCGTTTTCAAAACAAAGAAATAGAAACACGAATTGCAGAAAGTCGCGAAGAAAAAAATCTCGAAGTATATCTTTTAATTAATTGTAGAGAAGAATTAGTCGCTTCAAAAATTGCAAAAATATATATTGGTAGGTTAGCATCTTTTGAAGAAGAACTTATAGATGCAACTATTACCCATCTATTGTGGTTAGGTTTAAGTGTTAAAGAGAATAACTTATTTTTTCCAAAAAATCTTTATCCGTATATAAATGAATCGCATTATGATATAGAATTATTAAAAAGTAAAATTGGGCCTTTTTTATTTAATTATAATCCCCCATATTTTCATATTTTTAGTCCTAAAGACATAAAGCAGGTTTTTGAAAATTTCAAATTCTCAGATAACTGTTAGATTATGCGAATTTAATTTGAGAAAACTGCTTTTCAATATCTTTAGAAATTTTGAATGGTAATTGTTCTTTCTCCCCGATATAAAAATTAATTATGTTGTATACATTATCCACTAATTTATTCCATAATATAAAAAAATTTTTAATATTGTTCTTAAGGGTGTCTTTATCCTTTTCTGAAACAAGGTTCTCTTCCTTTTTTGTGTAGATAGAAATCAACGAAGCTAAGTTTTCTGCTTCTGATTTTATGGATTGTAGGATGAATACTGCTTTTTTATAATCTCCCTTAATTTTTTTTAAAGGTTCAATCATCTGACTTATTTCTATTAAAGATTTTACAACCCTGTCATCCCGATTACCTAATATGTTACTGAAAGTTCTTAAACATGCCATAATCGAATTTATATCTGTAATTATATCTATCTCTGGTTTTTTAATGTTAAATTTATAAATAGCATATTCTATGTTTTCTATTTGTAAATATTTTTCAAGATTTTTTTTCATTTCAAAAAGTATTTCTCTTTGATTAATTAGTAGTTGCTTTTCTTTTTTTGAACCTTCATCTTTTCTATTTTCTATGTAACTAAGCTCAGAAGTTATCGCTGCGATATAACTATTACAAATTCTTAATAACTTCTTACAGTCATTTAAAAAACCTGCTGATAATTTTATCAATTTTTTTTTAATAAAGTCGCTTGTTTTTTCATCTTGGGCATTAGAATATTGCATAAGTAAAGTGTAAATATCATTCCATACTTTCTTAACAGAATTAAAAGAGGTAACCAGTTTATTAAAATCTGTCTGATCCATCAATTTATAAAAAAAATATCATATTTATAAATTTTTTTGAATAAATCAAACCAATCTTACTCCTAAGTATTCTTGTTGGTATGATTTTATTGGTCTGTTAATTTCTTTATCAGCACCAAAAAGCGGGATCTTTATAGGAACAGCAAATTTAAGAAAATTTGAAGTTACTATCGCCTCTCCTCTATCAAGAGAAGCTATTGCTCTATCATCTTTACTTAAATCTTGAGCAGCGGAATCTATTATCGCTTGCCTTTCAGGAGCCATTTCTATTCCTAGTATTACTTTTGTATTCATATTAGTTAGTATTTCTCTTGGGATTAAAGAAGGAAGCTGAGTAATGGCTGTTAAACCAATTTTAAATTTCCTGCCTTCCCTAGCAATTCTTTCAAATATATTTGACCCTTTCTCTAAAACATTTTTTCCTAATACTCTTGGTGCTTCTTCAATAACTATCGAAACCACAGGTTTATTTTTCAATACTCCTGATTGGTTGTAATATCTATACCTATTAAAAATTTCACATGCAAGAAGAGAACCGAGAAGAATCTCCGCGTTTTCTTGAAGAGAGGAGGTATCTATAATAACCACTTTTGCATTTTCTAAGTCATTTGCTATGTCTTTTATTATAGTTTGACCTGTAAATACATCAAATATCCCTGAACTAAAGAAACCTTCTTCTGTTTTTTTTAACTCTAAAATTGATTGTATTTTTCTTTTCAAAACATTTAGTGTAGAATCTTGAAACCCCTCTACATGGCTACCTGATAAAACTGCTGTAACCCAATCTTCTTTGTATAGTTTATAATAAGAATAAAGAGCTTCTTCTTGTGCTTCTGACAAAGACAAAACTCCTTTAAAATGCAAAGGCTTAATTGCCTTAACATTTATTTTTAATGTTCTCCCGCCTGGTGGAGGGTTTCTTGAATAAAAAACAACTTTATCTTTTCTTGGGTGATCTTTAAGTCCTATTGTATTCCTCCCGAAATATTCGTCATGAGGGTCCAAAACGAGAATGCCTGCATAATTCCTATTTAAAATATGCCAAAGCATATTTTTTACAAAGTTACTTTTCCCTCTTCCTGTTGTAGCCGCTATTAAGATATGGTGTTGGAGTACTTTTATACCATCCACTTCAACAGGCAGGTCTATTGCATGCGAGCCAGATCTTAATTTGCCTAAAAATAGCGGATTTTCGGGGTCTGTAAAAAAAGTTATATCTTCTTTATTAATAGCATTAACATTTGAAAAAAATTCTGGAAGGTTTTTTGAAACAAACGATTCATTATTCTTTATATTAACTAAGTTTTTCGCTTTTACAAGAATATAATTTCTTACTTGAGGGTTCATGAACTCCATATCAGTATTCTCTTCAAGAACCATCCCGGATATTAATTCGAGATTTTGTTGTGATATCTGACTTCCGTAAGATATATCATATACTTGTAAAATGATTTTAGAGCCGTTGCTTTCTGAAACAAGGAGTTCCCCTATTTCTATGCTCTCGCCTGCTTTTTGCCTTATTATAAGCTCCCCGAATTTTCCGCCAACTATTTGACCTTTAGGCATCTTATTTTTTTATGATAAATATTTTATAAATATTACTGTTTTCTCTTTAACTATTTGAAATGTATAATTATAAATTTATAAAAGCGTTTAGTTATAATAAAGTGTTATTAAATGATTATACTAAAAGATTTAAAATAAAATTTTAATTAGAAAATGGAATATAAGATAAAACAACTCCCAGAGGACTTTATTGTAAAGGAGATAATCCTATTAGAATGTGCCGAGGGGGGAATATTTTCTTATTATAATATGACAAAAAAGAACCTTACCACCTCCCAAGCTGTTGATATAATCTCAAAAAGGACAGGGATTAATAAAAAATTTATAAACTATGCTGGAACAAAAGATAAAAGAGCAATAACAGAACAAAAGATATCAATAAAAAACGGCCCTGAAAAAAATTTTGATTTTGGTGATTTAAAATTAGAATTTATTTGCAAAGGAAAGGAAAGAATAAATTTAGGCAACAATATTGGAAATTTTTTTGAAATTGTCATACGTAAAGTTATAAAAAAACCAAAAAAAATAAAATATTTTGTTAATTATTTTGACGACCAAAGGTTTTCTGATAATAATGTTTTGATGGGAAAATTGTTAATTAAAAAAAATTTCAAAAAAGCAGTAGAAATTTGTGCGGAAGATAAAAAATACGGGAGAATCATTAAAGAACACATTAAAAAAAATAAAAATGATTATATTGGTGCTTTAAGAAAGATTGACAGAAAAATTCTGAAGATGTTTATTCATGCATATCAGTCATATTTGTGGAATATTTGCGTATCTAAAAAATTAGAAGAATACAGCTACAAAAAAATAAAATGTTCTACATACCTATTAAATGTTCCATCAAAAAAAATAAAAAACTTTTATTATCCCATAGTGGGTTTCGGAACAGAAGAAGACGATATAATCAAAGGAATGCTTAAAAAAGAAGGTATAGACAAAAAAAATTTTGTGATAAGAGAAATTCCTGAATTATCATGTGAAGGTTCTGAAAGAAATGTTTTTTCTAAGGTCAAAAATCTTTTTATTTCAGAGGTTGAAGAAGATGAGATTAATAAAGGAAATAAAAAAATTAAAATATCTTTTGAGCTGGAGAAGGGAAGTTATGCAACCATGGCAATAAAACAAATGTTTATTTAAGAGAGTTGATTATAACTTTAAATAATTCTTTTATGGGCTGATTGCCATTAACTTTGATAAGAATTTTTTTCTTTTTATAAAAATCAATTAGAGGTTTTGCTGTTTTTCTATATAACTTTAACCGATTCTTTATTATTGCCGGCTTGTCGTCGTTTCTTATGTAAATTTTTCTCCCACAAATATCGCATATTTCATCTTTTTTCGGAGGGTTAGTAATCATATTATACACCCTACCACAATAACATTCTCTTCTTGCAGATAATCTTTTAATAATTATTGAATCAGAAAGATCTATATATATTACTTTATCTATCTCAAATTTTTTATCAAGCATCTTCGCCTGCTGAACATTTCTTGGGAATCCATCTAAAATAAAACCTTTTTTACAATCATTCCTCCTAATTCTCTTAAAAGTTATATCTGCTGCGATTGTATCGGGTATAAAAAACCCTTTATCTATTCGCTTTTTTATCAACTTTGCAATAAGTGTGTTTTCTCTTTCTAGTTTTCTAAGAATCTCACCTGTTGATATATGGGGGATTCTTAACTTTTTAGAAATCAACCCTGCTTGCGTACCTTTACCGCTACCTGGTTTCCCAAGAATTACTAACTTCATATATAAAAATATTTTAAAGACATTTTTAAACATTACTTTTTCTTTTAGAATATATTAAAAAATTAAAGCCCCCGGCGAGATTTGCACTCGCGACCTGCTGATTACAAGTTTCGGCTAGTTATAACAGCCGCTATGGCTACTAAGCTACGGGGGCTCAACGATTAATATTGAGTTTAATTTTATACAATTAGTGTTTTTTCAAAAAAAAAGAAAAAACTATATAAAATTTACTACACAAAGATACTTGTATTAGCCAAGACCCCTTAAAGGGTGAAGAAGTTCTGACTTTGGTAAAAAACCTTTAAGTTCTAAAAATTGTTTTATGTCGTGTTGTAAAGAAAACATCTCTGATTCTAAATCTTTTTTATGCTGCTCTATTTCCTTTCTATAAATTTTTTTCCTAAACATATTCGCAATGCCTCTTAAAAGCGACTCTTTTAATTGGAATTCTGCCTCTGTTTCAAGATAACAGTTTATAAGAATCTCAACTTCTCCTTTATTTACTTTTATTTTCATTCCTTTGTGCATTATCTCTACATCCTTCATTCCTAAAACATGATAATCAATATTCAACACATATTTGAAATATTTACTTCCGTGAGGTATTTTAGAAGTTCGCCACCATATCCATAATTCTTTCGCACCTCCAGAATGCTTTTCTAAATAGAACTTCTCCATTTTTTCATCTTTTTTATTAGAAGCGTATTCATTTGCTATTAACCATTCCCTAATCATCTTGTATAAACTTTGCAAACTAAAAACATCTTCATATTTTATGCTCAGAGAGTCGCTAACCCTGGACCCGCTAATAGGAATTTTTTCTCCCATCTTTCGCCTTTATTATTATCTCAAATTTTTTTGTTTATAAACCTTTTTATTCCAAAAAAAATCCACACCATTACTTTAATATAATTTTTAATAGTCAGCGGTCTTGAAACTAATTTTAATCTATTATTTTTAATTGCTCTTATCAAAGAAGAAATGTTCTTTTTTGAGTCTATAAGAGTATAAGTAAAATTAATTCTCCAAAGATGATGAGCATCAGAAGTGCCAATGACTGGTTTATTATTCTCTTTTGCGAAGCGTAAAGCTTTCTTGTTTGGGGCGTTTAAATTTTTAACATAGAAGTGTGAATATTCTATAGCATCAAAGAGAAAGAGATATTTCTTTAATTTTTTTCCTAAACTATTAAATAAGTAAAAAGGGTGTGGAGCAATAATCAGCACATTTTTTCTCTTTTTTAGTTTTTTTAAATCCGAAAAAGTTTTTATTTTTTTAATATCTTTATTGGTTATATTATAAATGAGCACATCACTGCCATCAATTCTAAGTTCTGCTCCTGGCAAGAGCAAGATGTTGTTTTTTTCTGCAATTTTTCTTAGATTTTTGTTATAAGTAACTTTATTGTGATTAGTTATCGCTAAAACATCAAAACCTAATTGTGAAGCATATTCTATAAGTTTTATTGCATTATACTTTATTTCTGGGTGATAACTATCTTCGGAAGTGTGTATGTGAAGATCCGCTTTGAGCATTATTTTAAAAAATACAATAATTATTTAAATAATTATCTTAATCAAAAAGATATGATAATCGGAATCGTTGGCAAACCTAATTGTGGTAAATCAACATTTTTCAAAGCTTTAACACTCGCCGATGTTCTTATAGCAAATTACCCTTTTGCAACAATCAAACCAAACAAAGGTTTCGGGTATGTTAAAGTTGAATGTGCTGACAAATTTTTCAATACGCAATGCAACCCGCGTTTTGGGTTTTGCATAAATCACAAAAGATTCGTTCCTGTGGAGGTTATAGATGTTGCGGGGCTTGTTCCAGGAGCGCACGAAGGGAAAGGAATGGGTAACCAGTTTCTTGACGATATAAGACAAGCAAACATATTAATACATGTTATTGACTGTTCAGGAGGCACTAACGAAAAAGGAGAACCTGTTAATCCGGGGGATTACGACCCAAAAAATGACATACGTTTTCTTGAATTCGAGCTTGATATGTGGTATTTTCAGATTATAAAAAGAGGGTGGGAGAAATTTGCAAGAACAGTTCAGCAAGAACATAAAGATATTAAAAAAGCCATAGCAAAACAATTTTCTGCGTTTAATGTAACTGAAGAATTAGCAGAAGAGGTTATTAAAAATGCAGGAGTTGATGTTAAAACTCCTTCTTCTTGGACAGATGAAGAATTAAGAAAGATCGCCACAGATTTAAGAAAAGAAACTAAAAAAGTGATAATCGCTGCTAACAAAATAGACATTGAAGTTGCCCAAAAAAATCTTGAAAGGATAAAAAAAGAATTTCCTGAATATAAAATAATAGGTTGTTCTGCAGAATCCGAATTAGCTCTAAGAGAAGCAGCAAAACATAACTTAATAAAGTATATCCCTGGGGAAAGCAATTTTGAAATTATAGGTGAATTAAACGAAAAACAGAAATTGGCGTTAGATTTTATAAAAAGAAATGTACTTGAAAAATTTGGCTCAACAGGAGTTCAGGAGATAATAGATTGTGCAGTTTTTGAAATATTAAATTACATCGCGGTTTTCCCAGGAGGAGTTAATAATTTAAAGGACTCTGAAGGAAGAGTTCTTCCTGACTGTTTCTTACTCCCACAAAATTCTACCGCTCTTGATTTTGCTTATAAGATACACACAGATCTCGGGAATAATTTTATAAGGGCTATTGATGTTAAGACAAGAAGGGTTATAGGAAAAGAGCACCTATTAAAAAACGGAGATGTTATTGAGATTATAAGTAGCAAATAAAACCTTACAAATCGGTTTTTTAATCTTATTATTTTTTCCTTTTATTTTTTTTCTTTTTTGATTGTTTTCTAATATGATTAAATGTTGTTGGGAGATCAATAATATATTTTCCCTCGCCTACTTTGTAGATTAGAGGATCCTTCTTAAACAAATGAACAAGGTCCAGTTCAAACTTACCCGGCTTTAAAATTCTTATAGATTCAAAATCAAGAATTATGGGCTGTTCTTCCTTTGCTCTTTCTTCTCCTACAAGGTCAAGAACATCTCTCTCTATTGTTTCTTTTTCACGAACAGTGAGTTTTGTTGTTACCTCTTCTGCTTTTTTAAGTGCTTCTTTTCTTATATAAAAGAACAATTTCGCCCCGCAGGGACAACCTTTTAATATTTCGTAAGAACCATCGTCATAAATTTTTCCGCATCTTACGCATTGGTGTGGCATCTTATTTTTTCTTTTTTCTCTTTACATTTAACTCTTTTGTCAATAGCTGTATCTTTGTAGGATCCTTTTTTATTGCTTTAACAATAGAAGCGGGGCCTAATATCGTTAAACCTAATCGATTCCCCGCAATCATATCTATAAGATTTACCTTAAATGTTTTAAATAAGTTCTTTTCTTCTTTTTTAATAGGATAAATAACCGCTAATTCTATTCCCTTGAACTCGTCATTTATTTCTTCCATAGTAGTTTTTATTAACTCTGCTTCCTCTTCTTTTTTTAGCCTACCTTCAAGAAGCACAATTTTATTCTCCTTAGCAATCTTCAAAAGTTTCTTAATTCTGCCGATAGAACTTAAATTTTCAATTTCGTGATAAGGTACAAATTCAAGTGTTAGCATTTTAACCTCTTTTTTTATTTTTGTTTATTTTTATCGAATTTATTATTCATTAAACTATTGCAAATAGTGCTTCATAAAACTCGTCCATATTTGTCCCGTATCTTGCGGATATTCCGACAACAGGATATTGCGGGTAAGCCGCCTGTATTTTTTTAACTTTCGCTTTTTTTAGATCTATTTTGTTCGCTACAATAAGTACGGGAATTTTTCTAGCAGCGAGATTACCGATAATTGTTATATTAACCTGTGAAAAAGGGTCTTTTGTTGCGTCTAATACGACTATGACAATATCCATGTGGTCAAGCCATTTTATTGCTTCTATAACGCCCTTTGTTGCTTCCTTCGCTCTTTTCTTTGATTCTTTTTCGCTTAGACCTTTCTTCATAAAATCCTCGTAATCAATTCGTGTCGCTATCCCCGGAGTATCCACTAAACTAAATGTTAACTCTTTTTTACCCGATTTTACTGTTATATCTTCTTTAATTTTTATTTCTCTAGTTTCGTGGGCGATTGGGGAAACAGTCCCTAACTCCTCCCCGAGCCAGTCCTTTGTTATTCTATTGGCTAGTGTTGTTTTTCCGCCATTTGGAGGGCCATAAAGACCTATTTTAAGTTTCTTTTTGCCTTTAAATAAGCTACTAAATACTCTTGATATGAAAGAAGATATAAAATTAATCATAACTCGTAAGGCATAAAAGTTCTATATAAACTTTTTGTTTTAGATTTGTATTTAAAAATTAATTTTATAATTTAAATAAGATAACAAAAATAAATTGTATTGATAGTAACTATGACATTTTATAGTTTTTTATGTTTTTTAAAAGGGTGTAAAAATGAATAAAAATTTATTAAAAAGATGTAAAAATTTGTTTATAGACAGGAATTCAATAGCGCTGCTGTTTTTTATGCGTGTTCTAAATCGGAGTAATTATGTTATTGATTAAATATTTTTTTATAATTTAATTATTAATAAAAAAGAGGTTATAAACAAAAATTTATAAACAAATGAAAAATAAAAAAAATATATATGAATGAAGCTGTTAAAAAAGATATCATCTCACTCTTTGACTCTGTAATTGATATTTTAGAAAGTGAAGAGGAAAAAGACCTCCTTGAACTTTCGGAACTCAGCGATCATGTGATACATAATGCGAGCATATTCCAAGATGAATATTCTGTGTCTGCCGCGCTAATGGTTTATTCCATTTATAAAACATTCTCAAGAGGTAGGAAAGAAGAAGTATATAAAAGAATAATGCCCATACTAAAACAGGCAAGAAAAATGCTGATTAAAGACGATATTAAAAACTTCAAAAAAAAATTAAAGAATATATTTAAAATAATAAGAGAAATAGACGAAAAGGTTAGTATTTATGTTGATGAACTTTTAGATAAAGCGAAGTTAAAAAAAGGAGCAAAAATTTACGAGCATGGAATATCTGTAGCGAGAGTTTCAGAAATAGTAGGGATATCTTTGTGGGAGCTTTCTTCTTATGTTGGTAAAACAATATTGCCTGAACACAAAGAAGCGGTAAGTTTAGAAAAACGTCTACAAATAGCGAGAAGTTTATTCAACTAAAAATGAAATCAATATTTTTTGATGCTGGCCCAATAATAAGTTTATCAACCAATAATCTTTTATGGATCCTTGAAGATTTAAAAAATATTTACAAAGGAAAATTTTACTTTTCTGGCTCTGTAAAAAATGAACTTATAGATGTTCCCTACAAAATAAAAAAATTCAAATTTGAAGCCATACAAATAATGAAAGCGGTTGAAAGAGGAATTTTTGAAGTGATTCCGCAAGAAAAAACTTCTCAGCTTGCTGAACAATTATTAGAAATCGCTAATGGGGTTTATTCTGTCCAAGGAACAAAAATAAAAATCGTTCATAAAGGAGAGATTGATACAATAGCAGGGGCAAAACTAATGGGCTCGGAAGCAGTAGTTATTGACGAAAGAACTACACGAATGCTTATAGAAAATCCTTACGAATTAAAAAATTTATTAGGAAGCAAACTCCACAAAAAAATAAGGGTAGACGAAGAGAATCTTAAAAAACTTAGAGACGCTGTTGAAGGAATAAAAATTATACGCTCCGCAGAGCTTGTAGTTGTTGCTTACGAAAAAGGTCTCATCGAACAATATCTGCCTCGTGTCCCAGAAGCTAAAAAAGAACTTCTTGATGGTATTTTGTGGGGGGTAAAACTTAACGGCTGTGCTTTATCAAGAGAAGAAATAGACAAGATAATAGAAATAGAGTTAAGAAAAAGATAAAAATAAAAAAGTATTTAAATATGTATAACCTCATCAAACTAAATTTATCGAATAAAATTCAAAAAAAAGGAGGTTTTTAATATGGCTGAAAAAGTAGCAAAAGTAGGAGTAAAAAAAGAAGATGGGTATCTATACTTCGTAGATAAAAACGGAGACATATCAAGAGCAAAAATGGCCAGAGCAGGTAAGAAAGGAGGAAAAGTTGAAAAAGTAGCAAAAGTAGGAGTAAAAAAAGCAGCAGGATATTTATACTTCGTAGATAAAAACGGAGACATATCAAGAGCAAAAATGGTAAGAGGGAGGAAGAAAAAGAAGAAGAAATAAGTTCTTCCCTTTGTTTTTTTTCTTTTAAAATTTACAAATAAAAATATTTATAATATCTGGTTTTTATTTTTTTATCTAAGGGCCTGTAGCGCAGCTTGGATAGCGCGGCAGCCTCCTAAAGTCAATGAAGATATCACTCTGAGTGCCTTTAATGGCAGAAAGAGAGTTAGCAGAGACTGCTGAAAGCTGTAGGTCGGGGGTTCGAAAATGTTCGGGCGAACTAAAATCTTCATAAAATAATATTAATCAAATGTAAACTAAAACTAATGCTAAAAAAGCCCTACTTTGAAAGTCCCCCCAGGCCCGTTTTTTAATTTTTTTACTTAATTTACAATTTTTGATATTTTTTTATCAGTTCTATTATTTTAAAAGAATCTCCTTTCCCTCTTAAAACAGACATAACTGCCGCCACCATTTTATTAAATTCTAATCCTTGATTTTCTTTTACTATCCTCTTCACTTCTGCTTCAAGTTCTTTATCTTTAAGAATCTTAAATTTATTTATGTTAAGATTTTTTGTTGTGTAGTAATCAAAAATAATTTCTGGTATTATCTCCTTTGAAATCTCGTTATTATTTAATGCTTCAAATATTTTTTCAAATATTTCAAAAGGTACTCTTATCTCTTTTTCGTATTTTCGGCTCAAAGATTTTTCTACGCCGAAATATGTTTCGGCAATGAATGCTGGTTTTATATTTTGAAATTTATTCACTAGTTTTTCAAAATTTTCAGAATTTTGAGAATAAGCTGCAAATTCTGCTAAGTCAAAACCTAGATTATAGTCCTTTCTATACCTTTGAATTTTGTCTGTTATTAGTTCTGGTAAAGAAATATCGGAGATATCTGGCACTATTGGAGGGATGTCTGTTTCTGGGTACATTCTTGAAGAACCTGGCATAGGCCTGAGAAATGTTGTAGTCCCTTCAGGGTTTGCGTTTCTTACTTCTTTAGGCACTCCTTCAAAACATTCGTATATTCTTTCAACCGCTGCCTTCATCGCTTTTTCTGATTTTTCTTTTTTATCTGCAATTATTATAAAAGCGTCTTGCATTCCTATGCCAAGAAATTTTGAAAGTTCTTCTATTTCTACTCTAGAAATATTGTACCTTTCAAGATTTTCATCCGAATGTATTATGCCGCCAACCCCTCCGATTATCTTTGCTCTATCTGAAATTTCTGTTCCTAAACGCCTTCCTCGTTGTAATTCTTTACCTAATAGTTTTGAAAAGAAAGGAACAGCTATAGCAAGAACAACACCTCCTTCTGATAATGCTTTTTTTATTATTTCTGAATTTGTATTTCTAAATATTCGTGTAGCATCTTTTACTTCTATTTTTGTTTTTTTTGCAAATCTTCTATAAAGCTCTTTCTTTATTTCTATTAGGTTAAGTTGTCTTATAATTTCTAACTCTACAATTTTGGGGATTAGATTTAAATCTTGGGCACCTTTTATCTCCACTCGATTTCCTTCTGCTATGGATACGTTTATATCTTGCCTTACTGTTCCGAGACCTCTTTTTGATTTTCCTGTGCTTCTGATAACCATCCCTATTTTTTCTGCAACTTCTTTGCATTGATCAGGGCTCTTAATTTCAGGCCCCGTAGCCACCTCTATTAAAGGAATTCCTAAACGGTCTAATCTATAAATCACAGTTCCATCTTCTTTTGCTATCTGCCTTGCTGATTCTTCTTCTATACATATTGTAGGTATAGTAACTCTTCCTTGGCTTGTTTCTATGTAACCTTTAGTTGCTATTAAAGCCGTCCTCTGAAAACCAGTAGTATTTGACCCATCTATTACTGTTTTTCTCATGATGTTTATTTCATCAACAGGTTTAGCGTTAAGAAGTAAGCTAACTTGTAGCGCTGTTTCTAAAGCTTCTTTATTCATAGGATTAGGGGGTGCTTCATCAAATTCTACTAAACAAGTAGTATCGTAATATCCCTCGTAGATAAATCTTCTTCCCTTTAACATTTCGTAAGCAGCAGCTACATCAATATCTCCCATTTCTCCTTCAACTGCTCTTAAAGTTCTACTAACAACAAAATGAGGTTCCTCATTCTTTAAAACAGAATCGCAATTGCAGAAAAGTTTTTTTGTTTCAAGTTGTTGGTGTATTTCCAACCCGCACTTTAAACCAAATTTTTCGTAGTTAATTATCATTTTAGTTATTTCTTCGCCAAATTAGTTTATCTTCTTTTCTTATTTCTTTTATTCTATGGAGAGGTATTTCGATTTCTTTTCCCTCGTTATTCACAATAAAAAAATTATTTTCAATTTCTTTTATTTCCGTAAATCTTATCCCTTGAATCGTTCTTGATGCCCTATCTGAGTAAAAAATGATGTATTTTTCTTTATCTTTTTCGTGCCATTTAATTCTGTTAAGTTCTTCTCTTATGGTCATTCAAATTTTTAATTGAAGTATTTATGTTTAATATTATTTTAGGAAGGTGTCTGGTGTTTCTCTATCTGTTATTTCACCTGCAATATTTAAGAGCATCAGCGACTTTATATCTTCTAAATTTTTTGCGTGAGCCAAGGCATACATTAATTTAATATAAGCTACCTCTGGAAGCATATCCTCTACAAAAATGCTTTTTAGTTCTATTGAAAGCTTCCTAAGGTTTGTATACACATAAGGGTGTACTCTTCCGTAGATTGTTTGAGATGCTATAACAACAGGAATGTTCTTTTTAATTGCTCTTTCTATAGCTGGGATAAGAGTTTTTGTATTGTTTGTAGGAACATGCCCGAGAGCTGTTGCTGATATGACAATGCCTTTTGCTCCTTTATTTATGTGGTAATCAATTATTCCGGGTTCCATACCTGGATAAACAAGAACAAGGGCAACTTTTTCGTTTATCTTTGTATCAAGAACAGGCGCTTTATTTTTATTGTCTTTCTCAATAGAATATCTTCTGTTATAATTTGTTGTAAGAACTTCAACTTCTCCCTTAATATTTATTTTTGCTATTGCATTATCATTCACGGGTCTAAAAGCATCTCTTCTTGATGCGTGCATTTTTCTTACTTTTGTCCCCCTTATAAGAAGACAATAATCATCGTTTATTGTTCCATGCATGCATGTCATAACTTCTGCTCCATCAAATTTTGCAGCTGCTTGAACTGCACAAATAAGATTCATAAATGCGTCAGAAGACCCTCTGTCTATTGATCTCTGAGCTCCTGTTATTATTATTGGTTTGTTAGGTTTTTGAATCATAAAAGAAAGCGCTGCTGCTATGTAGTGCATAGTGTCTGTGCCGGTTGTTATAACAACGCCGTCACATTTTTTAAGTTCTTTGAAGGTTTCTTCTGCTATTTTGATCCAATCTTTTGGCATTATATCCTCGGACATCGCTGACATAATTTTCCTAGTTCTAATGTTTGCTATTTCTTTAAGCTCGGGACACATAGCAACTAAATCTTCACTTGTAAAATATGCAGAAACCCCGCCTGTAGTATAATCAACTTTGCTTGATATTGTTCCCCCTGTTGACAATATTGTTACAATAGGAAGTTTTTTATTAAATTTTAATTTAATTTTCTTTTTTGTTTTTTTTGGTTTATATTTTTCCAATACTTCTATTCTCTTGATTTTTTTTTTATCAACTCCTATGTTATAACCGTTATCAAGTTTAATAACAATAAAATCTTGTGGCAATAATGAAGGTCGTTGTATAAGAACTCCTTCAATAATTGAATCTTGGCAAATAATTTTTACTCTGTCGCCTGCTTCAGCAACCATTTAAAAATAGATTTTTACAATATTATATAAAATTATCGTCATAAAAGTAGAAAAATTTATATAATGATTTTTTAACTATTTTTTAGTAATTAATTTATCAATGAAGATTAACGCGTGTAGTTTGTTATTGCACATTTTTAAAAATGTTTATATTTTAATATTTTCTATCCATAATCTATGAACAAAAAACTAAAGCTCATAGAATTCTTATTAATCTTTTTAGTTATCATTCTATCATCGTATATTATTTTCTTATTATTTTCCAAAAGCGGCGAAGAACGCATCTTAGTGAAAGATTTATTTAATAAAACAATTATAAAAGAAGAAAATATTTCTTGCGAAAAAAACTATTCTGTCGCTGAACAAATAAAGTGCTTTACTGAAAACGCTATAAAAAACAAAGACATCAATTTTTGCAACACAAATATATCTTCTAACGAAACCGTAGCTGTGGGGGAATGGCAAATCTCATGTTATTTTGCTGTAATAAACGAAACAGGAAATTATAGTTTATGCGAGCATATTGAAAAAACAGGAACAATATCCACAGATACCTGCTACCTTAATGTTGTAATATACACAAAAGAAAAAAATTTATGTAGAAAAATAAAAAACGAATCATTAAGAGAATATTGTTATAAATTTAAAATGTTATCTTAACATTAATAAAATTAAAATCAGCCGTAATAAATTGGCTTTTCTTCCTTCATTTCCCTGCCTCGTGCCGATTTGAAATGCTCCCTTATTTCTTCGTAAGCTTGTTTAATCTCCTTTGTTGTAGAAGGTCTCACCTTTAACAGCGCTTCCTCAAAATCTTTCGCAGTAACTTCTTTAGCATTCATATTTTTTCTTAAAGCAAGTATCGCCGCTTCCCTGCATAAAGCCTCTAAATCTGCTCCTACATATCCTTCGGTTTTCTTAGCTAATTCATTAAGATTCACGTTTTTCAAAGGCATTTTGGCTGTATGAACTTTCAGTATTTCCAATCTTGCTTTTTCGTTAGGAACATCAACAAGAATTATTCTATCAAACCTTCCTGGTCTTAATAATGCACTATCTATCATATCTGGTCTGTTAGTTGCTGCTATTATTATAACATCGTTTAAAGATTTCAACCCGTCCATTTCGGTTAGTAATTGATTAACTATGCGCTCGGTTACGTGACTATCGGAGCTTATTCCTCTTTTTGGGGCTATAGCATCAAGCTCGTCAAAGAAAATAATTGTAGGGCTCGTTTGTCTCGCTTTTAAAAATACTCTCCTAACAGCTTTTTCGCTTTCTCCAACCCATTTACTTAAAAGTTCTGGCCCGTTGACGCAGATAAAATTGGCCTGCGACTCTGTCGCTACTGCTTTTGCAAGCAATGTTTTTCCTGTGCCTGGCGCGCCGTAAAGAAGAATTCCTTTTGGGGGGCTTACCCCTAATCTCTTAAAAGAATCAGGGTTTTTAAGAGGCCACTCAACTGCTTCTTTTAATTCTTGTTTAACATCTTCCAACCCTCCTATGTCCTCCCATTTTACATTTGGAACTTCTATAAGTACTTCTCTCAAAGCGCTAGGCCTTACAATCTTTAGTGCTTCTTTAAAATCCTCCTGTTTTATAATAAGTTTTTCAAGCACCTCTTTAGGTATTTGCTCTCCCTCTTTTAATCTTAAATCAGGAAGCACTTTTCTTAAAACAATCATCGCTGCTTCTTTTGCCAAAGCCGCCAAATCTGCCCCTACAAAACCATAAGTTATTTCAGCAATTTCTTTCAAGTTTACAGATTCGTGAAGAGGCATATTTCTTGTGTGGATCTTCAGTATTGTATGCCTACCTTCCTTGCCAGGTGCTCCTATCTCTATCTCCCTATCAAACCTTCCGGGTCTCCTTAACGCAGGGTCCAATGCATTAGGAATGTTTGATGCTGCTATTACAATTACTTTTCCTCTTGTTTGCAACCCGTCCATCAATGAAAGAAGCTGAGCAACAACCCTCTTCTCCACTTCACCATGTGTCTCTTCTCTCTTCGTAGCAATAGCATCTATTTCGTCTATGAAAATTATTGAAGGAGCATTTTTTTCCGCTTCTTCAAACTTTTTTCTTATGTTCTCTTCGCTCTGACCGTAATATTTTGACATTATTTCTGGACCGTTTATTAATATAAAATTCGCATCTGTTTCGTTTGCTACAGCTTTCGCGAGTAGTGTTTTTCCTGTTCCTGGCGGGCCGTGCAACAAAACTCCTTTAGGAGGGTCTATACCCAACCTTTCAAATATCTCTGGATGTTTTAGAGGAAGCTCAACCATTTCTCTTATTTTTTTTATTTCTTCGTCAAGGCCCCCTATATCTTCATATGTAACCTCGGGCATCTTTTCTTCTTCTTCTAATTCCACAGCTTCCGGGTTAAGTTCTATGTGCGTGTTTTCTGTTATCAAAACTGCTTGTTTTGGATTAGTATCTACAACAAGAAATTTAATATCTGAAAACCCAAAACCTATCATTCCGTCCTCGTCAAGCATGCTAAAAACATCTGCGAAGAAAGGGCTTTCAAGCATTATGCTTCTTCTCCTTTTTGTGCCCCCGAGGGATATGATATCTCCTTTTACAACAGCCCTGCCAAGAAGCCCCCTTCTAAAAATCTCTATTGGCGCTTTTATAAGTATTCCTTTTCTTGCAGGTGCGATTATTACTTTTTTAGCTTCTTTGATGTCTGCTTTTTTTATAGTAACTATTTCGCCCAGTCCTGTTTTTGCGTTTTTTCTGGTTATACCATCCATCCTTACAATATTGAGACCTATGTCTCCCGGATATGCCCTGTCTACTATTGCTACGGTTTTTTTATTACCCTCTATTTCTATTATGTCCCCAACTTTTATCCCCGCGTCTTTTAAAATAGAAGAATCTATTCTTACTATACCTTTATTAACATCGTCTTGAAACGCTTCTACTACTTTTAGTTTTATGATTTTCTCTTCAACCATTGCCTTTGATTATCTTTTTATTTGTTTATAAAGATTTTTATTTATCAATTTTTTTGCTACTATATAGTGAATACAAACAAAAGGTTTATAAAATTTTTTATTTTTAGAATAGCTTATTAATGTTTTTATTTTAAATTTTATAGTTAATTACTCTAAAAAACTAACCGCTAACCTTCACCTTGGGTAAAGGTACAGGTGGAGGTAGATTAACCTCTCTCGCGAGGAGTATCGCTTCAATATTGCATTTTGACAATATTGTATTTATAACAGGGGTAGCGACCTCTTTGTGAAGTTTTTTGTTCTTATTCCATTCGTTGATTATTTCTTTCACTTTCTCAACTTCGTCAATCGCTATGAGGTCTCCTACCAGAAGAATCTTGCCGCCTTTCGGTTCATAATTAGCGCTGTATTCAAAACTAAATTTTAACGCCTCTTGCTTGGTTTTACCTAAAAATAAATCTGTCTTTTGAACATTCTTAAACTGAACATTATATTTTATGCTTATTTTACCTTTAATTTCTGGCTCCTTTTCTACGCTAATTTTTGTTATATTAAAAGCGATTATTCCTACCATAAGATCACCTTCACCCAAATAAAAAGCGGTTGTTTAAATATGTTTTGGTATAAACCTCTACATTTTCAGCAGAGTAGAACATTTATAAATAAAAATCATTTTAACACATTTTTAATTAATTTTAATAATCACAAACACCCTTCGAGTGCTGTTTATAAAATGAAACCAATAAAACAAATAGATATCTCTCGTGGAATGAAAGTTTCTGAACTTGTAAAAGAAATGCTAAATTCGGGAGTTTTCGGTGCTGGGAGAGTAGGGCGCGCGAGCGAAATTTTTAAAGAAATGATTAATGACGAAAAATGCACAATATTTTTCGGCCTTGCTGGAGCAATGGTCCCTGGAGGGATGAAAAATATAATAATAGATATGCTTGAAAACAAAGCCATAGATATTTTTGTAACAACAGGAGCTAACCTAACGCATGATATTATTGAAGCACTTGGTTATAGTCATTATGTTGGTGATGCACACGCGGACGACAAAGAACTTAATAAAGCGAACATAGATAGAATTTATGAGGCGTATATGCCTAATGATGTGTATGAAGGTCTTGAAAATTTTTTTAATGAAATTTTTGAAGAACTCCCGCAAGAAAGTAATATAAAAGATTTTCTATGGGTGCTCGGAAGCAAATTAAAAAATAAATCAATAATCAGAGTTTGTTACGAAAATAAAATTCCAATATTCTGCCCAGCAATAGCTGACTCGGGTATAGGATTAATGATGTGGGGGAAAATTGCTTCTGGTAAAAAAATAAAAATTGACGCCTTTGAAGATATGAAAGAAATAATGCGACTTAGTTGGGATTGTAAAAAAGCAGGTGTCTTTTATGTAGGAGGCGGGGTACCTAAAAATTTTATACAACAAGCAATGCAGTTTGCTCCAAAAGGGGCTGACTACGGAATACAGATAACGACAGATACTCCTCACTACGGAGGAAGCTCTGGTGCTGAACTAAGGGAAGGAATATCCTGGGGTAAGATAAGCAAAGAAGCTAAATTTGTAGATGTTTATTGCGATGCGACAATTGCGTTGCCATTAATCTGGGCTGCTGTAAAAGAAGAAACAAAAAGAAGAAGCATAAAATAAAAGATGAGATTGTTTATTGCTATAAATTTTAATGAATTTGCTGATTATTTCATAAAATTACAGAAACAACTACCAGAAGCAAAACATACTTTCGCAAAAGATTTTCATCTGACCCTTAAATTTCTTGGAGAGGTTGATGACAATAAACTAGAAGAAATTAAAAAAATTCTTTCAGAGATAAAATTCCGAAGTTTTAATTGCGAAACTACTGAACTAGGGTATTTCAATAAAAAATTCTTGAGAGTAATTTTTGTTTCATTAAATTGTTCGGAGAATATAGAAAAACTTCAAAAAAAAATAGATGCTGCATTAAGCAACTTATTCAAAAAGGAAAATAATTTTACACCTCATATAACAATAGCAAGGGTAAAAATAGTAACTAACAAAAATTCGTACATAAACAAGATTAAGAAGATTAGAATAGAAAAACTTTCAAAGAGAATAAACTCTTTTGAGCTTATAAAAAGTAACCTTACTCCGGAAGGGCCTATTTACGAGGTATTAGGAGAGTTTAAAGCGAATGATTGATTATTAAATTTTTATTAAGGTATAATAAATATGGATATTAGGGTTAAATTTATAAAGTAGTTCTTTTCCCTTCTTTTTTATTACCAAAGTTTTAAGGTATTAACGCCTTAAAACATCGCTTGCTGAGGTGAAAAAAATGCAAGTTCCTTCTTTGGAATTTGCTTAAAAAGTAATATGACAGAAACACAAGAACTTTTGGTACCTGTTGATACATACTCAAAAGCGGGGGTACATATAGGTACGAAGTTTAAAACAAAGCATATGGAAGAGTTCATTTATAAAACGAGACCTGACGGACTTGTTATAATGAACCTACAAAAAATAGACGAAAGATTAAGAATAGCTTCTGACTTTATGTCTCATTACTCCCCCGAAGAGATTGTAATAGTCGCAAAAAGAGAAAATTCTTGGAAACCATTAAAACTTTTTAGCAAACTTACAGGCATAACTGCTTATGCAGGGCGGTACGCCCCAGGGACCTTAACAAATACTGCACTTAAAAATTTTGCAGAATTCAAATTGATGATTGTTGTAGATGCGTGGGTTGACAAAAATGCTGTAAATGATGCAAAAAAAGTAGGTATTCCTGTAATTGCTTTGTGCGACACTAATAATGTAGCCAACGAATTAGACTTTGTGATTCCGTGCAACAACAAAGGAAGAAAATCTCTTGGGCTGGTTTTGTGGATTCTTGCAAGAGAATACTTATACAAGAGGGGGCTGTTACAAAGAGGCGTATCCCCAGATATATCTCTTGACGAGTTCTGGGAAGATTAAATTTACTTTTTTGATGAACTTATCGTATTTAAAAATAGATTAAGCATAAAAACTATTTCAAAATATTTTAAACCCCTTTCCCTCCTTTGTTTCTACTATGCCCTCTTCTTTTATTTGGAATACTATTTCCCTTTCTCCTAACGATCTATGTTTTTTTAATATGGCCCTTCGCTTATTATCAGGGGTTATCTGAAGTTCAATAAGACATTTACTACCATATTTTAAAACATCTCCTCCTACAATGTTTACCTTATTTTTGTCTTCAAAATTAGAATAAACTTGATTTGTTATAATTACGGGTATTTGTTTTTTTCTTGCTATCTCGGTAAGCAAGGCCACCTGTTGCGCTAATTCTCTATTAATATCGTGAATGTTTTCTTCCTGTTTAAGTTCTAACCGGTAAAGCATAGATATGCTGTCTATAATAATAAGCCCTACATCGCTATTTATTATGTTCTTAAGTTTTTCAAAACTTTTTTTCTGCTCTTCAAAATTTGTTGGTTTTAAGAAAAGTATGTTTCCTATAATTTTCTTGTAATCTTTAAATAATTGGCTCATCCTTAAAACCGAAAACCCGCCTTCTGTATCAAAATATATCACTCTTTTAGTTTTTGCAACAGATATGGCTACGAGGAGGCATAAAAGTGTTTTGCCCGAACCTGCAGGACCATAAATAGTAGTAATGATGTCTTTCTCGTAACCACCCCCAAGAAGATTATCCAAAAGTGGGCTTCCTGAACTTATCGTCTGTTCCATTGGGTAAAATTTAATGCAGTTTTTTTTAAATAATTTGCTAAAAATATATAAAAAGAGAGAGGTTCAGTTTTTACTAATACTATGAAAGATTACATAAAATCAAAAGAAAAAAAAATTAAAGAAGTTTTGAGCGGTATAGACAAAAACTCTAAGAAAAAAAAGTTTATTCCTGAAATTATTGTGTGGTCGCTTTTTTTTGCTGTCTTATCCCTAAGATTGTTTTTAGCTTTTAAGACACATTATTTTAGTTACGAATCCTATTTTAATATAAGAGAGGTTCAAAATATATTAGAAAAAGGGGGATTTTTTAAAGACCCTCTCACGCAGGGTGGTATCCTAATTATGCCCCCTCCTTTATTTTACTATTTTATTTCGCTATTATCCTTTTTATTCCCGTTAGATCTTATTGCTAAAATAGTCCCAAACATTTTTTATTCTCTCCTGATACCAATTTCTTATTATTTTTCTTTTAGAACTGTTGAAAATCGTAATTTGGCAATTTTCTCTGCACTTTTCGTAGCTTTTTTTCCTTCGTTATGGTCTACTATTAACTATTTTAGCCCTTTCTCATTGGCGGTTATTCTTATCTTTTATGGGTTTTATTGTGTCCTAAGAATAAAAGAAAAAAAATATCTTAATATTTTCATTGTTTCTGTTATAATCTCGGCATTTTCAAGCCCCATCACACTAATAATTATACCTACACTTTGGCTTTTTATATTACTCCTCAAAATAGAGAAGATAAAAGAAAGAAATATTTTCGTAGAAGCAACAACTTTCCTGACATTTCTTATTCTTCTTATAGAGTTTTTAATCTACAAAAAAGCCATATTTATACATGGTTATAAAATAATATGGAGAAACATCCCCCAAGCGATTTTACAAAGATTTTTTGAAAATATCACTATTATCGATTTAGTGGTTTCCGTCGGTATACTCTCTTTTGTATTTGGTATTTATGCTTTATATAAAACAACTTATACAAAAAAAGACAGAAATGTAAGTCTAACAATATCTATTATAATTGTATCTTCTCTGTTTATGTGGTTAAAACTTATAGAAAAAAGAGAAGGAATTATTTTCCTCGGGGTTTCGTTAGCAATTATGTCCCCATCAGCCATTAAGTTATTCATGGACTATTTCAAAAAAGTAAAAATAAAAATTTCTTCTACCCAAATTAAAATTTTAATTATTGTACTCTTACTAATAACCACTATACCGCCGTCTATTAAAGAAATAAAAAATCTTCAAAAAGAAACTCCTGAAAAATACGAAATTGAAGCTATGCTCTGGCTAAAAGAGAATAGTAGCGAATTTTCAAGAGTGGTTGCTGCTCCTAAAGAGGGATTTTTAATTAACGCAATCGCGAAAAGAAATAATGTAATAGATTATAATTTTATCAACGAAAAAAATAGCGATGCTGTATATAATGATGTTTCAGAAATATACCAAACACAATTTGAAACGAGGGCTCTTGAACTTCTTAATAAACACCGCGCGAAGTATATCATACTTTCCAGGAATGTTCTTGAGGAATTTAATGTTTCTAAATTAATTTATGCAGAGAAAGATTGCTTTGCTACATTTTATGAAAATGAAAAAGTTAAAATAATAAAGACCTGGTGTGAATTAGAATGAAAGAAATAATTGATAAAAAAATAATTTATCTGATAATTATTGCTGCGGCTGTTTTGGCCGTTCCGTTCGTTTACAGGAATTTATTTTTTGAAAAAACTATCCCGGGACAGGAAGCGTATTACTATTTAAAAAATATAAATTCCAAAAATGATTCAAATAGTCAATTTTGGGCTTATGATTATCTATTAATGATTTTTCTGAGAGCAGGAATTGATATAAGAATTGGTTCATTAATAATAGGTGTATTGTCTTGTTTATTTTTTTATCTTTTGCTTCGTAAGATAGGTTTTGACGATAAAACTGCTTTTTATTCTTCACTAATTTTTATTCTTTCTCCCACTTTTATTTATTTGTTTTCTACGGCAACATCTGACATCTTATCCCTATTTCTCATTATTCTTGGTTGTTACCTCCTTGTTAATGAGAAAACGTTCTACTATTCATTTTTATCTTTCCTTTTTTCTATAAAAGATTTCATAACCGCAATTTTAATATTGATAATCCTCTTCAGCTTTTTTATATGGCAGAAGAAGAGATTATACGAAATTGTAATTGTATCAATTTTAATTTTTTCATTTTCATTTTTTGTAGAAAAAAATTTTAACAGTCATTATGCTATTAATAACTTAAACATTTTAAGTCAGCTCTTTTCTGACATCGGGGGTCTTTATGGGGTGTCTATTTTTTCGTCGGTATTTGCACTTATGGGATTTTTTAATGTCAGAAAAAAATTATATCTTTACCCTTTAATCATTTTTTTTATCGTTTCTTCTTTTGTAAATTATCGTACCATTATCTACGCGAATGTTTTATTATCCGCTCTGGGGGGGTTTGGTGTTGAGAGTATAATAGAAAAAAAATGGAAACTTTCTACTTTAAAAGATATAATGATTTTTATTATTATCTGCGGTATTCTTTTATCAGCGCTGTCGCATATAAAACTTGTTTCAAATGAGAAGCCTTCAATAGAGATTATCAAAGCGTGCGAATGGTTAAAAAACCAAAGTATAAATGGTGTGAATGTTCTTTCCAGCGAAGATAATGCTTACTTTATAGAATATTTCGCAAATAAAAATGCTGTATTCAAACCTTATTATGCAAAAGATAAAAATTTTAAAAATATTTCCCTAGATATGAAAGAAATATTTTTATCTCGACGTATGAACTCAACAGAATCTCTTTTACAAAAGTATGAAATAGGTTATATACTGATTGACGATGATATGCTCAAAAAAATCTGGCAAGAACCTGATGAAGGGCTTCTTTTTCTTTTAGAAAATAAAAAAAAGTTTTCACTTGTATATAACGAAAGCGGGGTTAAAATATGGAGATATAAATATAAATAAAATTCATAATTTTTATAAAATATAATATTTTAAAACTTTAAACAAGTAAAACATAGCGACGATAGACCTGTTAAAAATGAATAATATAGCGAATATCATCTTATGGATTGTTTATGTGTTATCTTTGTTTTTCGCAATATTCTGGTTTTTAGTACTTATGGAAGGAGTCCAAAAGGAAAAAAAGAAGAAACTAAGTTATTTTCCTTCAGTAACTATCGCTATTCCAGTGTATAACCGAGAAAAAAGCGTTGCATTAACTATTGATTCTGCTCTTGCATTAAACTACCCGAAAGATAAGTTAGAGATAATAGTGGTTAATCACGGCTCTACGGATAACAGCAAAAAAATTATTGAAAAATACAGAGGTAAAGTAAAAATTGTGAATATTAAGAGAAAAGCGGGTGAAAGAAAAGGCGCCCCAATGAATGTCGCACTTAAAATGGCCAAGGGTGAATTTTTTGTATGCCTCGATGCCGACTCTATAGCTACTAAAAACGCATTAGTAGATATGCTTCCTTACTTTGAAGATAAAGATGTAGGGTGTGTTCTCCCTTCTATGAAAGTTTATTCCCCAAAAAATTTTTGGCAGAAATTACAAAGAACAGAGTACCTTGTTAATATGTTTTATAAACGACTTATGAGTAAAATAAATTGTGTTCATGTTGCTCCGGGTCCCTTCAGTATTTTTAGGACAGATATTTTAAGAAAAATCGGGGGGTATGATAGTTATAATCTGACAGAAGATCTCGAACTAACATATAAACTACAACAGCATAATTACAAAATAATACAGCTCCTCAATACTGAAGTGTTTACAATAGCCCCGTCTTCATTTAAAGAAATTTATGCTCAAAGAAACAGGTGGTTTAAAGGAGCTTTTCTGAATACGCTAAAATACAAGAAAATGATATTCAACAAAAAATACGGCGACTTTGGCTTTATCCAGCTGCCATCGGTAATTCTTTCGGCGTTTATCGCAATTTCGCTTTTAATAATAACTATTTATTACTCCTTAAAACCTCATATAGATTTTATCTCAAATATGAAATTTGTTAATTTCGATTTCGTGACAATAATAAAAAATATATCCTTAAATTTCCACATACTTGACTTAGATTACTCTCTTGTATTTATAGGGATAGTAACATTTTTAATGTCATCGATTGTTCTTATCAAATCGCATAAGTATAATCAGGAAAAAACATTAAAATTCGGGCTACTGCCATTAGCGGTATTTTTTTTGTATTATTACATAATTATGGGCATTGCGTGGCTTGGAGTAGCAATCGATTTTATAATAGGAAAAGATAGAAACTGGTAAAAATGGTGAGAGAAATTAAAGGAAAATATTTTATTGCTGCTTTTATCACAGCAGCGATATTTCTCTTAGGTATGCTCTTTGGTATGGTAATAGAAGGAAAAAGATCAGATCTATTAAATGGTGTTGTGGAAGAACAAAAACTATTTTTTGGAAGCTTACAACTGCAATACCAACTAATATCCGAATTTGAACAACAAAAAAATTGTCCAGCAGTTTCAGCTACATTTGAAGAGTATGTAAAAGAACTCGTAAAAGCTCAGGAAAGGCTTGATAAATACGAGAAAGATTCTACTGGTATTAACAAAGAAAATTTTCTTATGCTTAAGCAAGAATATACCCAAGCAGAAATAAATTATTGGCTTCTTGCGAGAAAAACAAAAGAATTATGCGATAGAGATTTTGTTACGATACTATTCTTTTATGCACCTGAAGAACAATGTGTCTATTGTAACGAACAGTCTTTTGTACTTACTTACTTAAAGGAGCTATTAAAAGAAAAAGTTTTGATTTTTTCTTTTGACGCCACCCTCGAGAAAGAGCCCTTAATAAAAATGCTTATAAACATTTATAATATAAAAAATTATCCTGCTATTGTCGTAGATGGCAAACCTTTCGAAGGACTTCAAGATAGAGATTTCATACTAAAACTCGTTTGTAAAGAGTTTAAAGAAAAACCAAAAGTTTGTCAGTAGCAATAAAGATTATTTTTCTTTACCCTTTCTCTTTTTTAAATGTTTTTAAAATATCCCCTATTGTAAAAGAAGTTTCGGATTTTTTAGTAACAATTTTTTCTGTTTTTATTTTCTTTATTAAATTTATTTTTAAAATTTTTTGTAATTTTTTAGCAGTTTCTATAGTAGGTTTAATTCTTCCTGACTCCATTGCTTGTATAGTAGAAATCTTTTCGTTTAATTTTTTTGCGAACTCTTCTTGAGTCATGTTTAATTCTTCTCTCTTCTTCTTTATTATCTCCGCAAAATTATCAACAATTACTTCTTCATCAATTTCTTTCTCCTCTTTCCTAAGTGTATTAACAGTTGAAGAAACAGGTTTTATTAAGCGATGCCCATATTTTAAACAGGAATTACAAACCTTAAGTTCAACCCCCTCGATTAAAGCGGAAAATTCTGCTTTACCCTTTCCGCAAAGCTCGCATTGCATATTATCTTATATATTTTCTTTTATTATTTTAATATAAATCTTTCTATTCCTTGGACCGTCAAATTCGCATAAAAAAACACTTTGCCAAACACCAAGAAAAAGATCCCCTTTGTGTATAGGCATTAGTTGAGAAGGCCCAATTAGTGAAGCTTTTATGTGAGCTGCTGCATTATTATCTACCATATCATGCTTGTAATTATCATGTTCCGTTATTATCTTATTAATAGTCATCAAAAAATCTTCCTTAATATTAGGATCCGCATTTTCATTTATTAGAAGTGCTGCTGTAGTATGAGGCACGTAAACAAAACAAATACCTTCTCTAACTCCTGACTGAGAAACTATTTCTCTTATTATTCCTGTGATATCTATTAGTTCGTTCTTCTTAGAAGTTTTTATTGTAATTGCGTTCATTTTAAAAAATGAAATTGTTTTTATATAAAAACATTTACAGAAAGGAAAAGTATTTAAATTTAAAAGAATTAGTATTGTAAAGGTGTTTTATGAAAATTGCTATCCATTTGTTTTGTGTAATTGTTCTCTCACAAATTATTCTAGCTGCGGGGCCGCAAGGCGTCCACGAACCTGGGACTGCCATTAAAAACAATGAGATAAGAGAAACTCAACAGAAATACATAGGGGTGCCCGCCCAAAAAGAAATACAAACAGAGAATATTTTAAGAGCGGGAAATTATCTACTAGAAACAGGAGACCCCATAAGTATTGATTTAGTTGAGCAAGGAGAAACTAACAGAATAAGATTAAGGGTAAGAAATGTTTCTGCTCATATAAATGGCACAATATTACAAGAACAAGTACAAAACAGAACGCGTTTAATGATGAGGTTAAGTGATGGAGGGCTTTTTTATATAAAAATTATGCCAGACAGAGCATCTGAAATAGCAATCCAAAGATTAAGATTAAGGTTTTGTTCTGTTGAAAACAACTGCCAGCTAGAACTTAAAGAGGTTGCTGATAAAGGAAATGTAAGAGCAGTTTATGAAGTCCGCGCTCAAAAAGAAGCAAAAATTTTTGGAGTTTTCAAAAAGAGGATGCAGCTAAAAGCAGAGATAAATGCTGAAAATGGAGAAATTATAAGGACAAGAACGCCATGGTGGGCTTTTTTAACAAACGATTGAAGTGTTTTATTTTTTAATTGTTAAACCTTCACATCATTAATAAAGTGACATGTTAAATTATCAGCTACAGTATTTGATTCTTAAACAAGTTTCGCCCTGTTATGAAAATATTTAAATATTACCCTATTATAAGTTTCTGCAGGCGATGAGGTCCGCCGAGGCGAGTGCCTAAACCGCTTTAGCTGATGACTTCTTCTTAGAGGTGAGATAAATTTGCAAAGGTATTTTATTCAAGCTTTGTTTGCAATATCTGGGGGGGTTGTAATATGGATAATGATATTTCTAGCAATTTATCCTCATTTTCCGCGGATGGAGAAACAAAAAAGAATCGTATTTAGCGTATTAAGCGCAACAATTGCTGCACTAGCACTGGCAGTGATGTTATTTGTTAGTGCGTATTTAATAATTAATTTTATATTAAAATGAAGATTACAAAAAGAGATAAAGAGTATATTTTAGAATTCTTGATGCAAGGTAATAGTTTGTACGATTCACTAGAAATTTTAGCAAATATTTGTGAAAATCTCAATCTCACTTATTTAAACCCACGAATAAAACATTTTAGGTATTTCCAATTTACTTTTTTTGGGTTTATTGTTAAAGTTAATGGTATAATAGATAGGATGATATTTAGAGCGGATTTTTTGAAAAATAACATCCCCGAGTTTGGTGAGGTATACTCTACTTTAAAAAAATTAAAAAATAATATGGAAATGACCTATAAATCTATAAGTGAAAAAGAAATGGTTAAGGGAAAAAATCAAATAATTGAATTATACAATGATTATTCAAAGATTTTTGCAGGTATAATTAAAATATGTAAAAAACTGATTTTAGTATAGTAATGTTCTAAAAATTATTAAAAAAGCGGGGAGGGGGACTCGAACCCCCGAATAATCGCTGTCCGCTTTTCATCAACATTGTATGTTTCAACACAGCGTCTGCAGGCGATCGCCTTAGCCGCTTGGCTACCCCCGCTTATATTTAAAAATCTAAAACTATTCTTTATAAAATTTTCTAACCCAAAACATTTTTTATTTCTTCTAGTTCCGTTTGTGAAATACGAGCTCTTCTTATTTTTAACTGGTGTTTATAGAGATTATCTTTATATCTTCTAGGGATTAAATGAAAATGGAGGTGCTCTTTTTTGAGTTTTCCTTCTTTTAAAAAAGGTCTGTAATTTTGTCTTAAATCCACTCCTTCTATTTTTAGTTTTGAAATCATTTTTTCTTCAACCTTTTTTATTGTCTTTATTATATCAAAAAGTTCTTTATTTGGTATTTGAGTTATTGATTCGTAATGTTTTTTTGGTATAATCAATGTGTGATACTTTGATAAAGGATACTTATCGGCTATTACATAGCAGAATTCTGTCTCTATTAGTATTTCTTTTTTATTTAGATTACAAAATACACACTTCTTCATTTTAACCTGTGTAAATGAGCCCGGGGGGATTCGAACCCCCGACCTACAGCTTAGAAGGCTGCCGCGCTATCCAGGCTGCGCTACGGGCCCGTTAGTCACAAAGGAGGATAATTTATTTATAAAATATTCGATGGACTATTTAAGGAAGCCAGCTTTTTGGGTCTGCAAGTTTTCTCGGCAAATAGTCCGATATAACAAAATTAAGTCCATGCGCTGCAAGTGCTTGTTGTTCTGCTCTTTTTTTCATAAGCACTATATCATTTAATGCTTTCTGCCATTCCTTATGTTGTTGCACAAAAGGATCATTTTTAATTCCATCCTTGACTCTTTTCACATCAATATCTTTTAAAGGATGTGTTGGTAAATTATACTCTACTATGTCCTTGGCAGTTATTCCTATAAATTTTGCTTGAGGAACACAGAAGTATTTATTTATGTGGGCTGCGTTACCCGACCCAACTTTTAGCGTTCTGTAAATATTGAGCCAACCGTAAGGATCCCCATCAGTGAAGACATAAACAGGAATATTTTTTTCGTCAGCTAATCTTCTTATAAATCTCCTACATGCTCTAGTAGGAACCCCTCCTAACGATATTAATATGCAATTTGCTTTTTTCCAATAAGCGTGCTTCACTAATCTTTGGTACATACCTGCTGTTTCTATTGCTAAAATAAACTCTGCTTTTGTTTCAAATTTTAAGTGTTCAACAGAGCTAGGTATAGAATAAGCTCCTGTCCCCATCTGAGTGCAGTCAATCTTTATTTCTTTTCCTGTTGTTGGGTCTATGTCTATGACTACTAATTTTCCTGCAACATCCCCTCCTTTTTCTTCTGGTATGAAACCAAGTTGCTCCCTATTTACCATAAACATTGCTTCTATGTCGTCCATAACCGCATCAGAATCTGCTTGTTCTTGGAATCTTGCTTCCCCCCAATTTTTTGAAACATAGTACGCTTCTCTTTTTGTGGCGATGTCGTCAGTTTCTACAAGTTGTTTTGAGAGCCCTAACATTTTCAGAGTCTGAGCGAAGGTTTTTATTGTATTAACAGTCAAAGTCCTCTCTTTAAATTGTCCGTTAAGTTCAAAATATCCTTTCTGTGGGTCGTATGTTACATTTGTGAGAGACCTTAGCGGCATTTTTAGTTCTGGTTTCTTTTTTTCCATTATTTTTTTATAAACATCGCTAGCGATTTCCCTTATCTTTTTGAGTGTGTTGTTCTCTGTTTCTTTCATTCTTCGTCACTCCAATCTTCTGCAAGTATTCCTATTTTTTCTTCTGAATCTGTATGTTCAACAGTTTCAAGTTCTTCTATTTTTCTTGTCTTTTCAAGTATTTCAATGAGTGAAATTTTTATTCGTTCTTCTTCTTTTTCTGAGAGCCCTAGAAGTTCTTTTAATGCTTCGCTCACGTGGGGGAGGTACTTTTCTATGTATCCTTTTTTCTTAAGTGCGTCTTGGACTCTGTTCTTTTTGGTAACATATCTCATTAACTCCCTGCCGCACTCCTGCAAAGCAAGTTTTATTTCTTTAATAATTTCTGGATAATGGGCTATCGCTTCTTTTGCTTCCGAAGTAAAAGGAGGCCATACCGAAGCCAGATGAACAGCGACAACAACAGGTCCTATCGGAATTGCTCCTGTACTTTGGTTAAGCCCATAAGCGCGCCAATTTGTTGAGACGATTGATTTTGTAATGGCGCAGGCTCCTGCCTGGTACAATAAAGGAACCCTGTTAGCGAATCGCATCACTTTTATGGGATCTTCTTTACCAAGGTTGCCTCCATAACAGATAGCGCACTCAACAACAAAAGGCATACCTCTATAAACGCTGGGAGGCCTTGTCACAGATGTATAAAACTCAGCAGGTATCTCTTTTTTTAGACCTGCTTCAAGAAGCTCTGCTCCTATGGGGGATATACAATCTGTTGGTGGAGCCATTATTTTTGTTTCCCTTATCGCTTTTATTAAGCGTTCCGCCATTTGCATATTTATCTCCGAAGGTTTTTGTGTTGGTTGTATTAATGCTCTCTCGCATATTTCTTTTACTGTTGTTGGTCCTACTCTTGAAAACTCGTTTGTAAAAAAACTTTGTAATGTGCGTGCATCTGTTGTTTTAAGCATCTTCATAAGAACTCCTAGTTCTACACCGTAAGGATGTGGTTTTATTTCTTTTGGCTCTATCGGTAGTTTTTCTGTTGTTCTAGCAAATATAAACTGCTCAGCTTTAGGGTTCGTATAGATTATCGTAGCGTGGGGATTTACTATTGCTGTTTCTTTAAGATATTCGTCTACGCTTTGTAGGCCTTTTTGGTAAGTTGCTTCTATATCCATCTCCACTCTTGTTCCGTGTTCTTTTTTCCATTCTACTATATCCTCTTTAACTATCTGGGGAGAGTTTTTCTGCGTGTCTATGTGAAGTTCGTAATAGTACGCTTGGGGGTCTTTTTGTATTTTTGACACTATTCTCGTAGGTCTTCCTGTAGTAAGTTGTGAGTAAAGAACCGCTGCGCTTATTCCTATACCTTGCTGACCTCTTTGCTGTTTCAAGGTATGAAACTTACTTCCATACAAAAGTTTGGCGAAGATGTTAGGAATTTGCTTTTTAATAATGCCTGGGCCATTATCCTCTACAATAACTCTGAATCTGTCCTCCCCCATTTCTATTATTTCTACATTTATCTCTGGCAATATTTTTGCTTCTTCGCAAGCGTCAAGAGAATTATCAACAGCTTCTTTCACAACTGTTAGGAGTGCCTTTTTTTTGTTGTCAAAACCTAACAAATGTCTGTTTCTTTCAAAGAATTCTGCTACAGAAACTTCTCTCTGTTTTTTCGCAAGCTCCTCTGCAATGTTTTCTTTCATTTTTTAGCCGTAAAAAATTTTAAATATAATTATTTTACATTGAATATTAATTATTTTACGTCGTTCTAATCTTGGTTATTTTTTCAGCACCTATGAATGACTTTATTCTTAACTCTTTTCTTTTTTTCTCAAGCCAACTATACACTTTTGAATGGGGGCTTCCTTGCAATATGCTTTCAACGGCTCTTTTTGCAATAGCAACCTTTTCTACTTCTCCTATTAACGCTATCGTTTTTCCATAAATAGATATGTTTGTTTCGGTAAGATTTTCTATATTTTTTCTTGATTTTCCTCCGGCGCCTATCACCCTTCCTTTTAATCTAACTATGTCTTTTTTTGTATTTCTTGAGTAATCATTTATATCAACCATTTCTATGCAGTAGTCCGCCTTGAGAAGATTCATAGCGATATCAGGATTAAACCCTCTTCCTATGGCATTTACTATCTCTTTCGCTGTTACAAGTCCTAAACTATCTTTCCCTTGAATGAATACATCTCCTTCTTTTGAGTCTATTTTTATTTTTGATTTCGTAGCTTCTTCTATCTCTTTCTTTACTTTTCCTTTTGTTCCTATTAACACAGCTATTCTTTCTTTAGGAATTTTTATTTCGTATTGGTACATTTTATTTTTTCTATAATCTCAGCTTCGCTGGTTTCTAAGCCAATTTTTTTGAAATATCTCGCAATATTTTTTACATCTCTTTTTAAAAGTTCTTCTGAACCGGGATTTTTAATTAATGTTGATTGTGAAAAATCTATGAAATACGGTTCTTCCCTATAATTTAGTATGTTGTACTCGCTTAAATCACCATGCACAAGACCTGCCTTATTAAGTTTTTTCATATTCTCTAAAACTTTTTTAAAAAAAAGTTTTTTGTTTTTGGGAATTTTATCTTTTAGTCTTGGTGCAGGCGCATTATCGCCTATTAATTGTAGCACGAGGATATTATTGAGAAAAATCAAGGGGGTTGGCACATTTACTTTTCCTTCTCTGGCTATCATTAGATTTCTGTACTCTCTTTGTACCCAAGCGAATATTACCCTTCTTCTTTGCTTTTTAATATTCGGGTATCTTATGTCGCTCTTTATGTAATCAAACATTTTGTTGAAGTCGCAGGATTCTAAACGGTATATTTTAACTATTACAAATTCCGACCTTTTTGAGGCAAGGAAAACATTAGATTCCTTTCCTACAAAGATAGGGCTTTTTAGTTCTTCAAAGTGGCCTTGGGACGAAAGTTTGTTTAGGGTTTGTTCTGTGAAATTGTCAAATACATTCTTATATACTTTGAATTTTTCTTTTGTTATCCTTCCCATCTTTTATAGTTGTCTTAAAAAGTTTTTATATACTTTTTGTCTTTGCATAGTAGTTAAAAACGAAACATTTATATATAAGTTATTACTACTTAATAGTTACACTCATCTAAACACCTCTTTTACCCAGCAGGCAACCCTCAGGGTTGCTTGTATGGTTTTTTAACGCATTTTATTATACTCCAATAAACAAATTTTTAGTTCTAAAAACGCACAGCCAATTATAAAATATTTTAAACCCGAATATTTAAAAACATATTATTCAATAATGACCGTTAATATAAGTATAACAAAAACTTAGTTATCTGCTGCGTAATATTCTGCTCTTAGCAATATTGTTTTTTATAAAGTAATATAAAAAAATAACAAACAAAATAATCGATAAAAAAACAAAAATAAAAAATAACATATCGAAATTTGAAACTCTTTGCTGCTGTATTGCTAAAGAATACTCGTAAGATTTTTGTTGAACCATTAAAATATTCTTAGCATCTTCTTGTCTTTTGTATAAAAAACTTAATAAAATCCCGCCTATTGAAAAAATTAAAGGTATTAATAGTACTTGTAGTTTCTTTTTTTCCGGGTTTAATAATTGTTTAGCTTTTTCTGTCAATAAATAATATTTCCACTTATACCCCTCATCGGATTTTAAAACCAAACCTGAATTTTCAAGGATTGTAAGGTGTTCTTTTATCGCGGGGGGAGAAATATTTAAGTTTGCAGCAAGCTCAGCTTGTGTATGCCTCCTTTTTTCAAGTAATTTTAATATTTTCACCCGCGTATCAGCAGATAACGCTTTAATTATTACTCTATCAATTTTTAAGTTATTAACGGATTCTTTTTTATAAAACATAGTTTCTTTTATTAAAAAAGGACATTTTAAAAAGTTTTGTATCTTAACAATTTCAAAAAATAAAAAGAAAAGAAAAACTTATAAAATGTAAAATAAGGTGCAATTTTAAAAAACAATGAAAAATAACACTTTAAAAAAAATTGTTGATGTTTTTAGTGAAACGAGAAAAGAGAAAAATTTAATATTAAAGATTTCTATTCTTAGTTTACTAATGTTTTTATCTATTTACGTTCTTTCTTTAGTTTATAATTGGTTAATAATAAAAAATCAACTTGCATTAAGCAAATCATCGCTTTCTGTTACACCTCAAATAATCGTTATCTTATTATTTTCATTTGTTTATTCATGCATAGTTATTTTTATTTATTCTGTATTCAAAATAATGGCGATAAATCTTACTCAAAAGAAAAAAATTAACAGAAAAATATTCTACTATCTTGGTAATTTCTTCATATTGAACCTGATAATTTTTTTTGGCGGGAGCGCAGCTTTTTTGATTTTAGGAACTATTATTAATTATACTTTCAATGGCCGAATAATACCCTATTCTGTTTATCTATTTATCTTTTTGCTATTTACTTATGGAGCTACTAATTTTACGCAAATAGAATTCTTAAAAGGCGCAAAAAAAATAAAGGCCATCCGGAACGGGGTAAAGGACTTTTTTTTGAATTTCAAAAAATACGCTTTGCTTATTTTTATCAACTTTATTGTTATCGCTGGAATTTTAACTTTTTTTCTTTTTTTAAAGATGATTTATAAAATAATATTTTTTAAAAACAATACTCAGATAATAAAACCGACCGCATATGAGGCAGCGTTCTTTTTTATATTTTACTTTGTAATTATATTTATGATGAGTAATAACTTATATTTTTTTAATAAAATAGTAAAAGAAAAATCCTTATAAAAAAATTTTTTACTATTAAAATGGTATTATTTCAAAAATTTAATAAATATAAAATTGTAAAAGAAAGAATAATGAAAAAAAGTATTTTTTCTAAGATTCCTCCTGTCTTCACTAAACCTCTTATTCTCATTTTTGATAAAGGATGAAAAAGCATCACTCCTTCTTTTGTTAATAAATCCATAACTATATGAGAAAGATATCCTGTTAAAAGAGGTATTGAGTAATAATTCGTTCTTGTAAGATAAAAAATTATTAAAGCTAAGAGAGGCATTACGAAAAGACTATGGAAAAAACCCCTATGTTCAAAAAACATACTTATTATTTTAAAATTTTTACCTATCTTTGATTTGGGGTGGTCTATATCTGGAAGTAAAGATCCTATAACTACGAGAGCAGTAAATAGTATCTGATTTTTGTAATTAATATGTTCAATTAGAAATAAAGCAGCAAGAAACCCTACCACTATATGAGTTCTAAACATCAAGATTGCATCACTTGTTTTTTCGCTAAATCTTCCTCCAAAATTTTTATTTCTTCTTCAACATTTAATTCGGGAAAAACAAGTTGAGCTATTAATTCCTTACGATCAAAAAACTGGTTTTGTTTTATCAATCCGCATACCTTAATTGTTTTCCCAAAAATTTCACTTTTGATAATGTCCATTTTAAGATTATCATCCTTGGCAGAAAGAATTTCGTTCTCTTCTCTTTGCAAAACTCTTTCTGCTTGTTGTTTGTATAATATTACCCTTATATTATCTGTGCCATCATCCACAACTATATTAAAAACATAAGAGTGTTTAGGATTTTCAATTTTTCCGTGTATTTCGCAAAAAAAACCTTCTTCTTTTTGTCTTGCTCGCTTCATACATTCCGGGCAGAGTTCAAAAAATCTTGGATCAAAGATTTGCACGATTGTCCCGATGATTTCAACATTATCCCCTTCATTTACTTCGCATAAATATTTTTTATCAAACCTTCTTTTTATTTCTTTTATTGTCTCTCCTTCGGGATTAATCAAAAGTAAACTTTTGTCCCCTAAATGTAACTCCTTAAAATTATTATTTAACTTAACATATCCATTTTTAATTTTTACAATGTCCCCCTCTTGTATAGATCTCAAAGTTTCTGCTATTTCCCCCCACAAAGCAACTCTTATCGTTCCTGTCTCGTCGCCAATAAAAAACGAAGCAACCTTGCCTATACGCTCATTAACATTAAACTCTCTTAATTCAAACTTTTTTACAACCCTTCCGACTACCTCTACGCCTCTCATACCCGGATTCAAATCGTGTATTTTAATTTTTTTTTCTACGCTAATTAAGGATATTCCAAGCTGGTTTGCTACTATGTGGGCCGCCCCTTCTTTTGACACTAAATCGGAAAGCTGAGATATTTTTTCGTTTATTCTTTTTGTAATTTCTTCTTCTGAAAGTCCTGATTTTTCTTTTATTATTTCCACGATTTTTTCATAACTAAGATTGAGCATACTCTAAAAATAGAAGGGTTGTTTATAAAGATTTATTTTTTTAAGTTAATATTAAATTTATATAATACCTAACGCTTTGAATATGGGTTCGTCTATGCTTTCTTCTTTAGAAGGGATATTTCCTATTTTAGCAATTATTTTTGTTTCGCAGTCAGGCGCCTGTATTATTTCTTTACCGCTCATACTAAAAACATTCATATCACTATTCGGACATTTTTGATAAATTTCAAAACTCATCTTGTCCTTAATTTTTTCTTCAACCTGCGTTCCGTCTATATAAAATGAAGGTACATCCCACTTAATTTTAACTGATTTTTCGTTAAGTGATTGTTTAGTAACTGACACCAAACCTGGGGGGATATCATTAACCGATGTACCTAAAGGCGTTTTTAAAAAAGAAGTGCTTTCTTGGTCTTTCCTATCAATAGCTGTGACACCGTAATAATATGAAATATCATCTTCCACAGAAAGAACATAATAAAACTTACCAGTTTCTTCTTCGTAGATTAGCTGGTCCTGTTTTATTTCCATCAAACTTTGATCCCCATCTTTTGAATATTTAACTGCTAAAACATAATCACAAACATTATTTTGTAAATTGCACCGCACCCCCACAAATTTATATACACTAATTGCTGAACCAACATCAATATTTTTTACTAGATTTATGTCTGGTGAAGATTTTGCTTTTTCTAAATCTAAATTATTGAATGCTCTCTGTGATTCATAAATCTTGTAACCTACAACATCTCCAGCTACACTTTTGTCCCAGCTTAATAATAAAAGTTGTTTTCTTCTCTTTAAATCCTCTGCTTTGACATCCTCTACCGGTGGTGGAGGGAGGTCTTTAGTCTCTAAAGCGAATCTATAAACCAAAGGTGTTTCCTCAAGTTTTCCATCCATTTGGTTTATGCCAAATACTTTATTTTTCTTACTAACAGCGCAAATTTTAATTATGTTGTTCTGTGAAATGTCACATTTAGGTAAATTCGCCTTATCTTTCTCAAAAGATAACTTTTTTTCTTTGTAATATCTCAAGATGTAATTTTTCTCTTCTAGGTAATTATTGAAAATCATTCCATTTGTTCTTATTTCCTTGGGGAATATTGTATTGAAAACTCCTGAGTATAATTCCAAAGAATAAGGAATATTGGGCGCAACTAATAAAAAATCTTTAGGGGTTATTTCAGTTACTACTATTTTTAAATTTGGAATGTTTCTAATTTCTGGAATTTCACAATAACAACTATCTGTTTGGGAATCTCTACAATCCTCATACCTTTCTACAAAATCATTAATAAAAGCTTCTTCTTTTCTCTCACAATAAGTATACCACCCATTATCGTTTGTTGTTTGTCCTTGCTTTTTAAAATAAAAAGAAAAATCTTCATTCGATCTTGACTTTTCTGAAAAACATTCTAAAATATTTTTTTCGTTGCGGCACTGCTCAAAATATTCTCTTGAGTAATCTTCCAATAATCGGTATTCAGAAAAATCTTTATCCACTTCTACGCTGAAAGAAGGGAAAACGTTATAAGCGCCATATAATATTTCCTCTTCCGGAGAGTTTTGCACAGAAATAGGCGGACAGAGTTCTGGGGAGCCATATGCGAATGCTTTTGGTATGACTACAATAAAATTTGCTACTTTCCTATCAACACTGCTTTTAAGTACTTTGTTTTGTCCTTCATAATTGTAATACATCTGTGTAGAACCTCCGCCATCAAGGTCTAGTGCGTCTTGACAATTTTCGTTATCGCGTAAATAATCTAAAAAAACTTGTATATTTCCTCCACTCTCAGTAGTTATAAGTTTTAATTTATTTTCTTTAGTGATACATACACCTGTTAATCTACTTCCGGAATCTTCTCCAGCTTTCAAAATTCCATTCACAGCATATTGTATATCGCTGTTTTCTCGTAGTAATACCTTCTTAGCTTCTTCAACATTGGGCACTTCCAAAATTTTTGGTTGCCCATTTTGTACCACAAAATAACCTTTTTTCTTTGTATAATAGAAGGGACTAATAATTTTTCCATCCTCTATATAAATCCCTTGTGGCCTTCCATAAAGCTCATAGTTACTAACCATACCTTCATACTCATTGTAATTCGGATGCTCGTCAGTGTCTTTAACTTGGTTCCCTCTCTCAAAAAAAGCGGCATTCACCGCTGCCACCACGTTCAATTGATTCCACTTTATATCAGAAATAGATAATCTACAATCGTTATTACATTTTTTTCTTGTTCTATCCATTATAGTTTTAGCTGACATTGTTCTTACATCGAAATAATTAACATCTATTTCTATTATGTTCATCAAACCAAAATTTGTTTGTTTTGTTGTTAAGGAAATCGCATCTTTAGGGATTTTTTTAATTTCTGTTTTTTTATAATCTTCTTTAATGTAATTTGTAGGGTCTAAGATAATTTGTTGGTCGTTATCCAGAGTTATGGCATTATGTGTTTTGTATAAAGTTGTTGCGCCTTCCCCGCTTCTCTCCCTTTCCAACACACTATCTTGAAGAGGCCATTGACATAAATTTTTATCTTTACTTTTTGCTCGCTTCCAATAATTACTGCCGTACTCAAAATGCCACCCCTCATGATGGTAATTAACCCATCCTGCTTGGCACGCAATTTTTATTTTTTCTTCATAAGAAATATGCTCGCGTGATGGGTCGTTCGGATCGCACTCCACCCAAATATCCATTGCATAACCATTATAATGAGGGCAATGTTTAAAGTTTTCTTCTGTGTACCCCTCTTTCATAATTTTACCTGCATCGTCTCTAGGAGGACAGTTTGTTTGAGGATTTTTTTCACTGGCGTCCCACTTCTCTTTGTATATCTTAAGGGATCTAAAGGGCGAAACTATTTTTAATTTACAACCTCTTTGTTTGAACAGGGTGTAAAGCGGATAAATTTGTCTCACTGCTCCTTCTTTCAAAACGCAACAATCACCTGGTTCGCTGAAACAAACATTTGTATTTACGCAAATTTTTTCCCCTTCAATTTCCGGGATAGGAACTAAATCTTGTCTTGAAAGGTCCTCATTTAAAACACCACCACCATAAACATCTCCTGGTTGGCAGTTTTCATTTACAAGTGAAGAGAATTTCTCTTCTCCGATACCTTGTAAAGATTTTATCCCTCCTTCGGTAACTAAAACTGCACTTAATAAACAACCAACACCTTGATATCCATTTTGTTTATAATCACTAAAAGATTTTATTCCTTTACAAATATTGTTTTTAGATTCGTCATCTTTAAAACTTTTAAAATATTTCTGTCCTTCTTTTATGTACATAGAAGAAGTCCCCCCACCATCAATTTTAATTGCGTAGTTACAGTAATTTTTTAATTGGTCCGCTAAATTTCTCAAAGTTATATCATTTAGATAAACAAATAACCCTATTGTTCCATCTTTTCCGATACATATACCATTTTTTTCTTTTCCTTTAGGGTGTTTTTTTTCATAGGCATATTCTGGATCTTTATCATTAAAAGAAGAAACTTTACCTTCATCAACCAAAAGCACCCCTTGTAATGCGTATTTAATATTTGTTTTAGAAGGAAATAATCTATTAAATTGTTGTAAAGACACAATACCAAATTCGTCATTATTCGTTATATAAAAAACATGACGTGTTTCACAAAAATCTAAATTTTCATAAGGAAAATGTTGTTTTCCTTCTTCAATGTATAAACAAGTGGAGCCTACACTTTTAGTAGAACTGCCCCTTACTAAATTAGTATAGCCAAAAAAACCCCCATTCGTTGCCGCCGCTATTTTTAGACCCTTATTATTGGCGCTGTCAACAATTGTTTTAAGTGTAGCGAGATCCTGCCCAGTAATTTCCGTAGCACTACGTATTTTCAAATATTTTGGGGAAGATACCCATATCATCTTTAAATCGGAAGTTCCAGAATTTTGATTGCAATCCCCTTCTAATATTTTTCCTGTTGCTGCTTCCACGGGGCATATTTTAAGTTTCCCATTTTCTGCTGCTTCCACAAGAACAAAAATGTTTTTGTTAGGGTAACCTCTTAACTCGTGTGACGAAGCAGTTCCCACAACAATTTGTTCCGTGTTCTCATCTATTTTGTTTCTTATATAGCAATGTTGATGGCCGGAGAATATTGCTATTATATCGTTATTCTCTTTAGCAATTGTTTGAAGATTATTATTATACACATCATCCCTGCAGCTGGGGGAAGTTTTAATTGCTGGGAGATGAGTTATTATTATTGTGGGTTTATTCTTATTTTTTTCCAAATCTTTTTTAAGCCACTGGACATTTGCGTACTGGTTCTTATAATCAAGGAAAACAAAGTGGTAACCTTTGTAATCAAAAGAGTAAGAGTGAGCCCATTCGCCTTCTATTGCTATGTTTTGTGGTTTTTTATCTGCCCAAAATTTATTGTAAGAACTTATCGTTTCTTGCTTATCATATTCGTGGTTTCCTGTTGTAGGGAATATTGGATAATTTTTTAGTTCTTTATACTCGGCAAAATTAAATTGCGTATTTGGCAAACAACAAGAAAAATCGCCTGCGTGCAATATTATTTCTGGGTCTAGTTTTTTAATTGTGTTGGATAAATCGCTACTGCTTATTCCCTTACTTGTGTGAGTATCGCTTATTACTACGAATCTGAATGCTTCTGCGTTGCTAGAAAGAATTATTGAACAGAATGTTATAGTAAAAATCATAACTCCTACTTTTTTAAGATGTTTTCTTCTCAATAGAAAAATAATAAAAAAAATGAATATCACCAACAAAAATGAAAAAATTATTATTTTCAAAATGATGTTTTCTTTTTTTACTTTTGTTTCTTCGCCTGATAAGTAAAATTCTTCCGCAAAAGAATTTGCCTCTTCTTCACTATACCCCGCTTTTAAATATTTTTCTTTTATTTCTTCTTTTGTCAAATAGTTACATTTTCCTTTACAACATACCTCATTAACAAAGTCGCTGGTATTTTTTATTATTATTCCTATGCATTTTTGGTAATCTCCGCAAACTGCGATTCCTCCTGCCTCTGAACATGTTACTCCGTAGGCGTTTATTTCCTGCTGCGCAGAAATAGTTCTATTTATTAAGATAACAATTGCCAAAAATAATAATGTTTTAACAAAATCTTTGCGTTTCATCCGTCACCTTGGCTTGTTATTTGCAGTTGTTCAAATTTATGTTTCAACGCCATAACTCTTTCAACATATCTCTCTGTTTCAGCGGGGATTTGTTGTAATGTTCCTTCTGCCGCAATTATATCTTCCCATTGAACCTCTTCAGGATTTTTAGAAATTTTTTCTGCCACTTTTTTGATTTTTGTTTTGTTTAATCCTCCGTTATAGGTTGCAAGAGCGAATCTTATATTATCTTTATATCCACCATAAACTTTATAAGCAAGATATTTCAGGTATTTAACTGCGGCTTTTATACTTTCTTCGGGGTCTGTTCTATAATCGTAATCTTCGCAAGGTTTTTTTCCTCCACCGCCCTTGCTACAAAGACCGTAACTTGCCGCTGTTCCAGGCATAAATTGTGTTAAACCAACAGCACCTACATAACTTCTTGCATTAGGATTCCCCCCTGACTCTTGCATTATTAAAGCAACAATAAGCGATTCTGTAATGCCTGGAATCTCAGATGCTCCACCCTCTTCTTCTATTGCTTTTCTTATGAATTCTCCATATTTTAGGTATATCTGCTTTAGTTTTTCTTCTTCGCTACCTCTTATTTTAATATCTTGAGCGGTATTATAAGTTGTGTAACTAACCCCTGGCGTTATTACTCCTTTCTTTATTTCTAAACTTAGGGGAAGTTTTGCGTCGCCTGTTACTAATGTCTTTGGAGAAGAAGAATCACCGATGTTTACTACGCTTATTTCATAATTTTTGTCCGTAGGTATCATAAGAGAAGGGGATAAACGAAAATATTCGTCTAATAAATTATTTAAGCTTTCGCCATATGCATTTTGAAGATTTTTATTTTTAGTATTATCCGCGTCTGGGATGCATTTGTCGTTGTCTAACTCCCAAACCGCAAAACCTGCATATCTTTGGCAATCCTCTGGCTTCTCTGGAAAACCTCCCATTCTGGCTGTTCTTAGAAATGCTTCTTGGGCTGCGAGTTTGGCTGATGTGTCGACATAAAATAGTGTTTCTTCTGCATCTTGGTATGAAGAAAATAAAAGTACGGCCTTTAAACCTATGTTCCCTGCGAATTGTTTTTGCTCTCTTATTATGTAAAAAAGCATCGTGACCTGTGCTATTATCAGTCCTGTTACTACTATTATTATGAAAAATTTCGCTTTTTTATTTTTTATTATTTTTTTCATTGTTTATCAAACGCATAAGAGGAGGCGGTTATTACCTTACGCCTTGGTGTAGGAAATCTAATTTCAGTAACTTTTATATGAGATGACAAAGAATCGCAATTATTCGTTAATGGGGATATTACAATTATTTCGTTTTTTTCTTCAAAATTAAAGGATATGCAAGATATTGATGAGTATATTTTATTTTTTTCTAAAGTTTCAATTATTTTGTCTTTTACTTCTTTGTTTCTTTTTAAATCGTAATCAATAAGGTAATCTGCTATTGTTTTTTGTTCGTCTACTGGTGTTTTTAAAATATTGAGCAGTTCCATTGTTTTTTCTTCTTTTAACAATTCATAATACATCGCGTAGTCAATCCTTGTAGAAACAGTTAATGCGATGTAAATTACTAAGAAGACCAAAAAATAAGCTATCACCGCCCACACATCTATTATTAACGATGTCGCTATTCCTTTTTTATTTTTGATTATTTTATTTTTCACTAGTTTCATGTTTTAGGCACCAAAACAACGAAATTTATAAAAGCGGGGTACATTTCTCCGTTATCTAAAACAATAACATATCTTCTAGTTTCTATTTTTTCCACTTTTCCTATTCCTACAAAAAAAACATTTGATAGAGGAAGCCAATTAAAATACTTTTCTCTGTTGTAAAATAACTCAATTTTTTTAACTTCTTCTTTTCCTTCTTCTTTTTTGACATTGTAGGTTAGCGTGATGTTTGCAGCTATCATATTATTAATTTCGCCGAAAAACATTGCTTTTTCTAGAGTCGTTTCTGATAGTTTATTTATATCAACTACTCCATAAATAGTCCTTCCCGTGCTTGGGTCGGTATAAGGCAATGCGTTTGGGTTGTAGAGCATGTATCTCACGAAAATTTCTGCTTCTTGTTTTGTTGTATCTAGCGTTTGCGAATCGTAATAGCGCGCTAAAAAGTAAATAAAAAAAAGCATTAATAATACAAAAAGTATTCTCGCAGACCAATAAACAGCGTCGTAAGCGTTTATTCCCCTTTTTGATTTTGCAATTTTCATATTTTCATTTTAAAAATTATTTACCAAAATATTCATTTATCGCCCCGCCTATTTCATTAATTATTGTGCCTCTGTTAAGAGATCCTATTTCTATTCTTAATATTGTAGTTGGTTGCGAATCAAAATCGCCTATATTAATTGTAGCTACCAAATTTTGTTTGTATATCCGATTTTTTATAATGCATGCCAATCTTCTTGATTTTCTTTCGCTGTTGATGTAAATTTTTGCTGAAGAATCCTCTATATAATCTACTCCTCTAATTTCAATGAATAGTGCTGTTTTTTTATTTTGAAATTCTTGTTCAAATTTTTCTTTGTCTGTATAGTATCGTGCTTCTAAACCGGGCTGTAAAGAAGGTATGAGGGATTGTTGAATCAATTTATTAATTTCTTCTTTATTTTTTTTATCAAAAAATTGTAAACCCTGTCCTGTGCTGTCGTAAATAAAAATTAACTTTTCGTCTTTTGAAACATCAATTTTTTCGCAGTTCATAGATTCTAAAGTTAAATCGTTATTGTTTATGAAAAAATCTGGTGGTGTCTTTTTAAAAGAAAGAACTGTCCTGTTTTGGTCTTCTAGCGGATAAATTTTCTCTTTTGGTATGATAAAATTCAAAGCTAAGTCCTTTGGAAAAAAATAATAAGTGTTTGAATCTTTTGTAACATCTTCGTCAATAGAATAAACATTTATCCTATTATTTAAAAACCCGTACACGAATCCTCTCAAATCTGCATAACTTAAAAAAACAGCGCCAGGAGATGCTTCTATTGCCTCCATAGTGAGTGCTAAATCTCTTGCTGTTTTTTCTTTTAATAATCTTGTTCCTGTTCCTACTGAAACAGCATAAGAAATGGCTGCTGTTGTTACCATAATCGCTAGAAAAATCTCAATAATTATTTTATAAAGCTCTTTCATACCTCTTTTTTGCTTAAAAATAAGCATATCAATTTAAATTAAAAATATCTTCTTTTAAAAATTTATTGTTTTACGACGCATTTAACTATTTCTCCTTCTTTTGATAATGTGCATGCTCCTTTGCAAACTTTATCACAAATATCTAATGGAACTTTGGAACAATCAATATTTTGGCTGCAAGGGATACATCTTCCTATATCTTGTTCTTCTTCCCAATAGCAGGTTATGCCTTCTTTATCGAAACCGCAAGGGTCTCCTAAACATTGTCTTTTGTGTAATTCATAATTTTCTTCATTTTTGTCAATACTAAAACTAAATTCTGGCTGACCAAAAGTTGTTGATTCAGAAAGAGTTAAAGAATACTGTTCGCATTTAAAAGTTGAGAAACAATTTTTGCATTTACCTGTATAAATTATACATTTGTAATTCGTACAAAGATTTAGGTCTTCAATTCCTTCACAAGATATACCCTGTTCTGATTTGATTATTTCTTTGTTAATTTCAAAATTGATGTACTGTACTCCGGCATATGAGTAGTGAAAGTGCATAGGGGGAGTTTCTTTTTTGAAACAATCGATATTATAAATTTTTAAACCGCAACCTTTTTTAACGCCACTCATAGAAATGTCGTCTTCTTTACAAAGGCATATACAATCTTTGGAACAATAGTTATCTTCTGAGTTAGTTGTTATTTTAAAATCTTCACCTATTTGAATGGGTACAGTAAATTTTCCTTCATTAACATTTTTGAATAAGTAAACAATTCTTTCGTAACTTTGCTCTGTTACATAATCCGGCCTCTTGATTAAAAGATTATAAGCTTTTGTAATAAGTGGAAGAATGACAAAAGTTATAACGATAAACGCTATAACAACGCCCATTAGTGTTGTTATAGCGATTTCTATAGATTTCTTGTTAATCATTTTATGTTTCTGAAACACAACAAACCTTACCTTCACCGCAATCGAATCTCCCTATATTAACTGTTCCGGGAGGACAAACTTTACCTTCTAAACACTGACCATTCCTTGCAGAACAACTTATTATTCCTTCCGCTGCTTTTGAAGATTTTTTTGTTTCACTATAAAATATGTACGCCAATATTGCTAATACAATAACTGCTAAAACGAAACCTACAACAACCCAATTAACTTCTGCCTTCCTTGATTTTGTGTTATTTTTCACTTTCATATTTAATACAACACGCCTGAAGTTTTTCGCCGCTATCGCCAATACTTTCACAACCTTTTGTGTATATGATATATTCACTCCCCTCACACTTCTGTCCTGGGGGCGTGATGCATCTTCCTCCTTGGGCTTTGCATGGTTGCGAAGTTGACTTAGTAAAAATTTGTGATTTAGAAGAAAAAATGAATATCAAAACAGCCAAAACAACAAGAGAGATAACAGCGATTATTATAATATTTATGCTTAGTTCTGCTGCTATTTTTTTAATTTTTTTATTATGTTTGTTCATTTTTTTCTATAGGCATACAACATTTTCCGCTGTCACATTTCCCCCCTAATAAAGGTGCGTGGGTTGAAGGGCATCTTTCTAAACAGACCCCTCCTTGGGCTTCGCAACTTGCTGTTGTTCTTGAAAATACCCCAAACTTTCCACTAAATATTATTATTGAAACAACAAGAGCTATTAGGAGAATAATCACCACAACTATCATAGTTAAAGTTAGTTCGGCACCTTTTTTATTCATTTTTATGTAAATTTACAACAACAACATTTACCAATCCCTCTTGTCTGCGTATCTCTGCAAGTGAAACCTTCCGGAAAATTTACTTCTTCGTCTCCTTCTAAACATATATCCGAACAATAACGGCCCGTCCCAGGTATGTCACAAACTTTGGGGTTATAAACTTTTGATGTTTCTTCTGAAGTTTTCTGAAAAAAACCCATCTTCCCAGAGAATATTATAACCACTACAACAAGAGCAACTATTAAAATTACTGCTACAATTATCAGATTCATGGACAATTCTGCGGCTTTCTTTCCCATTTTATTCTACTACTATTCTACCCCTCCTGCCCCTACAGTCACACAACAAAAACCGTCTGAATCTTTGTTGTTGAAATTAAACTTTCCGTCCCCGTTTAAATCGCACGCCCCCCAAGAAATTTTGTCGTAAGCGCCGTTACAATCAGTTTCTACCGCAACGCATCTTCCTGCATTGCCGTACTTAGTTGTACATTTGTCAGATTCCCTTACAAATATTCCTGTTCTCCCAGTAAAAATTATAGACAATACTACGAGAACAAGCAGTCCGAGTGCTGCTATTATCACAACATTTAAAGACATTCCTTGCGCTTTTTTTACCATCTAATCACCTCTTTACCCGTTATTATTACGGATTAATGGAAAGGTATCCACTTGTTATTTAATAATAGTAGTATTTAAATTTTTTGAATATTATTTAAATGGTTAACATACCTTACCTTTGTAGCAGCAGCTTGTGTACTGGGGCTTATCGTTAATAGGTGTTTGGATAATGAGTGATTCGCATTCTAATAATTTTCCTTTATCATCTTTTATTTTACAGAGATTGGAATTACAAGAATCTACAAGCGGGTAATCGTAGTTTTCTATATGGATTATGTTATATTTTTCACAATCATTCTTGCTATTCTCAATAATGCTTTTACAACTATAGCAAGATGTTGTTTTTGTTGTTGTTGTTTTAAACTCGTACGCGCATCTAGGAACTTCTTCTTTATTGATTATATCCTTTACAATAGCGAGAGATACACAATAAGATGGATTTTTATTGTTTGCTTTTTCACAATTTGCAAAACCGCATTTAAGTTTTCCTTCATCAGACCAGCTTACACAAAATTTATGACTTTTTTCCGGGTTACAATAACTATTTATATCTTCTTCACTCATTTTTTCGCAATCAACAATTTTTTTAATTAAGTTTATGTTTCCAGTAGCCACTTCTGCCCCCTTCGTGTTCGGATATTTTTCTGTTAGCTTCTGAAATTTTTCAAGAAATTTTCTTAGTTCGTCTTGAAAATCTTGAATATTGGTTGTTCCTTCATATTGGAGTTTAGAGAATTCTTCGCTTATTTTATAAGCTTCACAGTTTGCTTCTGCTTCTCTTTTTATTTTTGTGTATTTGTTTATTAAGAGTGAATTCTCTTCTTTAAGATTTCTTATTTCTTGTTCTATGCTCAATTTGGCTTGGCAAGAAGTGGGCAGATTGACTGATTTTTCTAAAAGCTCAGCAAACCTTTCTTCTGCTTCTTCACTTGTTCCTACACTTTTTGCTATGTCTGAAAAAAAATTTTTTGCAGGCGCATCTTCTTTTAAAAAAAAATTAAATATTATGACTGCAACAACAACGATAACTATTACTATTAAAGCTGCATTTTTTATTTCGTTTGAAACTGCTTTTTTGTTTTTCATTTACCCTCCTATTTGTAGTATTGAAGCTAATTTATTCCAAAGGTCTGAAGCATTCCCCGATAAAATTGTGATAATAACAATAAGAGCAATTATTAAAAGGAGAATTATAACCCACTTAGCAATCTCGTCCCAAGTTATTGAAGCTTTCCCCATTTTTAAATTACAAATTTTTGTTTTATTAAAATATTTTGTTTTTTATCTTGTTCTGAGGGATATGGGTAAATATTGGCACCCTAACTCTTTAAGTGTTTCTTCATTTTCGTAAGGTAAGAAGGATATCATCGCTATACTATCCGAGTTCCCCCCACTAAATATAGATGTTAATAATTCTAAACCTCCAACCACAACCGCCCCTCCTGTTGCCAACATAAACGAACCTCCAGCCAGAATCACTGCTATGCCTGTCCCTGCAGCAGAAATAACCCCCATAGATATAGCCCCAACCAGTTTATTTTTCTCAGCGCCAAGAGTAACTAACTTACTAAAAAAAATTTTTACTTCGTCAATAGTGCTCAATTTTTTTTGATAAATGAACACGACCGCATATTTTTTAGATGTGTCTATAACCCCCTCACCTACTTCTCCACTAATTTGTTTGGCTATTCCGTTGGTAAAATAAGTTACATAATCAACATTTTCAAAAGGAACATTATTCTCTAACAAATATCTATTAAAATCTTTTATTTCCTTATTTTTTTCTTTAAAATCTATTAATGCGTAAACTGCGCAATAAGTTCCTGACTCTTGAAAAAGATCAATATTCCCTCTCCCAAAAACATCCCACGCTTCTGCCATCGTAATGGCTATCTCCTTTTTCATTTTCTCTGCTTGTTTTGGTATCTCTGGATTACCAGTTAGTGTTAATTCTAGAAGTGGGCATTCTATCGTGTAAGGTCTTAGTTCATAACCTTTAATGGTTGTTAGGGAATATAAAAGAACGGAGTTTTTGCATTGCCTCTTGTGTATCTCCCTCTCGTTTGCTTCTTTAACTTTTGAAATAAAAGTTAAATAAAATATCGCTGCAACTATTACAATTAAAAACCCTGCTATTATCTTCGTGCTAAGCGCTTTTTTGTTCATATTAGTTAAGCAGCATTTCACATCCTAATTTTTCAATTTCTTTATCTTTTACCAATACTACTGCTGAAAAAGGTGTGCCTCCTATACTCATTGAAGGAATATTAAAATATTTCTTCATTTCATCAGGAAACTTTAAATTAGGAGAATCTACAATCGCTACGAAAACAACATAATAATTTGAGGATGTGGATATTGGCTCTTCAAAATAATATCTTTTCTCTTCATTAAAAGATAAAAAATCTGAATAAGAGAATTGAGCTCCTGTTGGAATATTCTTATCAAGCCAATCTTTCATATTTTCTATTGTGAGACCTTTTTTCTCAAAATAAATAATTGAACATAACAAACATGCTTGGTCGTCGGCGCCAATAAATTTATTCGTAAAATCATAATATTTTCCTTTTCCCATTTTGTACCAACAATCATACATAGCATCTGCTATTTTTCTAGAAATATAATTTTTAATTTTATCATCTTCTTTCGGCAGTTCTGAATTTTTTATGTATATGTATTGCATTGGGCAATCTAAATTAAATATGGTCTCTTTACCTCCTATTTTCGCGGCTTGCTCCGCTTCAACACTTAACCTACAATACTCTCTTATATTTGTTTTTTTTAAATAAAAATTTATTTTGTTAGTAAGAACTAAAATTATTATAAATACTACTATTAGGATTATTAATGTCAGTAGGCTTACCTGCACTGCTTTTTTTCTCATCTAAGCACCTTCAAAACATAATTCCTAAATATTATCATTAGTATGATAAAAATAACTATTGCTATTGTTATCCACATCAAGGTTGTCATAAGCCCTGTTTCTTGTTCAATTTCTTGTGCCTTTTTATTTAACTGCATAAGGATAATTCCACCGTCAGTGTTTGGGGGTATAACGGAAGATAATAAAAATCCTTTTGGATGTACTGGCTCTCCTCTATACATTTTTCAATACCATAAGATATGTGTATTTGGGGATTTTCTTTGCTTATATACGCCATAAACTCATATTTTTTATTCCAAACTTTTAATGTGTTGTTGAGCAAATTTTCTATTATTGTTGACAAATAACTACAGACATAACTTTCTTCTATATAAATATCCCCTTCAACACCTCCTCCGCAGATTCTGCAACTAGTAGTTTCTTGCCCTGCGGGAGCGCACCTACCGCAATCTATCAGCAAAGTGCTAATTCTATCGTTATTACAATTCGTAGAGGTTGAAAGTAACGCGCCTAAGATATTAGTTGCCATTTGTTTTTCTGAAAACTCTCTTTTTTGTTCTGTAACCCTTGTACGTTTCATAGTATTGCTAACTAAAATTAGTATTCCTATTGATAATATTATAACTACTATTGCTATTCCCAACATCTCCGTCTGAGATTTTTTTTTATTCCTAAATTTTATCATTTTTATCTTTGTTTGACATAAACAGCTACATTAGCGTAACCGAATGAAAAACGCATTTCTATAGGATTATAAATAGCAATTGGTATTTGCGTTGTTATATAACCTGAAATGTTCCCGCCAGTAAAATCGTAAATATTCCATTCCTTTTTTACAGGATACATCGAATAAATTGTTATATTTGCAAAACCAAAAGAATTAAAATAGTGTTGAATAGCTCCTTGGTCTTTTTCTTCCATTATAATTTTTTGCATTGCTTCTATTTTATAAACATCAAAACAGCTAAATTTTATAACTTCTAATATAGAGCATTGAAGTTCTGGAAGAAAAGAAACCGTCTGGGCCACTCTTATTGCTCTTGAAATTATATCAACTTCTTGTTGCTCTTTTATAGATGTCTGGCTGTACCTTGACCAAAAAATCATACCCATTATTACTAAAACAAAAAATATCAAAAGCACTGCTACACTCTCGCCTATTTTTATTTGCGACTTCTTCTTTGCTTTCTTTATTTTTATAAACCTCATTTTTTATATAGCTTATATTTTTTTAATAAACTGCTGCACATGATTTTTCAAGCACTTGGCGGTTAATGTTGTTTATTATTGTCATTTTGTTTGTTATCTTTTCTATATCCGGCGGTGTTGAATTTGCTGCTTCTACAATTTCTAAAATGTCGCTGTACGCTCTTGATACCGACTTACAATCAGGATTATCTTTGTAGTCCATTTCTAAATTTTTTTCTCGCTCAGCGTATATCTGGCTAACATAGAGCAATCTCTTAAAAGCTTTATAATATGAACAATTAAATAATTCTCTATTTTCGGAAAATACTGCTCCATACTTAAGAGGATCCCCTACTATTGTTATAGGAAGATAGCCAAACTCTTGTAATTTATTTCCTTTCTTAACAAAAAATCTAACAGCATCATTAGGGTAATTTATTAGCTGGACTGCACTAACGCTGTCATCGCCCATATTCTTAATAAAATTTGGGAGAAAATCATTATTCGTTATTGTTGATACGGGTGTATCTTCAAAAAATATTAGTTTTATTTTATAATTATTTTTGTCTCCTAAGTTTTTAAAATCTCTATAGTTTATAACTTCCTTGGTAATGTTATCTGGGAGGGCTAAAAAAAGTTCTTCAGCAGACCTCTTTGCGGTATTATAGTAAATAACGTATCTTACATTCTCAGTTGTCATATAAAGAAAATTAGCTGTTTTATAGGGGACATTCCAATCTTGGCTCCACACAATCATCTGCCTGCCTTTTAATAAATCCGGTCCGAAAACAATTCTGTCCTGAAACTGCTTATCAATTCCTAATGCTGTTATCCTATCACACCCGAGATTGAAATCTATTTTAGGCATGTCAAAAATTTGACCTGTTTTGGGTATTGTAAGAGCTCCGCTTATTATTAGGTCTATTTTTCCTAGGATGTCAAATGCTAGTTTTTTATCTGCTGCTTTTTTTTGAGCATCAACTACTGCTATGAAAAACAGTAGTATAATTGCCCCTACTATGAGTATAAAAACCCAGTTAAACTGGACTTCTATCTGAGATTTTTTTTGTTTTCCGTAGAACATATTAAGGCAGGGATATTTTTGCTTTATCACCGAACCCCTCAATTCTCACAGCAATCGTGCCTTGTTTAACAGGAAAACAGAGGAAACCTCCATTGTCACTGACCCATAATTTATCAATATAAAAAGGAACCCCATCTGGAAGAGGGAACACATTATTGTTTACTTTATCAGCAACGCTGTTTGCTATAATTGGGTACTTTAAGCTGTCTATGGGGCTTGCGTCGCCTCTTGCTATTAGAGAGGGATCAACAAAACATACCTCTGTAAATTTAACAGGCACAGAAAATGACTCTACTCTAACAGTGCCGTAGTCAGAGCTTGTATAAACTATTGTATCTCCAATATTTCTTTGAAATTTGACTAATGCGAGTTGCTCCTGTTTTTTTCCTATATTTTTAACTGCTGCGTAACCATAATAAAGAATAAGTACAACTATTATCGTTGAGATTATATAAATAAAAATCTGACCTATTTGTGATTTCTTCTTCATTTTTAATCGGCTTATCTATTTTTATTATTCTTTTTCTGTAATTTTTCAAGTTTTTCAGGGGATTTCCCTTTTCCTATTTTTTCAAGTTTTTCGAATGCTTCTTCTTCCTTAATTTTTTCTAATTTTTCAAAAACTTCCTCTCTCTTTTTTTCTAATTCTTCAAGGCGCTTAAATTCGTCTTTTTGTATTGTTAGTGGTTGTTTTGGAATTACCCTCTTAGGCATTGGCTTTAATTTTTGAATGATTCTCGGCAGTATTACCTTCTGCGCAGGTTGTTGCATTTTCTTAGAGTTCTCTTCTCTTAACTCTCTTGGTTTTCCAAAAATTCCAAAAATTTTTTCTCTTTCAATTTCTTTTTGCGCTCTTTCCTTTTCTTTTCTCGCTTCTAATTTAATCTTTTCTACAATAGAAAGCGGTTTTGTTTTCTGCCCTTCCTTAACGGCTGGTGTTCGTAGTTGTTGTGGTGCCGGCTTAGGTTCCTCTTTTTTAGTCGCTTTTTTAACATAATATTTCTTATAAAATAAATAACCAGAACCTCCTGATGTGGATAATAAACCAACAATTAATATTAGTATTTTTATTATTTTCAATAAGGTTAGGCCCCTTATTTCTGCCTCGCTTATTATCGAAACATTACCCTCTATTGGTGGCTGTACGCATTCTTTCGCGAAACATTTGCCTGATAAACAATCAGAATCTACTAAACAGTATTTTCCTACACTACATTTTGGACAATCAACGCCGCCACAATCAACATCAGTTTCGTAACCATTTTTCAAAGAATCGTTACACAAATGAATTGCGCATATTTTATTCACACTACAATAATTTGTTATGCAATCGTTATCTGAGCCGCATCTTTGGTTAATTTCGCATTTTGCACAATCAATGCCGCCACAATCAACATCAGTTTCGTAACCATTTTTTATCCCATCATCACAAGAAGGCTGTTTGCATATTCCGTTAGCACAAAATAAAGATAGACAATCTGAATCTATACCGCAGGTTTTTTCAATATCACATCTTCGGCAGGTACCTCTTCCGCCACAATCAACATCAGTTTCTTCGTAATCTTTTATATTATTCGAACAGTGGTCAGCGGCTATAATTTCTATCTTTTCGTTTCCTCTTGCTTTGTTACCTGCAATGTCTTGTGCTTCGTAACAAAAATAAGATGTTGAAGAAACACTAACAAGATATGCTTCTCTTTGGGTATCATATTCCAAAGGCGACATTGTACCGATACAACTAGGACTGTTAGATATTAAATATCGATAGGATGAATTATCACATCTTGTTTCTGCGTCTATACAAACAAAAGAAACTTCCACGCCGGAGGGGGTTAAGTTTCTCTTTAGAAATATTGATGGTGGTTTATTATCGCAAAGTACGCCTGATTCGTCATAAATTATTATATTGCCCGATCCTACATCTCCTTCAATCCCAACATTGTTTACGGCTCTTGCTGAAAAACCGTAACTAGCCGCGTTTGTAAGATTTAGTTTATTGCCTTTTTCATCCCTATCCACGGACAGT
>JAWAEZ010000001.1:65243-77824 GCA_038890975.1 Candidatus Woesearchaeota archaeon
GTAGGATTTTCTCCTTCCACAAATCCTGAAATAGATACGCCTAAACCCGTGATTGTATAATTATAACCTTTAATTCCCGACTCTGTATCATTTGAAAAAAATGTTGCTGTTAAAGAACCTGTACAGGTAACATTAGGGGAGATAATTATCGGTCTTGAAGGAGGACTTTTATCTATTACAAAACTAAAATTTTTTGAAATAGACGCTGCCTCCCCAACGCAATCGATTTTAATACTATATTTTCCCTCGGGAAGCGAGCCGTAGTTTTTTGTGTGAATTTTATTATCCGCTGATTCTAAGTTTTCCGATTTTTCTTCCAGAGTATAAGAGCATGAAGCGACTTTGTTTGTTGTAAAATTCATAAAAATATTATCGTTCGCTGTATAATCTGGGGGGCTTATTTTATTTATTATTATCGGACTTAAAAGATTTACAGATATCGGTACCGAAACAGTGTTGGATGTCCTGTTTTTTGAATAATCTAATAAATTTAAAGTTGCCATATTGATACAACTTACATTAAATACAAAATTGTAAATCTTGGTTATATCTGTGATGTATCTTGTGAGGTCTATTATCGTTGTAGGTGTTTTTGAATATTTAGTCAAATTTAACTCGTCTTCTGGATTGCCAAAGTAATTTGGCATCTCTTGAAAAATTCCTTGTGATGGACCATAATTTGTTAGGTCATCATTTAAAGCGACTAAATCACTATATCTGCAAATAATTTTATCAGAAGTTGAGATTACTTTTATCTCGCCTAAAACTCTTCCTTCTGGTGTTTTGTCAACAATAACTCTTGGATCTGCAAATGCTCCTATTATTGGAGGTGTCAGATCGTAAGAAAGTTTTATTGTTGCTGGGTTTATTCTTTGATTATCTAACTGCTTGCAAAAAATATAAATTGCTATTTCTTTCTCTGGGCTTTGTATCAGAACGGGGTCTTTATTGAAATTGCTGAACTTATGAATTTTCGGAGTTATATCTTCAAAAGAGAAAGCCGCAGAATCATATGTTGCGAGAGGCGATGTTGAGTATTTGCAAGAAGCGTCATTTTCTGGGGTTTCAATTACCAAATCAAATATGGGAGTGGGCGATACGCCCAATGGGGGGTTGATAACTCTTATTGGTATGTAAGGAACAGACACTTCAATTATTTGGGTAACATTTACTTTGTTTTCAACCCGGTCCTGTGCTTCTACATATAGAGTATAATTTCCATTAGCGAGCGCTTGGGTGGCCGTAAGGCGATGCACTAAAGCGTATTCTCCTTTTGGAGGTGAGTAACTAAAATTATATCTCTTATCTGCGCTCACAAGCACAGCGTTTATTATTGCTGATTCTTCAGAAAATGAGAGGGTGATTACAGGAACTGAAGAGTATGTTTCTTTTAAAGAATAAGTTTTAGCGGAGCTGAATAATAAAATAAATACAAGCGTTGCTAAAAAAATGTTTTTTTTCATTGGCCATTATGTTACAAAATTATTGTAGCATTCTTTTTGTAGCTGTGAATTTGAAATTTTTTCGCAAAGCCCCGAAGCGCCTGTAACAATAGCTAATTCTTTCATACAACTATCTGTATAAAGCGGTATCTTATAGCAAAGAGGGTAAAGGAAATCTTTTTTTATCTCGATTATATAATTCTTATAACATTGAGGGTCTATTGTTCTTGTTGTCTTGTCCTCACAAGCGCCACTTATTAATATATCATAACAATCTTGTTTAGTGGCGCAAGTTTTTATAATATCTTGCGGGTTGGTTATTGGAGGGGATACCTCTTTTATTTCTTCGCTGCATTCTGTCTGGGTGCAAACAATAACTGTTGGTTTTTCTATGTCTCTATATATGAATTTCGCAGCTTCAAAAGTATTTCCTGCTCTATCTGTTGCAGATATGATTATTATGTTTGTGATTACTTTTCCCTGCTCGCCAATTACTAGAGATCTGCTTTGTGAAAAAAATTCTCCGTTATCTTTTATACAGTTAGTAGTAGCGGACTGGGAGCACAGATAAATTTTTGTGGTGTAGTTTTGCTCGGTTCCTGTTAATCTATAAAAAGACATCATTACAGTGTCATCAGGTACTCTACCAGAAATATTTATCATATCCTCCCTAACGATATAAATCTTATTTGTCACATCGCTGACATAATAAAAGTAGATTGGTTGTGCACTTATTTCTATGTCTGCTGGCGAAAAATACGGAGGGGAGTCGTCAATAGTTATATTATCATATGCTAAATTGTTAGTATTGCCTGCGTAATCTGTTGCGATGAGATTCACAGGGTATGTGATGCCGTCTACCAAGTTTGCTTGTAACAAATCTTCGGCACTAACGCTTCCTATCAATGTATTATCTCTCACTTGTGTTGAATTGGTTTTTATAACCTTACCATTTATTGATATATTAATTTTTAAGTAATGACTGTCTTCATTATTCACTCTCGCTTTAAATGTTATTGGTGTTTTTGTATTTATGTAATGTTGGTCTATGCTAAACGATGTAATGTTTGGAGGCGTTTTATCTAACGAAAAGTAAAAAATGTTTATAGAAGGATTACTTACTGTGCCGTCTGAATATTTTTTCACGGCAATAAATTCTATATGATAATCTCCTTCGGGATTGAAGTTTGGGGGAATCTGCGAGGCGTTTCCGATTATGAAACAATTAAAGATGTTTGAAACTGCCAACTCCCTTTCGCATTTAACATTTACAAAAGAGAGAGGGTTTTGATTTTTAAATAATCTTGCAGAAATAATATCAACCAGTGTAGTATCGGGATAGCTTACTTTTAGCTCTGGCACATCAGAAACGAAAGTGTAACCGTCAGGGGCTAATGAAATATTTACCCCGTTTGTAACAAAAAATGATGGTTTTTGAGGAGTATTATTATCAATAACTATTTTCCAGTTAGTTATTTCTAATTTATTATTTGCTTTATCGCTTGCACTAAAATATAGGTCATAAAGACCGTTATCAAACTTTCTATCAGGAACATAAACCAAAGAGTATGTTTTTGTTCTCCCTATAGAAGAGGTTATGTTAAAATTAATATTTTTCTTTTGTCCATTTATGGTAAAGTTAAAAGAGTTCTCCCTTAAACCTGTTCCTTCTTCCTCAATCTCTATGGTTATATTAGGCAAAGAATTGAGCACTATTCTTCCGTTTTGCTTTGTTGAGTTAGGAATTATGCCAATACTTCTATTATCATAAGGAGGGTTTAGTGGCTCGTCGGAGTAAGGATCAACAAAAATTAACTTTGGAGGCACTGCGTCTATTACCATATTCAGTATATCTGTGGGCATGCCAGGGTTACCTAAATCGTCATATTGTTTTATTTGTAACAAAGTTGAAGCGTAATCTACCTGCGGGAGTGGGAGCAAGAATTCAAATCTGTTGTTTGGTATTTTAAAATTGGATACCGAAAATTGTTCGTTATATTTTACTTCTTTTTCAAGCGGCTCTTCAAGGACTATTAATGTTTCTGTACCTTCTAATTCTTTTATTTCTTTTACTTTATAAAACTGACCATAATAACCATACTTTGTTCTGTGATGCCCGGAAAACCCTATATAAATTGTTTTATTATACCAATCCGCCCTGTTTTGTATGTTTTTCTCTATTATTTCTTTCACGGCGAGAGGGGCTCTTATATTATATGAACCTTCGGGAGATGTAGAAGTTGTTTTAAATGTTGTATAATTACCTAATATAGAATAGTTTATGCTTTCGTTATACTCTGAAATTTTTTGGCCGTCTGCCCATAACTCCAAATAAACATTGTTTTCTGCTGTCTGCCCGGATAAATAAGCTGCGAGTGTGTTGTTAAGTATTTTTCCTCCCATATAATAAATTTTTTCAGAAGAATCATAATAAATAGGATAATCTAAAGACATATAATTTTCTCCAAAAGAGTTCTTATTATTATTTATGGGAGGATCTATAAACGGAGGCATTACCGGTCCGATATTATCAATTTTTATCCAAATTGCTTCTGTGCCTAAATTTCCTGCTTTATCTTTTACCTGGAATTCTATAGCCCCTTGTTGTGTTATAAAACTTAATATTTTTGAAATATCCACTTGCCCCTTAAATGTGCCGTCTGGCCCGATTGGAATTCTTTGTCCCGTATCTTCACCATTGATTATGACGGCAACATTTTCTTCTTCTAAAGGAGAAGTAACATACGCGTCGGTGATTAATATATCCGAAAACGAGTTATTTGATAGTATTATTCTCCCCTCGTTTGCTATTCTCTCAAATGTTCCTACATAAACATCATCTAAATAAATCACCGCATAGTTTTTATTATTTTTATCAACTTTAATATTTACGGTTACCGGTTTGTTTGGGAGAAGAGGCACTGGTGAAGTTATTGTTGTTGCCCCCCCTGCCTTTCCATAAGTTATTCTGCTATTAACAAAATCAAGCATTACATAATCATAATAATTAATTCCTCTCCAGTCAAATTTTACCTCTGCTGCCTTTTCAGAATTTGCTGTTGCATATAAATCAAATTCCTTAAAGTAAGTATCTATGTCCTGCACAGATTCAGAGTAATAAGCAACATTTTTCACTAATCCTGAAACATTTAATAACGGCTGCTTCACTCTACCATCGCTTGTAGCAGATGTTGAAACTATTTTTATTTTAGGTGGTGAATTATCAATAGGTATAAGAATACACTTTTTATTTTCCTTATTATTACCTTTATCTTTTGAGTAATAGCACAAATTTCTTGTAGAGTTCAAATAAATTGATACTTCTGTAGCTGCGGTAACATTTCCCGCTATTTCTGTAAGATTATTAGATTGTGTCGTATCAAACACTCCTTGGGGTTCGCACTCGCTTTCTAAAGATAGACAGTAAAACAACTGGTCACATCCAAATTCGCGAGGTGTGTAATCTTGAGTAGGTAATGTAGGTGGGGATTGCGGGTCTAAGCATTTCGCTCGGAGGGAAGCCTGTCTTCTCCATAAAGTTTGGTTAAAAATTGGAGGATTGGTTACATCCCAAGCTTCAAAAAGTTCAGTATTCGGGGGGAGTTTATCAATTGTAAATCTGATTGAAGAAATGTTGCTTTTTGTAATATTTCCTGAAGCTGTTATTACGCATCTTAAAAAATATTTCTTAGCTATTGAGTTGCTGTTTATATTAACTGATGTTACGTGATGTGTGCCCCCCGTTATGTCAAAATCTTTCATAGCATCATAAGAAACTGAACTTAAATCTTCATAATCAAATAATTCGTCCCCGTTTGTATCTGCGTCTAAATATCTACATGTCGCTGCTGCTTTTGTATCTACTGAAAGTTGTATGTTTCCCGATTGTGTTATCGTTCCGTTCGGCTGCATATTATAAAAAAATCCTTCTGTATCTATAACAATAATATTGTTGTTACGAACCTCGTTTCCCACCCAGTCAATACATTCATAATTATAAAAATAAACCCCGTCTTCAACAGAATATTGTTTTATAAAAGAATAACCTAAGGAATTTTCAAGGTTGTTCTCAGGTTGTATATTTTGCCCTGTTCCTTCTTTTACAAGTTTGGCGGTGCACCTTATTGCCTCTGGAGAAGAAATTGTAGTGATTAAAATTCCTTGAGAATATTCATAACTAAAATTTATCGGAGGCGGTGTTTTGTCTATTAATATTGGGAAGTATTTGACTATTTCAAGATTACTTGCGCGGTCTTTTGAAAAGAAATAAACATTCCAATAACCTTCTGGCACATCAAGAGCGCTTATTCTGTTATTTTCAGCTAATCTATTAGGATACACGAAGCTTTTTCCTATTGAATAATAAGTTTCTACATTAGTCGCGGGCTTTGTCTTATTTCCATCATCATATACAATAAAATTAAAATCTATCGCTCGCACTGAAGTGTTATGAACAACAATTGTTTCGGGAGGGGTCATATCTGTAGGGTTGTTGTCTCTTTTTTCGTTGTAATCCGCATCCTTAAAACAGACATCCTTTGAAATTACTTCCACTGAGCTATTATACCTGCAAAGACCAAACTTCAATATGTCTTCGCTTCTGTTTAATATTTTATTTGTTCCTCCAACATCAACAACGACTGAAATATTGTTTTTTCCTATACACTCTTCTGAATTGCTTCCGTAGTGTTCGCAGCTAATTATTGTTTTTTCCTGACATTTGTTATTAACAAAATAACAACCAACATAACTTTCTTCGCTGCTGTAAAGCGAGCAGAGTTCCTTATTGCATGCGCCAAAAAGGTTATTAAATTTGTCTGCAACATCGCACCTGCTGCAATTTTGGTATTCTTTTTCAACCGGCGCGCACACACCTAAACTTAAGTCCTCGGAAAAACTCCTCCACTTACAATTCATATTTTTAACGCACCTATTCTGCTCACAAGCACTTTTTGAGCGGTAATCGTAACAACTTCTGACATTTTCACAAGAAAAATATCTATCAACCACTGTTGTTTCGTAATCTAAATAGCAACTTTGAAGTGCAGGATAGCTCTCGAATTCTGTACTTGAACAAGGAGCATATTTATAGCCGGTGACAAAATGTATAGGGAGTTGTCCCACAAGAGAAAACATTCCTAACGGTTTATTACACTCAACTGAGCAGTTTTGCTTTGGAACATATTGTGTTTTTGTCTTATTTACATACATACACAGATGATCTTCTTTTTGGTTCTCAATGGTTAGTACTGTATTGTTTTCGTTACAAATAGAACGATTATTTTGGAAGCAAAACTCTCCTTTAGAAACAAAACAAATACTGCTGCCTGTAAAAATAAATTTTTTATCTGATATTTGCTCCTGAACATATGGTCTTTCATGTATAGAATGAACCTCATACCAATAAAGTGTATTTGGTTTTATAGAAGTGTCATAATATTCATTCTGAGTATTCGGTAGGATGTTTGTTATTGGCCGCGGGACACATACATCTCCTTCGCATCTGTAAATGTAAAAACCGCTGGCTTCGCAGGAAGGTTTAAATTTTATTATGACTGATGACTTGTTAAGTTTTATCTCTTTTATTTCTGGTTTTAAAATCTCTCCAAAACACTCCAATGTGCCTAATGTAAGATTTTTTTCTGTATCTCCGGCTATAGAAATTACCGCAGAAGATTCTGAATACCCTACTTTTGTCGTTCTTACTATATAGGTGTCTGGGGGGATTAGATTAAACTCGTAGTAGCCATTATCATCAGTTAATGTCCATCTTGATAGTTGAAGTCCTAATGATGTTGTTTCAAGATAAACGGTCGCTTGGGGCATTCCTTTTTGAGATGTTGAATTTATTATGTAACCGTTTAGTTTAAAATTACCAATCAAAGATGATGGTTGCATTACAAAAGTTAGTTCTTTATCGTTGTCTAGTGTTATTTTTGTTATAATCGGACTAAAACCCTGTTTTAATATTGTTATTTCGTAAGTGGCTCTTTGTAATGTTGCTGATATTTCTCCTGCGCTCGAAGTTATTCCCTGAAATTCTGGTAATGCTGAAACTATTTGTCTTATAGAAATTGCAGCTCCTTCTACGGGATTATTTTGGTTATCAACGATGAATATTTTAAGATTCGCTATATTTGCTAATCCGCTTCTTGTAACATTAAAATCTATCTTATTCTCGCCTTCAACAACGGTTATTATTTGTTCTGTAACAATGTATGGCGGTGGTGGTTCTATTCTCGCTGTGTAGATTCCTGCTCTTACATTCTGAATTTTATAGTAACCTGTTGTTGTGGTAATAAAACTCTTACCGCCAATAGAAATATTTGCTCCGCTAATATTTATTTCTCTTCCTTCGTCACTAATGCCTGTAACATAACCAGATATATTTGCTATTTTTTCTTCGTATGTTTTTTGTAATATTAGTTCAACAATCTTTATTGGCGCTTGTAGCGTCGTGACTGTTTCTGCATACACATCCCCGGTATATGCTTTTATTTTGTAAGATTTCGGTATGGAATTTGATTGATTTATATCAATATCCCTAAAAATAACTTCCCCACTTTCGTTTGTTGTTTTTGTTTCTAAAAGTGTGTTGTAAAATAGTGACACAGAAACATCATTTACTAATGTTCCTTCTGGGTATTTAACTCTCACAAGAAGGTCTGCTTTCGGCACTGGATAAAGAGTTATTAGGTAGTTGGTAATGTCACTAAAAACTGTTATTTTTGATATGTTTTCAAAGTATCCGTCTTTTGAAGCTGTTATTGTGTATTCCCCTTTTGGTATATTTTGAAGAAAAAAATTTCCATCGCCATCTGTTGTGGTTACTAAACCTGCTATCAATATCTTTGTATTTTCCAGAGGGTTGTTTTGCGTATCTACTATTCTGCCGCTTAAAGAAAAAAACTCTGTTGTTAGCTGAACTAAGTTTGAACACTCTGCTTCTGTTACTGTAGTGTTAAAGTATGATAGTTGCTTTCCTCTTTGCCCACACATTTCTTTTGCTTTTAGTAATGTATAATATCCTATGGAATTTGTTATGCCAGAACAAAAAGCGCAACCTTTTGTGCATTCTGAAAAAAAGGGGCAGGAGGATAAAGAGAAAAATTCTTCTTTTGAACATAACAGCGGAGAAGTTCTACCAAAAGATTGTGCCGCTACACAGCTGTCCCTGCAACATCCTTCACCAACCCCATAAAAACAATACCCCACTTCAGCGCAGTTTTTTCCTTCTATGAATTTTGTTTCTATACATTGTTGGTCCGAACCGCAACAGTTTTCTTTTGACACTAGATTTTCGGAACAAAAATATACGCTGTTTGTGTTTATACAACAACCTTCTAGAGCGTGAGAAAAAATAGCACTGAGTAGTAACAAAAAAAATACAAGAAATGTCATATTTAACTCTTTTTTGAAAAAAATACTACGCATAAACTTCCACGCTCTTTTTTTACTCAAAATTAAAGAATTTTAATAATATTTGATTTATAAAGTTTTTGATTAATTTTTTGTTTGCTAGTTTAATATGTTAAGTGTCAAAAATAATAATTTATCTTATAAAAAATTTAAGAACAAGGGATGGCAGATGTCAGTGGGTAAATGCACGATTCTGCAATACCATTATTATTTGAATCATAAGAAAACGGTATAAATAATCTTTCATTTGAACAGTAAGGAATATATTTTCCTAATAAATCGCAGTTTGTTCCTTGACAAAATTGTTCTTTGGCTACGCACGCTCCGTCATAACAAATAGCTTTTTTTCCTGGAAGACAGCCGGATTCATCAACAATCGCTTCTGTTTCTAAACCTTCTATATCTGAACATCTTATTGTCTCGTTATCATAAGGGAGTGGCTGGTTTTCATAATTGCTACTTGGAAAAAACTCTATGAGGATATCTTCTGATTGGCACATATCTGTTATCAACTGCTGTTGTGTTACAGAGCAATAATTAGGTACAGAATCCTTGCTACAAAACCCTGCGTACCAAATTGTAGTTTGTTTAAAAGTATAATCTTTACCTCCTTCTTTATTTGCATTGCCTAAAGATCTACAATTTATACAGCCGAAAGGTTTCTGGCATGCTCCGTTATAACATGTTGCATTACAAAGAAAATAAGCATTTTCATCTTGTTCAATTGACCCATAACCGTTGTTTTTGTTTATGAAATTTGCATCTGTACACCTCGGAACATTACAATTCGCCGAAACCCCTCCTAAGTATTTTTGTTCAAATGTCGTGTCAGTATATTTCTCACAACGCGGTTCTGTGTTTTGGGGCTGTCTGGGGGCTCCTTCGCACCTCGCAAACTGAGTATTTTTATATGTGCCTTCGCTATCGGAACAAGAGCTAACATTGGCGTAATATTCGGTAACATCATATAAACAACTGTTTCCTGAAACACCAGAACAATGCGATAAGAAAGACCTCATAATAATATCGTTTGTTATATTGTAATTATCTGGTCTCGGTTTATTATTGCTTGGATAAGATGTTTGTATAATTACAGAGAGAGTATTTCCTGTTTTTTGTTCTATTTGCTCTTTAATGTTCAAAAATTCCGAATTCCACAAACCGTATTGTGTATAATTATAACAAACCGTCCCTTTGCTAGCGTAGTACCATTCTCCATTGACATCTCTTATGTCTCCTAAACAACAACTATGATTCGCAGAAAAATTTTCTCCTATGATAGAAGGAGCAGGGTCTTCAAAAGAATCTCCTTCTACGAGATTAAAAGGATAAGGCGCTGAATTGCTTCTGTGAGGGATACATTTTTTAGCATACGCCACAATTTCATCAACCCCGCTGGTTGATCCTCTTTCTACACCTAATATAAATTTTTTAATACCTTCTTCGCTAAAATATGATATTTTCCCGGGAATGTGGTTAAATTTTTCGTAATCGAGAGGTAATACAACAAAATCTTTGTAACCTGAATAAATAGTCCTTTCAATACCCGAAGTGTCAGTAATTTTCCAGCTGTACTGCGTTATTCCCGGATTAAAATAATCTATTATATCCGAGTCGAGGCATAGAGGATCTTCTATTGAAATCAATGATTTATTTTCAATACCTTCATAACACTTTGAAATGTTAGCAATAACTATGAATACATCATCTACAAGAACTCTAATCGTTTGGCAATCGTTATTTTTAATATTGTTTTTTTCATATACGCATACTGTAACATTATGTGGCCCGATGTCTGAGTGGTTTGTTGGAAGCGATGCTGAAATGTTACCTGATAAAAGAAAAATAGTAGACCAATTATGAGGCATATTGTCAATCCGTGTTATGCATTGCGAAGGATTTGTTCTGCAATCCGTCCTTTTTGTATCGTCAAAAAATTCATCATAATCCTCTTTCCACCCCGAAAAATTGAACAATAATTCATCACCATCTGGGTCTTTAGCAGAAGGCATGATTACAACAGGGGAAAATTCTGTCACTACTATATCATACATTTGAGGAAGATTGTGCTTTTCAATAAAAGAAGTATAAGAATCGTACTTTTCAATGTAATCAAGAGCGGGAGGCCTATTTTCTATCATAAATTGAAAAATAAAAGGGCCATTTCTTAAATAATGAAGTGGATCATTATCAATGATTCTTATTAAGGTATCGTTTTTTATGCTAAAATTTTGAACTATAAAATTTTCTAGAAAGTATTGATTATTTTCCCATTCCTTTGTTATTTCGAAGTTTAAGTCGCGAGATTCTTTTTCTGCTAGATACCTAGCAAACTTATATACTGATTTATATCTTACAGGACTAAAATAATTGAATTTCAAAATTCTTATTACCGGCTCTACATCTTGTATTTTTATTATCAAAGGAAAATCTGCAACTATTTCTATGCCGTTAAAACCGAAAGTTGACTTAACACTTATATTTCCTGTTGTTATATTGAATGTTTGAAATGCCGGAATATTGTAAATTTCTTTGGCGCACTCTTGCGTTTGCTCAGCTATGAACTTTTCAAAACTTTTTTGTATTGAATCCGCGCCAAATATCCCTACATAAATTTTTTCTCCTGAAACACTAATATTAATATCATCTTTGTCGCATTCCCCAACATTACAAAGGGGTTTTAAGCTTGACACCCCAAAACTAACATTGGATAAGGGAAAAAGGGAGGGGTTGTTCAAAAAACCGCAAAAAGCCGGCGGAACATTATAATATTGTAACCCTGGCTTACATGGGTATTGTGGGGGCTTAATATCTGGATCATTTATTATGCCATACGATATATTATCTTGTTCAAAAATTCCTGTTTTAATCCCAACTGCGTAATCTTCTGTGTAAATTGGTCCTCCTTGTCTTCCGCTAATGTTCAATGCTCTCTTTGTAGATTCTTCAAGACATAATGTAACATAATAATTCAGGGGGGTTGTTGCGAGAATAGAATCAACAATCCTGTTTGCTTCTGTTTCAAGTTTTATTCTACTTAGTTCTTGTGTTAAAAAAAACATGAAGGCAAAAATCGCTACAGTGATTATACCCAAGATAATAAAAACTGTTATTTGGCTCTTTTTCATAAAGAAAAAAAAATGAATTTTTATTTATAAATATAGGTGTTTTTATTTAGAGTTATTTTTCAAATTATTTGCTAGTCGTATTAATGTTATGATTATTGTGATGCGTTACAGCATATTTTTAATGGGTAAGTTGAAGAACAATCAGAAAGATGAGCGTTTTGTTGGGAACTTAAAGCAATTACGCATGTTTCTGTGTTTTCGCATTTGTCTGATGCTCTGCATATTATATTTATGTCTTGCTGCTCTGCGCCGATATAAATGGGAATAGTATAAGTTGGTATTGCAACTGTGGGGGATTCTACATGAGAATTTGCAGAAGAATATAAACTCAAAATTTTTGTTCCGCGAGATGTATCAAGATTAATTATTTCTTCTCCCTTTGTGAGGTTACAACACACCTTATAATTATAATAATTCGGATCTGTAGAGGCGTGCGCGTTGGTTAGTGAAGAAATTGAAAATATTTCTTTTAAGGAAGCGCAATCGCTTGAGACTATACATTTCAAAACGGGAGGTATTTTTATTTCAAAGCGGTGTGTTCTTATTTCATTAGTGGTGATGCCGTCAGAACAAACAGCAGACCAAAGATGCG
>JAWAEZ010000001.1:77920-82456 GCA_038890975.1 Candidatus Woesearchaeota archaeon
ATGTTGTTTGTAATGAGATGTTGGTTCTTACTGGTGAAGGCGCATTTTTTTCTGCTTCTTTCTGTTCCTTCTTTGTTTCTCCATAAGGGTCTGTTATAAACCAGAATACTTCAAGGTTTCCTTTTTCTGGGTCTGTTGCATTAGCTCTTATTTTATCTTCGCTTATGAAAGGGAATTTTTCTCCTTCCCCAACAAAAAATATCATTTTTGCGGCTGTTTCGTTTAAAACTATTGGTGGCAGGTTGATTATTGGAGTGCAAGGTTCTAAAAGAGCAAACCCTCCGCCTCCGAACATTTCAACACTTAACTTGCCCCTGTATGCTTGAAAACATTTTATCGGTTTTGAGCATATTTCTAAATCGCCTCCTCTAAAAGCGTCTGTCGATTTTCCAAACAAAAATACATTATTTGAGGAGTTTGTGTATATGCTGTTATTAATAATTTCAATAATTGCTTCTTTGTTTTTTATTGATGTTTCTGAATTAACAATCTTGCTTATATTTTCTATTATTTCTTCTTTTTTTGAAGTATCAACATAGCAGATTTCGTCAAATTGTGATGGCAATAAGTATGAATAATTTCTTGCTGCTCCGAGCTGGGAGCTTATCCTTGCTATATCTGTAGAAATTTTTTGTTTAAGCAGTATTGTTTCTGCTTCTTTTTCTTTTGACTTAAAACTAATAACAGAAGAAACTCCGTAATATACTACAATTGCGGTTATAATCCCTGCTGCTACATAAAGTAAGCTCTCGGGTATTTGGCCTCGTTTATTCATCCTATTTAATTTGGTTAATTTCTATTATTTTTAAATTTATCTTAATAAATTGTTTTGTATTTATTAATTAACATTTAATTTATTGTGCTGCATAAGTGTTAATATATAAAAGATTAATTATTGATAAAAATGAAATAATAATTTTGAAAAAATTTTGTTTATAAAAATTTTATTTACGAATAACAAAAATTTGTCTCGTTAGCTATTAAAACATAAGTTCCTTTACCTCTGACTCTAAATTTGATTTTTCCTGATTTTGCTTCGAAACAAACAAAAAAAGGAGGGCACGAAACTCTTATCTTGCCAACATCAAAAGGTACGATGGTATCTCCTACGAAGAACGCGTTATTTGTTAAGTTATAAGTGACAGAATCCGCTATCAAAGGATAATTCATCAGTTCTTTATCCCTTAATGTTCTATTTTCTTCTAAAACAAAAAGGTCTAAAAAACATAATTTTGAAAATTTTGAAGGAAGCTGGTACTCAAAATTTGCTTCATTATTGAACCGTAAAGCAATTTGGCTGAAATCTGCTTTAATCTGCATCTTTGTTGTTTCCAACAAACTTTCTTGCCTTGCAGAATAAATTCCTGATATTCCTTTATATCCAAAATATAATATTATCACTATTACGAGTGAAGAAATTACATAAATAAATACCGAACTTATTGAAGATTTTTTATTCATTGTCTTTATTTTAATATTCCAAATTTTAATTTTTAAACTCGTAGTATTTATTAATTTTTTATTTTTATTGTGCGTGTTTTAAAAAATTTTATAAAATAAAAGAGAATTCGTTATGTTAATGATTGCTGTTAAACTGAATAAAGAACTTTATTATGAGAATGTGATAAAACAAGCAATTAAAGATTACAAAAAAATATGCGATGCAACAATAAAGGATGAAGGAAAATATTACAACATTTTATTACAAAACAAGAAAAAAATAAGAGGTGTTAATGAAGAAATAATAAAATATGAGTTCTGTAATTACTGCCTAGGTCTGATGAAAAAATTATAAATTTATAATTAAAAAATTAGCCACATATTTGTTCAGTATCGTTTATTTGAACAGTTGTTCCTAAATCATCTGTCACTTCTATATACGGCTGATAGCAAGTTCCTACTGGAATTGTTCCGTAGTTGTACTCAAAATATGTATTTAGTAGGTTAGTATCGCATCTGTCCGTTAAACTTTCTCCGTTGCCAAAATAAAATGTGCATATTTCTAAATTATCGTTTCTGTCCCCCTGCATATCCCCAATATTTAAATTAAAAGTATAATTCCCTGTTTCAGCATCGTAAATGTGATAAACCTCTCCTTTAGGAATATCATTAATTACGAGGATAGATGTTGTATCTGATGATAATCCTGAACTGTCTTTCGCTACAAAAGTGATTGTGTAGATTTTTTCTTGGTTTAGTTGGGAAGGTGTTTTCCAACTTAAGTTTACTTCTGAGTACCCCGGCACAGAATAAACTGGTGATAAAATTACGTTTGTCAGTGTTGGGTAGGAATTATAACTAATACTTATTGAATCCTCATTCTCGTCTGTTGCGTTTATTGTAAAATTAACAACTTCCCCTTCGTTTATTATGTTATAATTATGGGATGTTAAATATGCATTAATTGTTGGGGGTACTTTTTCGGAATAAATATTTATATTAACTAATTGGCTTGCCTCTTCAAAGTTTTTGTCAATAACAGAAAAATTGATTTTAACAATACGATCTTTATTGGTTTTTGATGTTTTTATTATTATCTTTTCTTCTTCATTATCTATGGTAATGTTGCCATAAACTGATGTATAGCCGTCTGTTAAGGTGCATATTATTTTATTATCAACTAGTTTAGGTTCTATTGTTCCTTGTATGGTTATTGTTGAACAATTCAATAATAAACTATCCCCTTCATAATCAATATCAACATCGTTTATATAATCACTAAAGGATAACTCTGTTGTTGAGTCCTGTTTTACTCCTAAAATAAGAGGAAATGAAAGCGTAGGGGGATCATTAACTGGTGTTATGTTTATTGTCAAGTTTTGCGAAGCGCTTAGTGAAGGTTTTCCTCCCTCAAACCCGTCAGTTACATTTACAACAATGTTTAATAAACCATTCCAGTTCTCTAAACCTGGACCCAAACATGTTAGTTGTTTATTTGCAGTTATGCCGCATCCGAATTTTTTTATTAGTTGGTTATCCTTTGAAGATATTGAGAATTTCAAATTTTCTTTTGGCGTTTCGTTATCGTAAACATACCCTAAAACATCTATTGAAAAAGGAACATTTGCTGAAAAATCATAATCTTCAACGAATTCCACATAAGGAAACTCCTCGGTGAATTGTGGAGCATCGTTAACAGGCATTATATTTATTGTTAAATTTTTGCTCTTTATTACTCCGCAGTATGTTAGATTCACAGAAATATTAACTTCTCCGAAAAAGTTCTCTTTTGGAGAACAATTTAAAAAAAGATTGGATTGTTCGTTGCAATCAAAAAGTTCGTATAAATTGTCAGATATTGATATTTCATCAGCGTAACCGGAAAAATTTAATATTAGTGGAGAATCTTCAAAACCATTTATTAAGTTGGGTAGTTGGGGGATTACTTTTATTGACGATTTGCAATCATCTTCAGCTCCTTTGAAATATCCTACTTCAAAGTTTCTGCTTAAAACCCCAAAAGAAGGCGTGAATGTTCCTTGCTTCGTGTAAGCATGAGTTACCGCTGCAGTAGGGATGTTTGTTGAATAAACATTTCCGTCTCCGAAATCATAAACATAAGCTGTTATATTATTTATTATTTCCGGAAGCAACTCTAAACCCGGTTTTGTCATTCTTATAGCTATCTCTACTTCTTCTCCAATCTCAACATAGTTAGGAAATGATAGTTCTATGCCTAAATAGTCCATTTTCTCAACAGGCCCTGTCCATTGTAACCTGGTGTTTGATGTTAGTTCCTTCCAGTTTTGGTCTGTTTCTGCTACATAATTCTGCCAGAAAGAAAGACGACCATCGCTCTCATTTATGAATACTCCACATAACGCTCTTGTTGTTAAAAATGGGCTTTTTGCTATGCCTAATTGTAAGGAAGTTGTGTTGTCATAACATAAGTTCTTCCTTATGTTCTTGTAACTCACAACCATTTTCTTATTTAGGCCTTCTTCTTCAACAACACCCCGAATTTCTTTATCATTGAGGGAAGAGATGTAAATTTTATTGAATTTTCCTAAACTATTCAAGAAATCAAAAGTTTGTTGGATGTTGTTCTTGTAACTAAAGTAATTCCATACAATATAATAAGCTGTATTTATTGGGTGTTTAAAGAGGCTTAAGAACAATTGGCCTGTTGTTTCCGGGGCAAGTGTTTCTCCTTGTGTTATATAAATTAAAGTTTGTGTCTTGTTATTAACCCAGATGCTTGCTTTTTGTCCTGGAAGAACATATTCATTAAAACCTTTACAACCTACAAAGTTTCCGGTCTCTTCTGATATTCTTAGAGCTGCGTCGCAATAATCATTATAATCAGAGCCGGCTGTCTTTCCTTCCACTGCTTCTCTAAATAGGTTAAGTATAGAATATTCGGCATATTCTAATGTATCTAAAGGAAGGTTTAAGCTTGTTCCTATCGCTACCTTCTCTCCTTCCAGTGTTTGGTATTTTAATGCGCAGAAATTGTTGGTGCAAGGAACCCCCTTACCTACAAAGTTTGGGCATTCATATTTTTGGCCTCCTATCCCTGCTTGTACTTGGTTTCCT
>JAWAEZ010000002.1:0-53900 GCA_038890975.1 Candidatus Woesearchaeota archaeon
ATTGATACCTTTTTCTTTTAGATGAGCTATGTTCTGTGCTTGAAGATACTGCGAGAATGTTTTTGCTAAAGGGTTTGCTATATTTTTTTTAGTAGAATTTTTTTTTATTGAAAATGTCTCTTCTATTATTTTGTTTGTTATTTTATCAAGAGTGTTGTATGCGGTATATTTTATATCCCCAAAATTAAGAGCAGCAGTTGTTGTTAGTAATATTAATCCTGTTGCTATTTTTTTCTTGTTGGTTTTTATTATCTTTTTTAGTTTTTTCATATTAAGAAAGTTTTTTCTCACTATATAAACTTTTCTATTTTTTACAACTCATAAGTGACGATTTAACTTATTTTTTATAATGTAGAATGAAATAACTTAATAAAAACCTATTTAATTATGTAAAATTCGATAAATTTATAATTTTTTTTAACTCTTAAAAAATATATGATCGATTTAATAATTTGTGAAGAAAAAGAAACAAAATACGAAACTAAAAATTCAGGGTTAATCAGTAAAATCATACATATTTTTCCCCTTTTGCCGAATAATAATCTAATTTTTGGTAACGGAGATAATTTTGTTAAAGTCCAAGTAGAATATACTATTAACCATAATAACAAACAAGTGCTTTTAAAAAAAGAAATTTATAATTGCGGGGTTAAGGGCTTAGAAAACAAAGACGAAACTATGCTCTTTAATTACGAAAATAATTTTGAATTAATGGATTATATTTATAAAAATTTTTTTATTCCTTTGGAAATAGAAACCAAATCTGAGCTGAGTTTGTTGTTATAATTATTAAAGATTCTGTTATCATCAATTAAATTTAAAATAATGAGAAATTTAAAATAATAAGAATATTATGTTCCCAAAAAAATAACTAACACAAAAAGAAATAAGAAATGATGGAATAAAAGGTATTCCTTCTTTCATCAACACTTTTTTAATTTTTGATTTTTTAAGCATTTCAATCTGTTCAGCGCTTATTCCTAAGTCCTTAGGGCCGCAGATTCTTTTGCCTTTTACAAAAACATCTTTCGCAATCCAATCACCCTCTGTCAGTTTTGCCGGGCTTACTTCTTTTAACATACAACACTTTTCAATAGTTTTGGCAAAAATTATCAGAAAATAAGCGATTATACATATTAATGATAAAATTAAAAAATGAATCATAATATAACGAGAAAAAAATAACGATAAAAAAATCAGTAACCCAGAAACAGCTAGCATTATTTTTCTTACAAAACTATATTTTTTTTTGTGGTATAAACCCTTAAACTCTTTTTTAAATCTCTTCAAGTTTTTGAATGCGAGAATCAACCCGTAAAAAAAACCATAAAATGCGCCTATAAAAAAGGTATTTATTAAAAAATTTAAGAAGAAAGAATCAAGAGAGAAACCCATTCCGATTATAGCTCCAATAGCCATAATCATCTTTGAATCGCCACCACCCCACTCTCCAAGGTAGAACATTATAAGTGCTATGGACGTCGCTATCGCGAGCCCAAAAAAAGAATGAATGGTAGGCATCACCGAACCAATAATAATAGAATAAATGATATTGATAAAAATTCCTAAAAAAATAAGTCCGTAACTTATCCAGTCAGGTACCTCTCTTGTTTTAAAGTCAGTATAACTTCCTACAACAAGACCAATAAACGCTAATAAAAAGAATAAATATTGCATAAAATTAATAAGAGACAAAATATTTAAAAATCTTTGTTATGTATCTTCAGTAATGATAGAACGCTTTATAAAAGGTATAAAAAAGAAGAAAATAGCTGTTCCTAAACACATAGCTTTAGATTATAATAATTACAAAGTATCAGGAATAAAAATACCTGTTGAGCAGTACTATAAGAATAAATTATTAAAGATAAAGGATTATCTTGAAGTGCAGATTAAATATGAAATCCCTGTTTTTACAATATATCTTTTATCAACGGCTGAAAAAGAAAACCCTTATTTTTCTTCAATAATTGAGAGTTTCAGTTTATTTTTCAGCGAACTTGCTCATGAAAAAAGAATACACCAGAATAAGATAAAAATCTCCGTACTTGGGAAATGGTACAATTTACCTTCAAAACTTGTAGATTCTATAAAAAAGGTCATAGACGAGACAAGGGAGTATGATAAATATTTCTTAAACTTCTGCGTTAATTACGACGGACAAGAAGAGATAGTTGATGCGTGCAAGATTATAGGTAAGAGGATTCAAGCTGAAAAATTAGATCCAGAGGCGCTTACAAAAGAGATTGTGAAAGAGAACTTGTACAGTTCTTATTTTTTACCCCCAGACCTTATGATAATAATGGACGGAAAGAAGAGCATTTCGGGGTTTTTATTATGGGATTGCACTAACGCAGTTATTTATTTTTCTGATAAAAACTGGTCAGATTTTTCTGCTAACGATATGATAAAAGCAATAGCACAACTGCATAAATGGAAAATAAAGAAAGGTTAATTTTGTTTAATCTGGTTTTTAATATTTTTTTATTTTGGTTTAGGATTAGTTAATCTAACATAATCAGCGGTTTATTTTGTTTGGAATGATTTACTAAATTTTTCTATTTCTTTTTTTAATCTTTTTATTGACTCTTTTACAGCGGTTTTTGGGTCTTCTTTGTCATCGGTTTCTATAACAAGAGTGGGTTTTCCTATTAAAGGATGTTTTAATTTTTGGCCCGCAGTTTTAACATGGGGATCGTTCCATAACTCTCTCTCTATGAGTGTGGCTATTGTTTGGTTATCTATTTCTATTACTGCTTTTTTCTTTGTTTCTTCGAGAATTTTAACTTCCATTACAAAAATAATTTAGGAGTTATTTATAAATATTGCGTTGTTTTTTACCGGAGCAAATACGCACTAATTTATTTTTAAACAGAAAATATTTAAAACTATCTTAAATAAAATTTGTAAGATGAAAGTTTATGATAGATTGACTTGGGGAATTTATAATACTTTTGGGGGAAGAAAAAAAGCAGGTTATTTATCTGTTATTGTTGATTTATCCTCTGATATTATTTATCCTGTTCCTTTGGATATGGAACATATCGATTTTGTTTCAAAATTGTTAGGGATAAGTAAGTCAGAGATTGCTTTTGACGAGCGGGTTAAAAAATTTATTCCTTCAATAATAGAAATAGAAGATACAGGTATAGAAGTAAAAGTTTCAGGCATTCTTACAGGGGTTAGCGGCCTTGAAATAGGTTGTGGTGTGAGGCATAGTAAAGAGGACTTGGAAAAAGCGCATCTTAAAGTAATAGATTTTGTGAATAGGGGGGAACTACCTGTTGCAGAAGATTTCATTTCAAGAAGTAAGATTCAGTATAGATATTCTTTTTAAATAAAATAATGTTCTTAATAATTATTTTAAAATTTAACAAAAAAAAAGAAATATTAATAAATTTTACTATCGTTAAGGAGCAAATGGTGTTGTTTAATCGGATAGAATCTATAAAAGAAAAACTAAAATCAGGGGATTTTAGTTGTATAGAAGCAATTGTAAGAAATATAGACCTAAATGTAAAAGAGATAGTGGAACTTGCAAATGGACTTAAGAAATATGGTGGTACATCGGCAGGAGAAACTTTTTTAATGTTTTTTGAAGAATACGCAAAACACAATTACGAGAATATAACTGAAGGAATAAGAGCAATAAGTCCTTTGATAAGTTTAGCAGCTGATAAAAAAGATTTTCCGAAAGAATTAAGAATATATGCAGTCGCGATAGAACGTCTAACAAAAAACAATTACCAAAAATGAAAAATTGTAATAAATACTGCACAAAACCAAAAGCATTTAAGTCGCTTAGTTACTCGCTCATAAACCCAAATGCAGGGTATTTTCCAAGAAAAAAGTCAAACCAGTTATGCGTTGTTGTTAATACACAAAGCAATCTTATTTATCCAGTGCCTATTAATATAGAACATATTGACTTCGCTTCAAAAATTTTAGGTTTTCCACTAGGAGAAAATTTAGAAGACGCTTCTAAAATTGTGCCGTCTAATATTTTCATATCTGCTACCGGAATTAACGATATTATAGACAAAGTGATAAAAGTTGAAACCGGCATTAGCGGGATGGAGATTGGTTACGGTTTAAGGCACACATACGAACAACTTCAAAAAGCGCATAACTTAGTAAAAAATTTTGTTCTTTCAGGGGAGGTGCCTGTTTCTTTATCCCTTGAAGAAAAAATAATAACTAAATACGCCATAAAATAAATTATTAATCTATAACTCTTAATAGGGTATTATAACAATAGCTAAATAACCGAACTAATTTGTGTTGGTTCTTTCTAGTCTAAAACAGCCGACCTTTATTTTTTTAATCTTCTTTTTGTGAAATTTATAAGTTGCTTTTAGTGGCATTTCATATTCAATAATTTCAGTAATAGAAAATCCGTTATGTTCTGAGAATTTTTTTACAAAATCTTTTGTTTCTATTTTATGAAAAGAATAAATTACTTTAGCACTATCAAAAGCTTTTTTTAGAAATTCCTTGTCAGAGTGTTTCTTTTTAGTTCCAAAAGGGGGGTTTTGTATGATTGTATCAACTTTTTCGCTAAAATCTCTTATATCCTTACATAAGAAAACAGCTCTTTGAAAAAATTTTTTTGCATTCTTTTTGCAAATATCAATAGCAACTTTGTCGCTGTCCAAAAAGAATACTTTTTTTGCTCCTAAAAAAAGTGCTCCAATGCCTAAAATTCCTGTCCCACACCCCAAATCAGCAACTGTTTTTTCTTTTATATCACCTTTCATATATGCAAACCATAATATGCCCGAAGCTATTTCAGAATCAGTGGTATATTGTTCTAAATTTATTTTTGGTGTTTCAAAGTTTTTAAGTTTTGATAGTATAATAGCAAGTTTTGCTTTAGTAATTTTTTGTAGTGTTGTCATTTTTGAATTAATTTTCCAGTATTGAAAATATTTTGTCTTTATTATTTTATTAAATAACTTTTTTAATATATAGTTTAGTAAAACAATAAACTATTTAAATAAATTATTATTAATTCTCGTTTCTATCGGGGGTGTTGTATGATGAGTATGTTAGGGATTTATAAAAATAAATTTCTCGTCGATATGGATAGAAAAATAAAAAATTCTTTTAATGCAGTTAAGGAGGAACTTGAAGACCATCTTGTAGCGATTAATGAAAATACTGCAGAAATAAAAAATCATGAAAATTTTCTTGAAGAACTTGCAGATAAAATTGAGAAATTAAATGAAAGGATAGATGAATTGCAAATGATGATTGTAAATATAAACCAAAACTCACTTTCTGAAAATGAGCAAAGAGTTTTTGATTTGTTGAAGAATTTTTCATCTCCTTTATCATGTTCGGATATTGCTATGCGTTTGAATCTTACAGAACTTACTGTTAAGGCGCATCTTTTTAGCATGATATGTAAGGGCATTCCTGTAAAAGAAAAAATTATTGATAACCAGTCATTTTTTCTGATAGAAAAAAAGTTTAAGGAGAAACTTTTTGTTGAAAAAACTGTTAAATTTTAAATCTAAATTTTTTTAAATTTTGATTTTAGATTTTTTATTATTTCCATTTTATTTTTTCTCACTTTTTTAGTAAAATTTCAAATTTTTTTTATCTCTCACTTTTTGATATTTTTTATTAATGAATAAACACTCACTTTTTAGATTATTTTAGGAATTTTTTCCGACAATTATCGTTAAAATATCATTAAATAAAATGTCGAATTGTTTCGGTAGAATATTATAATACCGACAATTATCGCTAAAATTATTGTAAAATATTTTTCATTAATTATGTCGTTAAAATACCGGTTAAATAAAATGCTGACTATTATATGATAAAATGTCTACAAATATTTTTAAAAAATAATTAAAAGTTTTGATTATTGATTACATTATCTTGGCTTAACATATTTTCTTTTTGTGTTTGACTGATTTTCTCATTTTTAATTATTCTCTGAAGTTCTGAAATATATTTCTTCGTAATATCCATATGATTCTGTATTTTTAGCATAGCTTTTTCAAAAGCACTTTCTAATGTCGCGCCATTAAGTTTATAACCAATTATAACTTTTGATTCTTTTATGTAGGAGGTTTTAACGATTAAGTTAAGGTCAAGCCATCTTTTGAGATAATCGTACATAGTTTGTCTTGTGATGCCTGCAAAAACTGCCATCTCTTCAACTGTCATAACAGCAAGTTCTGGTTTTTTTTCTCTTGTTGCTAGTTTGGATCTTTCGTAAATTTCGAGGAAAACTTTATGCATATTCTCTGTTGAGCCAGTTTTTCTTGGTTCTAATCCTATTCTTGATATTATTACTTTTGCCAATTCTTCTGATGTTGGGTTAAGCCCTGGTTCTTTGTTATTAAGGGTTATTTTCATTTTTATCACCTCATTTTTTCGATTGTGATATGGAATAATAATACAAAGGTGTTTATATATTTCACAAAAGAATGTCCAGTGGAAAGTGCTTTTATACATAAACTTAAAAAGAATTTTGATTAAAATATTCAACTTTTTATTAAAATATTTAATTAAAATGTGAAAAACTCTTTTAATCAACTAAAATAAATCAATAAATATTTTAATACCTGTTTTTTTAATAGCTAAGAATAAAATTCAATGAGAATAACACAAAAATTAAAATATGTCGGAATAATCCCTTTTAAGCAGGGATTATCTCCAAATATTACATAGTTTTGCTTTTTTTTGTTCTTCTGGCGGGCTTCTTTGTTGAGAACGCCTCAAACTATTTTGTCGGTATTATCTACTACCTGCCGGGATAATTTCTAACTATAATGATATTTTTCCAGAATAGATTATTTTTTTGAAAATTCCAAGAAACAAACTTTTCATTATTATTCTAATATATTACCTTAATTGTATATTAGTATATTTAAAATATTATTTTTTTAATGGGTTATTTATTTGGTAAATTTTATTCATGATTTGCTATTATAGTTTATCTATAAATTTCAATTTCTTTTTCTGCTTCAAGTTTTCTTATCCTATTTTCTAGCTCGTATATTTTTATTTTAATATCTGCTTGGTTTCTGTTTAAGAAAACAACCCAGTCGTTTGTGCTTTGTCTTAAAGATTCAACATCTTTTTTTACTTTTTTGAAAGAGTTCTTTATTTTTTCAAAAAACATTAGTATCACCTATTTTATATAGTAAAAGTGAGAATTTATAAACTTTACTATTTTTTACTACTTTTAAGTGAATTAGTTATCTGTTTAGTTTATTCAAAATTAAAAAAGTTACCTAAGTTGAATAAAAAGTAGCAATAGATATTTATACAGAAAACAGCCCAAAATATTTTTAGTTCTAAACCTTTTAATTTTTGGATTATATCAACTAAATATAAAAAGAATAAGAAGAATTTTAAATATAATAACAAAAGATTTAAAAATAACTTATTAAGAGATAAACCTTATGAAAAAAAATTATCTCTTCGTAATACTATTAATGCTGATTCTGCTATTTTACCCAGCATTATCATGCGCTTTGCCTGTAAAATTTACAGTCAAAGCAACAGGCATTGAAACAATTGTAATACAAAATCAAACAATAGAAGAGCATTGCGGAATAAACCCCGAAACAAACATAACAGAATGTATTAACGAGACAAAAATTATAAACCAGACAATAGAAAATCCGTGGAGTGATTCAGCAGTGATAGATATTGAATGCGGTTCAGTATGTACTTATCCTATGCCGGATTTCGGAGGTAAAAATATTAATATAACAAAATACGAGATAAAATATAATATTCCTGATGTTGTAATAGTTTTTGAAGGGACAAAAAATAAATTAACAACTGATTCTAATGATAAGATAAGAATTGAAATTGTTAAAAAATCTGCAGAACTAATTATTGAAAAGATAAGCCCAACAACATTTAAAGAAGGAACGTCCCAAGTAAATGTATTCATAAAAAATAATGGCAGCATAACTGTCAATTACTTAAATGTTACATTAATAGGTGCAGGTATTGTAGAATCTTATGCTGAATCTAAAGACCCGGTAGAACCAGAAGAACTTTCAATAGTGCCTGTGATAGTAGATATTAAAGGAGAAGGACAAAAAGATGTCATAGTTAAGGCTTCATGGCCAATTGATGGGAAAACCTACAACACAATTTATCTGACACGGATTAATATTATCGCAGAAAATAAATCAAAGCCAGAAGCAGAGATAAACGCTACAGAAATAATAAACAAGTTTAATTTGTACAAAGAAAAATTACGCGAATACGAACTTGAATATTCAAGAAAAAAGTCAGAAGGGTATCTTGTTTCTGAGGTTTATGATTCAATAAAAAATGCACGAAATCATGTTAGTGGGATACAACTTGATATTGAGGAAAAAAAATTTTCGTCAGCAAAAAGTAAATTACTGCTTCTTGAACTTTCTCTTGAAGAAATTGATTACGGTCTTAAAAATTCACTAAAACAAAAAATTACTTTGGGAGAAAGGCTAAGACAGAATGCTCTTTTAATATCCGCTCTTGTAGCAGCAATCGCTGGAATTATAGGGTTATATGAAAAACAAAGACAAAAATTAAAACAAATAAAGGAAAAAATGAAAAATAAAAAATCTAAAAATATCACCAATATCACAGAAAAAGAAAACGCCCAAAGCAAAAAAGAAAATAAAAAAACTACCAGGAAAACAAATAAGAAAAAATTAAAAAAAGAGGAAGAGGAGTCAATTTAATTTTAATACTTCTGCTATAATATGTTTAATATAATGTAACATATAACATCTCTATACTCAAATAATTTAACACTTTTTATGGTAAAATATGAGATATTATTAATATCATGAAGAATATTAACTTATATAACTCATTCTTTTCTTTTCTTGTTCTTCGCTGATAGCTTCTTTCTGCTGTAAAATCTTTTTTATTTTTTTCTCAAATATTTCAGCTTGTTTTAGCAGCGGAGCATAATCCACATTAAGCCCGAGATACTTATCAAGTACTTCTATTGCCTTTGCAGCCGCTTTGCTATCAGGCATTGCTGTTCTTGTTTCTACGAATATCGCGGATACAGGAACATCTTTTTCTAATAGAAGAGCACCTGTGACCCCTACTATAACTCCTTCTTTTAATTTTTCTATTTTAGAATTTTCAAATTTTTTTCCATTTTTTGGGGAATTTGAGAAATAAAAGCTTCTTGTCTCTCTGCCTTCTGCACCGATAACACCTTCGATTGATACTATTTCTTTGGCTTCGAGCTCTTTTGCAAGCTTTACTATTGTTTCTTTTAATTCCCATTCTAGACCTTGGGTATTTGTTATTGCGTGTACAATTACTATGTTGTTTTCCCTGTTGTAATACAAACCTACTGGTTCAACAACTTTTCCTTCGTGAATGGCTATGAGGGGCGATGTTTCTTTAATTTTAATAACACCAATTTTTTCTGTGTTAAGATGATTTATAAGAAATTCTGTGCTAATACTCGCTACAAGACCAAAGCCAGGAAAACCTTCTATTATTATTGTATTTTTAGGTTTTTTGTATAGTTCAAGTTCCATAAACATTTATTTTTTTAATTAGTTTATATACTTTTCTTTTTATTTTCAACTCTTTAAAGTTTTGATTATTTTTTTAATATTAAGAAGTTTATTGTTTCTTTTGTTTTGAGAAATTTTATATTTTATTTTGCCTTTTAATTAATACCTTTTATATTATTACTTTTAAATAGTTAAAATAAAAAAATTTATATAAGAATTTCTCTCTAAAATTTTTATGGTAGTACTTGAAAACCTTATTGCTACTTCACTATTAACACTCGAGAATATAATAAAAACAAAAGATAAAAAAAGCAGGGATACAACGTTTGCAGTGCTTAATCTTTTTTCAGGGGAAGATATCACTCCAAACGAGAACTACGATTTAGAACAAAATTTTTTTGAGCAATACCGAAGGTCAGCAAACAATAATGAAAAAGCTATTGTTATTGCTGATTCTATTGAGCAATTATATATTTTAAAAGAAGATTCTGAAAAAATTAAAAAACCATTAAAAAAAATTTTAGAAATTATTTCGCAGAATAGTAGAACAACATTAGATGATTTAATTAATGCTGCTGTTTTGCTTAGATTAGCCAACTATCTTGTAGATACAAAAAAATCTAAAAATTTGGATTGCTACTTAGATTTTGCTATAAAATGCGTTACTAATGTGAATGAGGAATTACACTTTTACGATTTAGACAATTCTGCGAGTATTATATCCGAACTTATAGAACACCCGCGAAGATTATCCCGTCACGAAAGATTGAATTTAGAATTTTCAAAAAATAAGCGAGAAAAAATAAAAAAATTAGAATCTATTATTGATGATTTGTACGAAGAAAAGAAAGACCGCTCCAAAGAAGAAAAAGACCGGTGGCTTCTTTGTCCTTTATTATCTAAGCCACTTTTACAACATCTACTTGCGAAACTTGTTAACAATGAACGTTTTTATTTTGCTGGTTTGAGGGATAAAGAAGGAGAAGGTTTTTTTGTTTTTTCTCCTTCTGACCCATTCATATACCACTTGAGAGATTTAGATACTATCACAAAGGATTTTTTCTGGGATAAAAACGATTACGATAAAAAATTAGAGAATGCGAAAGGGTTAGATAAATTAATTTTATCATCTCATTTTAATATCGTCGCTAATAGAAAATTGTTAGCAATACAAATGTTCCCCTCTGATTTTTATTTTTTTGTTAAAAAAGAAATAAAAATGCAAGAGAATATTTTTAATCACACATATAAAGAAGAAGAACATATAGATAGTGGCATAGAAGGGCAATTAGTTGGGCTAACAAAGAATAACGAACTAATAACTGAACATATGAATAAAATCTTTGTATGGGATATTCAAGATTTTTCTAAAATAAAAAAAATATCCGAGATCATCATTCCGAAGGAAACTCTTCCTTTCCCTGCCTCACACATAAAAGTTTATAAGTTTGAACCAAACTTGAACATTTTAGCAATTCACTACGAAAACAAATTAGACCTCTTTCACCTTGATATCCATAAAACAAAGGCCGAAGAGATGATGTCTATTGATTTTGATTTCCCTTTTAATGATTTTGATATACACCACACAGGAAAAATCGCCTTAGCGGATGAAAAAGCATTCAAATTATTCTTTGTAGATTTTGAGAAAAAAACAATACAAGAAAAAGCATCATTACCGCACCCTAGAGATAAATACACTTATGTTTCTAATGTGACATTTGATTCTTCAGGAACATTAGTTTATGTTTTAGATTGCCATATTCCCAAACTTTTAAAAATTTTAAATTATTCACCTGAATCAGAATTTTTATCTTTTATTTTAAATTATGTAAATGATAATTTTGAATCTTATGTCGCGCAATATTCCAGATATCCGGCTTTATATCCGGTTAATGAGAAGATATTTACGGCTTTAAAAAAAGGAATTAACTTATTCATAGAAAAAAAATATAAAGAAAAAAACAGCGAGGTAATACCTTCTAATTTTAGACAAATTACCAAGATAATATTAGCCGATGAGCTTGAATCCATTTTAAAAAATAAAAATATTAATTTTTCTGAAGATGCAGACTACAAGTATAGGATAAGAGTTGTGTGCCCTTCTATAACTAATAAATTACTTAATAATTCTAGGAAAGAGTACATTCTTTATTTATTAACTCCTAATATTTTTGGTTATAAGAGCAGAATACTAAAAAAAATTGTTTCAAACACTAGAGACATTAGAGCGATTATAAACGATGTATCACAAATCAGAAATTCATTGAACGAAGCAAGAGAGAAAGTACCTTATTTGATTAATATAATAGACGACTCTTTTATTAAAAACAAACAAGATTTTAGATATTATAATACATACATTTATCCTGATTATAGTTTCCTAGAATTTGTTTTAGCAAATGCAGTCCGGGAAATGGAAGAACATTACAAAAAATCATTGGGGATAGTTGATAGAATCAAAGAAAAAATAAATACAATTTACTAACGAAAAAGTTTTTCTATAATATTATTCATATTCTTTATGATATTTATTAATTCTTCCATTGTTTTTTCGTTATTTTTATTTTCTTTTAATACTCGCTCAATTAGTAAAGATGTCTCTTTTTCCTCATAAGATATCTTTATATTTTTTTTGCAATTTTCAAGCGCTTCTAACGTTATTGGTAAGTTTCTCAATCTTTCTCCTATTTTTTTAATATCCTCATGTTCGGCAGCTATGTTATTTAATGCTGTGAACACTTTCATGGTTTCTTCTATTTTTTGTTTGAAAGTTTGAATATTTTTTTCAATATTTTCAGTTATATTTGCAATATTATCCTTGTTTTTTCCTTTCTTCTGTTCTTTAACCAAGGAATTAATCAATTCTCTATTTTTAGAAATAATTACTTTTAATTCATTTATACGCTCGTTATTTTTATTTATTGTTTCTTTAAATTGTTCTTTTAATAAATCAAAATAAACATTGGAAACTTTTTTTCTTTCAATTGCCGATAAAGAACTATTTAGTTTAGAAAGCTCTTGGTTAATTGCTTCTACGAACCATCTTTTAGAAGATGCCTTTGCAGACATTCTTTTAACTACTTCTCCAAACTTTTCTTTTCTTTGCTCTATATCAATCCTTGCTAAAAGTTCCAAAAAAATTTTTCTTTCCATTTTCTTACCACTTAAGCATAAGCTAATGTGCTTATTATTAATTCAAGAGCAACCCTGTATCTTCTTAATGCGTAGTGTATTTGTATATAATCTGTTTCTTGAAGTTTTGAAAAATTGGGATCACTAACTAATGTGAATAATATCATATCTATTTTTTCTCCTGTTTTTCTTATATCATCACAAACCGCTACAATTTTAGCTAAGTAATCTTCTTTTTCAGGAATTTTAGCTTCTCTATAAGATTTCATACTCTTATTAAGAGTTGAAGCTATATTATCTAACAAGTTTATTTCGTGGTTTAATACTGAGATAGTATTCCTTGTGTTACTTAAATCTACACTTTCTTTTAGCTCTTCTTTTTTAGCTTTTTCTTCCTGAGGGGGCATTATTGCATCTTTGGCTCCTTCTTTTATTTTCTGTAAAAGCCACCCTTCTTCACCTTTTTCACCTTCTCCTGGCGCCGAACTCGTGAATATCGCTGCGAAAAGATGATAAAACATCATTATTAATGTGATGGCTTCTATAAATGCTCCGAAAGAAGCGCTTTCTGCACTGGCTGTTGAGAATATAGGATCTTTTACCATCGCATTGATAAAATTCCCAAGTAAGGTAAATATTAAATAATAAAGCACTGCCCTTATAGCATGATTAAATTTCCTTTTCGCGGGAATAATAGGAACGCCCTTATTATCCTTTTTCCCTGTCGGGAATGATATATGCATTAGATATACCGCTCCTACTATGGGCAACCCCATAAGAAGAAATGTTACAGCCAAACCATAGGATTTTCCTATTGAAATAATTATACCATTCGGTATGAAAATAACAGAAATTAATGCCATGACAATAGCTACTGTAATAGAAATATTTTTTCTTTCTCTAAAATTAGGAACCACGCCTATTAGCACTGCATAATAAGTAGCAAATAGAACAATCCAGAGCATAACTCTTAACCAGAAATAATTAGGAGCTCTTGTTGTTAAATCTATAAATAACCAGCTTAGATTATTTTCTAAAATATCCGCTAAAAACTTAATAGGTTCTAAAGCATAAACAAGAGGGATAGTTAAAAGAGGGACAAGCCCGCTTATTAAAAATCGTTTGATAATATTTTTTCTAATCATGTTGATCTGCTTCTTTTTTATTTTTTAGGTATTTTTTTGTATTAAATATGTTAATTGCTTTTTAATATTTTCCCAACTTTTAGTGATTTTTTCAATTTCATCAAAATATTGCTCTAATAAACCAATTTTTATACGTTTCCCTTTTTTTATTTCTATATCATTAATCACTTCATTAAGAATAGATGCTGATTCGTCAAATTTCTTTTCTTTTATATTATCTGCTGCATTTTTAATTTTAGGAGAATAATCTATTATTCTGCTACTAATTTCCGCATTAGATTTTGTCATTTCTAATAATATTTCTATTATTTTTTTAATTTCGTTACCAATATTCTCTATCTCTTGTTTTATATCTTTTAAATCTTGTTCTTTTCGTTTTTCTTTTATTACATCATCGTTTAATGTCCTTAATGTAGATTCGTAAACAACGGAATTTTGTGGATATTTTTCGCTTAGTTTTTGGATTTCATTTATTCTTTTTTCTTTTTCGTTTATTTCTTCTTTTATTTTGTTTATTTCTTGTTCTATATTAATATCTTCTGCTTCAACTTCTTTCTTTATTGATTCTATTTTTTCTTTTTCTTCTTCTATTTGTTTAGATTCTTTTGTTAAGTTTTCAATGAATATATTAAATGATTCATACAAAGAATTAAGAATTGAGTTTATTTTATTAACAGACAAGTTTATTTTTTCTACAATTTGCTGTTTTTTTGCTTCTAATTCAGGAGTGCCTTCAATAGAAAAAAGGGAAGTATATGTGAGGAATAAACCCTTAAGAGAAAATATATTATCTATAATCTCTCTTAGTAATCTTATGATATTTTCTTCATTTTTAATTTCTTCGGCGCTCAAAGCAGAGAGGTTATTAATGTTATGTGTTAAATATGTGAAATTGTCATCAAAATCTTTTATAAAATCTACTGTTCGTTTGTTAAATATTTCTTCTTCTTTTTCTCTTTTTCTTAATTTTGAAAAAGGGGTAACACTTCCTATGTCTCTTATTCCTGCTAAAAAACCACCTTCTCTATATACTATACCTCCTTTGTGTCTTATATACATTATTATGGCTCCTACAATAAACAAAGCAAACGCAAGCATAATAAGTGCTGGGAACCCGAAGTCAGAAAGAGTGCTTGCAAAAGCAGTTGTTTGTTCCGCGAGAAGTTCGTTAAATTTGTAACCAGTAAAAAGTCCTAATGTGCCTAATATGATTTTAATAAACAAGCCAACAGTAGAGCCAGCCCCGAACATTCTATTAATACTCCTATAAGCAAGGAAAAGAGCAAGAATAACTACCCCATAAAGACCCATAACAAAAAATATTCCATATAAACTGAACACATTAAAAAGAACACCTACGGGTATAAATAAAACACTAAGCAACGATACAGGTATGACTACCCCTGCAACAATACCTTTTCTTTTAAATAAAAGTTCAGCCGGGGACCATAATAAAGATGCTACTATAACAAAGAGACACACCCGTACAAAAATTTCAAGACTGCTTCCCGTTAGCCCAAAAATAAAAGAGAAATTTTTTTCTATTATGTTCCATAATAACTTAAAAGGAGCCGCTTCTATTGTTTGTGCATGGACAAGTTTTACAACACAAGGAAGTAAAATTATAAATAAAAATAATAAAATAATAACTCTATTTTTATTTTTATTCATCTAAACCCCTTTTCTGGATATTTATTAAGCTATCTTTATTTATTATATTTAAATACTTTTTTATTTTTTTTACATTTTTTATTATTAATACTTCTTAGACAAGTTACAGAAATTTAGATTTTTTTATTTTTAAAAATTTTTACTCATTGATTATAAAGAAATATTTAAATATTCGATGATTTAAAACCAATCCAATGGTAGAGCCAACAACACCTATTCTTACTATTACACCCGCAATTGTTGCAGGGATTGTGATAGGTTTTTACGAAATTATTCTAATCCACAGAGATGTTACAATCCCTACACACAGATTCGGTCACGGACTCCACGCATTAATAATTGCTATAATAGCATCTTTAGCTGTTTTTAATGTTTCTTTTGTTTTTCACTTATTTCCGGCTCTTTCAACTGTGCCTTTGATTGGTAATATACACTATTTTCGTGTAGCTATAGGTTTGGTTATGATGATAAAGATACATGGAGTTTCAGCTGCTTTAAAAAGCGCAGGGATGGCTACTCACGGGCTTAAAGAGACGTGGTTTCATAGTTTTGTTGTAGCTGCCCTCGTTGTTATTGCTCCTTATATATGGCCCGCGATAGCTCCTTATCTTCCTCCGTGGGCTGGCGGAGTAACCCCTCCTACGAAGAAATAATTCTTATTTTTTTACTTATTCCTTACATATTTAATTTTAACTATTTAACCTTTTTTTAAAAGAAATATCTAAATGTTTTATTCTATTTTCACTTTTGAACCAACAGACTGCCCCGGCATTCCTTTTTCAAAAAGAACTTTTACAGCGCCTTTTCTCCCATGAACCCCTGTAATCCTTCCCCTAATCTCTTTTTTTGCAGGGCTAGTCCAAACTACTGATTTACCCACCAACTTAGCAGCTTTTTCTTTATCTTCTGCTACAAACACTACCATTTGGTTATTTTTTTGCCTGTGCTTGCTCGATCTAAAATTGACAATTATACCTTCCATTTTTCAGGTGTTTGAAAGGTTATTTATAAAGGTTATTTTTTTATTTAGTAGTTTTGATTTTTATTGTTTTATAAAAGTTTTTTTTCTTGTTAATTTACTTTAATTTATTTGACTACTTTACTGTCTTTCCATAATATTTCAAAATAGTTTTTATAAGAATTGGCAATTTGTTTATTTTTTAGTTGTATTACAACAGGGGTTTCAAGCCATAGAACAAGAACAACCTCATCTCCGCATATATTTGTAGAAGTGGTTGAATAATACTTTTGAGGAAGGTACCTCGCTTCTGTATAAGGAAGAGTATTAAGATATTTTATTCTTTCTTCTGCGTTATAATTATAAATATGTTTCATAGGTATCTTTTTGGCAATCCTTAACTCGTGAAAGTGAGGTATGAAATACTTCATCATTTCAGGAGCGTTTTTTGGTATGCCATAACAAAGGATTGGCTCGTTAAATCTTAACCAGCTCATAAGTATCTCCTGAAAGGGTTTAATCCCTTCAAAAATACACGCTTGACTTTCTTTACCTGCAATTTTTTTTGCTATTTCAAGCTCAGGAATAATCTTTTGGAGTGCTAACTCTTTTTCTTTAAGTATGTTCATAAGTAGCGAAGGGTCAGGGGCCTCGTAAAATTTTTTATTATTTTTTATAATGTACGAAATAACTCCCTTCTTTACTAAACGGCTTATTGCATCATAGACATTTGTCCTATGAATTTTTGTTTTCTTAGCAATCTCCCAAGAAGTAGATGATCCAAGTTCTAAAATTGCGAGGTATGTCTCAATTTCGTTTTTGGTAAACCCTAAATCTGATAAGACGCTTCGTTTGAAGTCTTCACTCATAAAAAACAACACCCCTAGAAAAAGTTTTTACTTAAGAGTTTATAAAATTTTTGAAAATAAAAAAATCGCAAACCTTTATAAACTATCTGCTTTTTGTGGGATTTAGTTCTGACTATAACAAAAAATAACAAGATGAGACCTGAAAAGAAAGAAATAAGAAAAGAAAAAAATCAATCGGGACTAAGTAATATTAGCACTATTAAACCACAACCGGAGATAAACATAGGACTTATAGGACATGTTGACCATGGGAAAACAACACTAACAGAAAGGCTCTCTGGAAAATGGACAGATACACATTCCGAAGAACTAAAAAGAGGCATCACAATAAGATTGGGGTATGCTGATATAACTTTTAGAAAATGCCAACAGTGTGAAAAATACACAACAAAAGAAAACTGCGAATGCGGTGGTAAATCTATCCCAATAAAAAAAGTTTCTTTTATAGACGCTCCAGGCCACGAGTCTTTAATGGCTACAATGCTTGCAGGAGCGATGATTATGGATGGCGCTTTGCTCTTAATAGCAGCAAACGAACACTGCCCCCAGCCCCAGACGAGGGAGCATTTAATGGCTATGCAGATTATAGGATTAAAAAATGTTGTTATAATACAAAACAAAATAGACCTCGTTACCGAAGAAAGAGCGAGACAAAACTACGAAGAGATAAAGGAGTTTCTTAAAGGAACAGCTTATGAAAATTCTCCTGTAATACCGATATCTGCCAAATACGGGGTGAACATAGATGCTGTTATTGAGGCAATAATTAAGCACATTCCAACTCCACAAAGAGATACAGAAAGCCCCCCTTTGATGTTAATAGCAAGGTCTTTTGACATAAACAAACCAGGCATACCCCCTTCTAAATTAGTAGGAGGGGTTCTTGGGGGAGCACTTGTGAAAGGTCAATTAAAAGTTGGAGAAGAAATAGAAATAAGACCCGGCAGAAAGATGGAGAAAGAAGGAAAAAGTGTCTGGAAGCCCTTATTTACAAAGATAGTATCCATAAAAACAGGTGGAGAAAATGTAGATTCAGTAACTCCTGGGGGCTCTATAGCGTTACTAACAGAACTTGACCCCTCAATAGTAAAATCTGACCAACTAGTAGGTGCAGTTGTAGGAAGAAAAAACCAACTGCCTCCTGTGTGGGTTTCTTTGACATTAGAAACAACCCTCCTTGATAGAGTTGTGGGTACAAAAGAAGATATTATTGTAGAACCTATAAAAATGGGCGAACCCCTTATGCTTAATGTTAATTCGGCAGCAACAGTAGGTATAGTTAATAATCTTTCAAAAAACAGATTTCACTGCTCTTTGAAATTACCAGTTTGTGCTGATAAAGGAGCAAGAGTAACAATATCAAGAAGAATAGGAACAAGATTTAGATTAATAGGGTATGGTATAATAATAGGTGAATAAGATACTTAATTTTTTCTTAATAAAAATATAAGAAAAACTTATGGTTTAATTTTGTTTAACTTAAAAAATATAAACATTTAAATAAGCGATTACATTAATAGAATTTAAATTTGTAAAAGTAGTTATTAATAATATTAAGAATTACACATTAAATAAATAGAAATTATGAAAACCAAAATATTAGAAGAGATAAAGAAGCATAACATCTGCGTACTTGCTACATGCGCTAACAAAAAACCAGAAGCAGCAGTGGTGGCGTTTGTAGTAGATGATAATTTTATTTTTTATGTTGCGACATCAAAATATTATAGGAAGTATAAAAACCTGATAAAAAATAAAAATGTTTCACTTGTTATTGGTTTTGAAATTCCTACAATACAAATTGATGGGGTAGCAGAATTTTTAGATGAAAAGGAAAAGAAACTGATAAGACCTTTTATGATAGAGAAAATTCCCGAAGCAGAAGATTTTTTTGTAGCAAAAGAATCAGTTTTTATAAGAATAAAGCCAAAATATCTTAAAATTACTGATTATGTAAGGGGTAATTACAAAATAAACGAGGTAAAGTTTTGAATTTTTAAAATACGAAATTTTTATAAGCTCATAAATAACTTCTTTTTGTAATTTTTTTAAAGGTGAATAATAACTTAAATGAGAATAAATAAAGATGTATGATGTAATAATTGTAGGGGGAGGCGTCTCTGGGTTTGCAGCGGCGATGTATGCTCGCAGGTTAGGGCTTAACACAGCTATTTTCTCTGAATTTTCGGGAGGCACTATTCTTATGGCTCATAATGTAGAAAATTACCCCGGCTTTGAAAGTATAAGTGGGGAGGAATTAGCGAAGAAAATAGAACTTCACGCACGTAAATACAGCCCTGACATATTTGATAAAAAAGTGGTTGCTATTGGCAAAAAAGACAATTTTTTTTTGGTTTTTGATGGTAAAGAAAATCATAAATCTAAAACAATAATATTAGCTACAGGAACTTCCCCAAGAAAATTAGGAATTAAAGGAGAAGAAGAATTTCTTGGTAAAGGAGTTAGTTATTGTGCCCTGTGCGATGCACACTTTTACAAAAACAAAGTAGTAGCCGTTGTGGGGGGTTCTGATACCGCAGTATTAGAAGCAGAATTGCTGTCACAACTCGCTTCAAAAGTTTATATTATTTACAGAGGTGAAAAATTAAGGGCAGAACACGAAAACATAACTAGAATAAAGAATAAGAGCAACATTGAAATTGTAACAAATAATAATATCTCTTTAATAAGCGGAAACAAATTTGTGACAAAAGTTTTGTTGGAAAAAGAATATAAGAGAAACAGGGAACTTCTTATTGACGGCGTTTTCATAGCAGCGGGGCATATACCTGTTTCTGATTTGGCAAAATCGATAGGTATCAATCTTAACGAAAAAGGAGAAATAATTATTGATAAAGAAACAAAAACAAATATAGAAGGGGTATTTGCTGTTGGTGATGTGACAAACTCTATTTTCAAGCAGGCAATAACAGGCGTTGCGCAGGGGTGCATTGCTGCATTTTCTGCTTATAACTATATCAAAAGAATTTAAAACATTACTTATTCAGATTTAATATTTTTTGTTATTGAAATAATTTTTAGTGTTTCTACCTTACAAAGATGCAGTGTTTTTCTTCTCCACTAAGCTCCTGTAATATTCTTTTTATTATCGCGGTCTTAGGGTCGGGTATTAGTTTTACCCTGTTTTTGAGGTCGTCAAACGATTCGAATGGTTTTTCTTCTCGCGCTTTAAGAATCTCCCACATATGCTTTTTCCCGAATCCTGGTAACAGCTCTATTTGGTGCATCCTGGTTGTCAGAGGTCTTGCGTTATTAAAAAAATCAACAAACTTTTTTTCATTTTTTTTAACCGCTTCTTCAACAAAGTGCTTTAACTCTTCCATCGCTGTAGCTGTTAATTTTTTGCTGTTTATTTTGCCTATTATGTGGTGTATTTTATCTCTTTTTCCTTCTCCGATATACACTTCTTCATGCGGTTGAAGAAAAACATCTTTTTTAGGTGCTAATTCAAGAAGAGAAAAGTGCTCTTTGCCAATAGCTTGCGCTATTGGTATCTTTTTGAACATAGGCCTCGGATCCATTGGATAGCCGTTTGGGAGGAAGTCCAATACTATTGCATATTCTTCTTTTTTTTCTTCCATTTTCAAAATTAATTAGCATTCTTAACAATCACTGATTCAATTTTTTTAAGGTTCTCAGCAGTTATTGTAGCTTCTTGGAGTATTATTTTTATTTCTTCTATACTTTCCGGTTTTAGATCCACAAGTTTTACAATATGCTCCTTTTTCATCCTGGGGATATTAAGTTCTTCTATTTTTTTAACTAATTCTTCAACTTTTTCTTCTTCTTTAGTACCTATACTTAGCAAATAATCATAGGTTTTCCCTGATCTGAAACTAAACTCTTTATCTCTTTTTTTTATTTTTTCAAGCATTCTTTTTGTTTCAACAAGAGTTATTGGGGTTTCTGATATTATCTGTGGCTTTGTCATTTTGATAAACCGTCCTGAACTTTTTTTAAATGGACAGGGTGTACTATTAATTTTTTTATTTTTCCATCTTTTATCTTCACTTCATAGCATCTACCTATTTTTCTGCTTATGATTCCGATTTTTCCATGAAACTTTAAGTCGTACATACCTTTTTGGTATGCTGGTTCTGCTTTTAATGCTACTTTATCGCCAGCATTAAGATCTTGAAAATATCTTGTTATGCTTATTTTTCCTTTTGTTCTTCTCTCTTTTGTCATCCTTTCCCTAGTTTTTCTTCTTCCTCCACCTATTCTGCTTACCATGTTAAAACACCCACCTTTGGATAAAATAGCTCTATTTATAAATTTTCTTATATCTTTATATTTTTAACGATTTTACGCGATTATTTGGTAATTTTTAATATAACCCAAATTTTTAATATAACCCAAAATTTATAATTTTTTAAGGAATTTAAATTTTTTAGTTCTAAATTAAAAAAGAATTATACTACTCTTTAGAAATTATAAAATCTATAAAAATCGAAAGGTTTAAATAGATGTTTGCATCATTTTTTTTTATGACAGGACTTTTTAGTAAAATATCGCGATCATTAAAGAGATTAGGTTCTGACGATTACGAATTTCCAGTAGAATCCGCTGACTATGTGGAAGTTCTACCTCAGGATTCAAAAAAATCAAAAATTTTAATAAGGCCTTTTATACTTGAGGACTTTGAGGATATAAAACCTGTAATAGATTCTTTAAGAGAAGGATACACAATAGCCCTTGTTAATATAAGGCCTTTAAGGGATAGAGATTTGGTAGAGTTGAAGAGAGCAATAAACAAACTCAAAAAAACATGCGACGCTGTTGAAGCAGACATTGCAGGGTTTGGAGAAGATTGGATAGCAGTTGCTCCTTCTTTTGCTTCTATTTACAGAGAAGAAAAATTAGAAACTGAGTTACAGTAATTTCTTTTAAATTGTTTTTAGTTTAGTAACATTGATTAGTTATCTTTTTGTATTACGAACAGGATATAAACATTAGATAAATTTTTTAAATACGAATAAATAAAAAGAATAGAACAATAAGATAGAATAAAGAAAAATGTTTATGCTGAAAACTAAGCAGGAAGAAAAACGAAGAGACAAAATAATAACTGCATTGTTCATTATAATAACATTAGCTACTTTTATATCATTGATAAGGGCTTTTATTATCGGTTCAAAAGCAGTTTTTGATTCTCTGATGATATTAATATTACTTTACTTAACATATAATTATAGAGAAAAATTGAATCTTAAAATAACAACTACTTTTTTAGGTGTTATATTTCTTTTAGGTCATTTGCTCGGGGTTAATGGTTTTTACGATTTTTACATATTCGGTTTTTTGGGTTATGATAAACTGCTACACTTCTATGGGCCACTTGTTTTATTTTTTATTATATTTAATTTCTTTCAATATAGTTTTGAATATTATAAATTAAAGGAGAAAAATAAAACCAAAACAAATTTTAATTTTAAAATAATAATCATTACCCTGCTTGTTACATTAGGGATCAATGCTTTGCAGGAGGTAATAGAATTCACAGGTAACAGCGTTCTCGGAAATGGCGAGGGAGTATTTTTTTATGGTTCAGGCGATTTAGAAGGTAATGATACTCCGAAAGATTTAGTTGCTAATTTTTTAGGGGCAACATTAGGAGGTTTAATACTCCTCATCAAGAATTATAAACTTTATAAAAAATCCAAAAATAAATAAAATTATTGCACTCAGGAATATTAACACACATTTTTTTATTCTTAATAATTTTAATAATAAACGACACACAATAAAAAAGGATTATATAAATTCAAATACTACCAGCATTTTATAATATTCTTTTTTAGATAGCATTTAGAGTATATTTTAAAATTCTTTTTATTATTCAATAACCTTACTTATATGATGTGTTTTTGAAATTCTTATGATATTATCAACAAAAGATTCAAGTTTTGCTTCGTGAGAGACAATTATCATTTGTTTTAAGTTTATCTGTTCTAAGACATCTCTGACCTTGTCAAGTTGTTCGGAAGAAAAACCATCAGTTGGTTCATCAAGAATTAATATATCTTTTGTCTTTATAGAAGACATAATGTCATTTATTACTTTGTTAAGCGCCAATCTATACGCAAGGGCGCAGCTTGTTTTCTCGCCCCCCGACAAAAAAGATATGTCAATCGGATAACCGTTTTGTTCAACAACAGGAGAAAAGTTTTCATCAAGTTTGATATTAATTGATTCGTCTTCTATTAGCAAAGAAGCCCATTTCTTAAAATGACTTTCAAACTCTTCATATACCGTCTGCATTATGTGGGATTCTATAAGTTTTGCCAAAGGTATTAACTTTTCTTTAATCCACTCTTGCTTCTCTTTTAACTTTTCAATTTTATTTTTAGTCAGCATCTTTGCATTTACCTCTTCAGACAATTCTTTTAGAGTTTTTTCATAAGTTTGAATATCCTTTTCAATTGTTGATTTTTGAATTTCTACACTAAGCAACTCATCTCTTATTTTTTCAAATTCGTTTTTTGATTTTATGAGTTCTTTTTCACAATTTTCAATTTTAGAAATTTCTTCAGAGAGTTTATTTTTTTCGTTAATTATTTTTGTTTTTTCTTCGATTAATTCTTTTATCAGCCTTTCATTTTCTTGAACTTTTTGTTTTTTTTCAGAAAGGTTTTTTCTAATAAACTCCATTTCTTTTAGTTTATTACTAATTTCTTTTTTCTTAGATAAAGAAGCTCTAATATCTTCAATATTTAGATTCTTGATTTCTTCTTGTAACTCTAAACGCTGTTTTTTAAGCTCTGCAACAGTTTCTTGTTTTTTTCTGAAACCGTCTTCTATGTTGGAAGCGTCGGAAAGCGCTCCTTCCAATCTTTCAATCTCTTTCTCTGTAACAAATATATCTTCAATTTTTTTTTCATAAGAACAGATTTCTTTTGAAATATCTTCTTTTGTTTTTAGAAGTTCAGAAAGATTGTTATTAAACTCTTTAATTTTGTTTTCATATTCTTTTTCTATTCTAAGTTTATCTTCAGCTAATAAAAGATGGGAACACACAGGGCATTTTTCCATAGTATGAATATTATTTTTTATTTCTGTAGCACTCTTCCTTAATGCTTCTAAAGTTGAAATCTTCTCTTTAACAGATTCTATAGAATTTTTTAGATTATCTATTTGCAGCCGCAAGGAATCTTTTATGATAATTATTTTTTTAAGATTAGATATTTTTTCTTTTCGCTCTTTTATTTCATAAATTTTTTTTTCAAAAGATTTAATTTCATCATTTATTTCTTTTATTCTTCTTTCAATTTCCATTATTTTGGATTTTAGAGAAACTTCTTGATTATTTTTTTTAATATACTCTTTTTCTTCTTCTTCAATAGCTTTTTCAATATTTTCAGTTAAAAGTTCTTTGTATAAATTGAGATTTTGCTCTTCTTCTTTTATTTCTTTTTTTATTTTTTCAATTTCAGATAAAAACCTTCTTTCTTGCATTTCCTTTTCTTCAATTTTTGTTTTTAGAACAAGAATCTGTTTTTTAAGATCGTTGTATCTTTCTGTTTCTTTTTCTAATATTGCAATTTCATTTTTTTTATTTTCGAGCTCTTTTTTTTGTAGTTGGTAAAGATTTAATATTTTTTCTCTCTCTTTTTTCTGATTGCTAAGCTGACTTTCTACTTCTTCTTTGTGTTTTATTTTATCCGGAAGGTCAATTATTTTTTCATTTAAGATTCTGACTTCTTCGCCTATTTTTTTAATAATAATATCAGAATTTTCAATTATTCTTTTGTATTTATCTATGCCAAAAACTCTTCTTAGAGTATTGAGGCGCTCTTTTTCATCTTCAAATATTATTTTTTTCATTTCTTCTTGAGGGGTATATACCGTATATCTGAATATAAGCGATTTTGCTGAAGATAGCATATCAGAAGGGTATCCTAATAATTCAAGAACTCGCGATTTTAAATCCTGCGCAGTTAAATCAATAGCAGAACCATTAACAAAAATTACTCCAGTATCCTGCCTAACACCCTCTTTTGTTCGTTTTAGTGTTCTTTTTATTATGATATCTTTATCTTCTACTTTAAAATTCAACTCAACAGAACCAAAATTTTTTCCGTTTCTTAACAAAGAATTGCCTGATAAATCCGACCGCATAATACCGAATAATGCAAACTCAATTGCTAGGAGTATTGTTGATTTACCAGCGCCAATATCTCCCGATAGGAGTATAGAACCTTCTGGAAAAATTATCTCTTCGTTAATATAACTTCTGATATTATTAAGTTTTAGCGATTTAATTAACATTGTAAAAGTTAAATAAAAAAACGCATTTATATTTTTATCTTAATTCTTGTTTATGGTTATAATTTAGTAATTATGAGCTGGAGATTAATTAATATATCATAATTAATAGATATATAAAATATATTAAACTTATTTATATACCCATCATTTAAAAAATAAAGTTAGTAAAATACAATTGATAAATAGTTGATGAATAATTTAGTCCCTACTATAAAAACTTAAATTTTAAAAAACAATAGATGCTGCTCCTAAAATTCCCGCATCTTCTGTCTTTGACTTTTCAATTTTTGCTTCTTTAGGTAAGATAGAAAGATGTTTTTGTGCTTCCCTTTTAGCTTTTTCAAAAAATCCCTTTATAGAAGCAATACCTCCGTCTATTACAATAACTTCGGGGTTCAAAGAAACAGCGATGTTTGCTATTCCTATTCCTAAGTACTTTGCCGCTTCATCTATTACTAGTTTAGCGGTCTTATTTTTTGGAGCAAGCTGCGATATTTCCTCTGCAGAAATTTTTCTTTTTGTTTTCTCAAAATACATTCTTTCTATACCTTTTCCTGAAGCGTATTGTTCAAGACAGCCACGATTCCCACAACTACATTTTGCGCCTTCCTCAACCACAGTCATATGGCCAATTTCGCCAGCACTATCGCAACTTCCTCTATAAAGTTTGCCATTTATTATTATTCCTGCGCCTATACCTGTACCGACTGTTATACCTACTAAGCTTGAAACTTTTTTCTCGTAACCGCATTTAAATTCGGCAATTGCAAAACACTTTGCGTCATTTTCTACTGCAACAGGCAACCTTAATTTTTCTTCAAGAATTTTTTTAAGAGGAACCTCGCCCCATCCTGGAAGGTTTGGGGGGTTGATAACTAGGCCTTTTTTGTAATCGGTAGGACCTGGAACGCCAACGCCAACACCCAAAATTCTGTCCCTGCGTAATTTATTGACAGTATAAACAATATTCTCTATAACCTTTGCTTTTCCTGCTTTTGCTTCGGTAGGCATAATTATTTTTTTTAGCACTTTTCCGCTTAAATCAACGAGCCCTGCTTCTATCTTTGTGCCTCCTAAATCGATTCCTATCAGATATTCTCTTTCCATTTTTTCCCTCCTTAAATATCAAATTTAAATTTTTCAGGTTTGATAAGGAACAAATATTTATTCGGGTTTTCCGTGCAGTCGTTATATATTGGTGATTTTAATATTTTTATTGTTGGTTTTTTGAACCTTATTTTTGGCGAATCTTTGTATGACTGGTTTTTTACAAAAATAATTTTATTTTTTTTCTTAATTACATAATAACATGCGCCGTGTTTTTTTTCTATTTCTTTATAGTCGCTTTTCATAGAAGCATAAACTATGTTTGCCATTACAAGTGTCTTATTGGAAGGGTTTATTGTAACATGACCATAATTCGGAGGCACGACTATTATATCACCTTCTTTTGCTTTTGCCAATATAACATCTTTTATTTTTTCTCCTTCTTTTTTTTGTAGTAGATAAAATGCTTCTCCGTGGATTACCTGATATACTTCAGGATAGCTGATTTTTTTGTTTTTTATTTTTTTGTGATAATGACCTAATGTTTTTACTAACTCGTTGCCTATTTTATTTGGGGGGATTATTGTGATGTCGTATCTTAAAGAGTAATTTAGAAAGACAGGGTTAGGTGCTATATTTCTATACATATAATAAAAATTTTTAACAGCAGTTTTTTTCAATAAAAGCACATTTTTAAGTTTTTCAAATGTTCTTATCTCAGGTTTAGGTATTTTTATTAATTTAGAGGTCAATTTATTATTTTTGGTTAAAAATATCGGTATTCCTGCCTTTTTTTCTAAATTTATCATACCATCCCCTTACACTTTAAAATATAAAATAGTATATAATATTTTGATATAATTTTATAGTAGTTATTTTTACTATGCACCTTGTGTTATGTGGATTTTTATGCGTTAAATTATCATCGTAAAAATAAAAAGAAAAACAAAAACAACCAATATGTTTATAAATAACCTCTTTCGTACTTCATAAAATAAAAGAAATGTGGGGCAGCTTCTTTTAAAAGGGCGCCTGAATCTCAAGAAAAATCTTTTTAAAACCAAAATAAATTTCTTGAGATTTAACTATAAAAATAAAAATGGGATTTTATAAATACTTAAAAGAAAACTGGAACAAAGAACTAAAACAGAAGCTAATCCAGTGGAGAAAAGAACCTGCTACAATAAGAATAGAACGGCCTAGTCGTCTTGATAGAGCGCGTTCTCTTGGTTACAAACCGAAACTAGGAATAATAATAGTAAGACAAAGAGTAACAAGGGGAGGGAGGATACGACCAAAAGTAAGCGGAGGAAGAAGGCCTAAACATTCAAGAAGAAGAAAAGTGCTTGATATAAATTATCAAACAGTTGCTGAAATGCGGGCTGTGGAAAAATACCCTAATATGGAAGTTTTAAATTCTTATTTTGTAGGAAAAGATGGGAGATATTACTGGTATGAAGTTATTCTTGTGGAAAGAAGCCACCCAACGATAATGAAAGACAAGAATCTTAAATGGATAACTAAACCTAAAAACAAAGGAAGAGTTTTTAGAGGATTGACAAGTTCCGCAAAAAAATCAAGAGGTCTTAGAAGAAAAGGAAAAGGCGCAGAGAAGGTAAGATAAAATTTTTCAATTCTCTAATAGTTTCTATTAAAACTCTTTTTTTAATATTTAATAATTGGGTAATATTAAAAATATCAATTGGTAACCGGGGATGATAAAATTTTTATACTCAATAAAAATTAAAAATTTTATGGATACCTTGTCTTCAATACTTCTCGTTGGGAATATTATAAGCTTTTTAAGCGGGATATTTTCATTGATAATCTTTTTTAAGAATATACTCTCAAAAAAAGGCAGTATTTACGAGAATAAAAATTACTTGATAGCTGCTTTTGTATTTATTGTTGTAGAGCCAGTTTTAATCTATTGGGTGGGCAGGGCGGTGGCGGGTTATAAAGAAGAAATATTATTTGATACTCTCATAACCGCCTTTGCAAATAAAACTTAAATTGAAAAAATTAAACTTATTAAAAAATAATTGAACTTACTTCCCTGCTGTTACGAAATGAAAAACAAAATAGAAACTCTTTATGCAGCTTTGCATAAAGAGGTTTAAAAACTCTTTCTATTTTAAAATATTTATTTTTATTTTATTCATTAATGTTACTTAGGAGTATAGCGAAAATTTTTGTAGGTTATTAATATTAATTTAGAGAACATTAAAACGCAAGATTTAAATATTTAAAAAATAATTCACTACATCAAGGTGATTTATATGGCCTTTCAGTGTAAGAAATGCAAATATAAATTTTCTAACAGGGACCCTTCTAAAAAAGATCCTCCTAGGATTTGTCCTTGGTGTAACTCGCTGAATACCGTTGTTACAATAAAAACCGCTGACGAACTCGTAAGAAATGTTGATGATATGCTCGAAGATGCTTAGATTAGTGACATCTCTATCTTTTTAGCGCGCGTTACTGTGTCAAGATACCCCCGAGCATCTTTAAGTTGTTTTACCGACTTTATATTATCTTTTACTTTTTCAAAAAATCTAGTTAGTTTTTTTACCACCTCATCTTCATTGTCAAATCTTACCACGAGAATATCATCTGCGTCTTCCAGATACTTCTGGTGATATTTTTTTGACATTGCTCTCATTTCAGCGATCATTTTTTCAGCAAGCTCTTCAGAGTTGTTTATGTTCTGCCTAAAAGATATTTTTCTTTCTTGGCCGTCATCAAAAAATATATTAAATTCTGCTGTTTCGTCACTAATAGAAAAATCTACAAGCTCGGCTTTTGTTGGTTTTACTGTTATAATTATCATATTTATAATATAATAAAAATCTATTTATAAAGATTTATATTTAGGAAAATAGTTTTTAGCCCCCTATAAAAAGAAAAAACTTTTTATTTAAATATAATATTAAAAAATTATTTAAATAAATAAAAAATTTAAGTTATAATGGGGAGAAAAAACTTTGAGAGAGCATTTGCTGTTATAGAAAAAGAAAAACTTCTTATTGATAAAAAACGTTCATTTCTAACTTTTGAAATGGCTTTCTTTTTTCCTCTTTTTGCTTTGCTTTTTTTGCTAACATCTCTTTTAATTAGTAATACTATAAAACTGGTTTTTTATATTTTGACATTGGTGATGATAATTATTGATCTGGTTTATTCATTTATAGTTTATTTAAAAATAAAAGAAAAAGAAAAAGAGCTTGAAAAGATTCTTGAAAGAGATTTTTCCGCGAATTAGAATACTAAAAAAATATTAATGCTGAAAAATGAAAACTAAACTAAAAAAGATTATTGGTATAACAGCGATACTACTACTTTTACTTAACCTTGTTTTGTTTTCTTTTAACAAGTATTCAGAAATTTTATTTTGGATTTTATTGGGGGTAATATCTATTTTATCTTTTACTTTTTTAAAGTTGGTAAAATAAATATTTGTTTTGATTCAGAAAAAATAATTTGAGAAAATTAGATAAAAATGCAAAAAATAAAAATAAATAATTTTAATCTTCAACATACTCTTGAATGCGGGCAACTTTTTAGATATACAAAACAAAATGATTTCTACTTTTTAGTAATCCGTGATAAAATTTTGAAGATTAAGCAAGAGAATAGCATCCTCTATTTTAAAGGAGCGTCTAAAAAATTTATAAAAAATTATTTTCGTCTTGAAGAAGATTATGAAAGAATAATAAACGAGTTAAAAAAAGATGTAAAGTTATCATTAGCCATCAAAGAATACGAAGGATTAAGAATTTGTAGGCAGGACCCGTGGGAATGTCTCGTTTCTTATATATGTTCTTCTGCTTCCAATATCCCCAAAATAAAAAACAATGTTGAAAACCTCGCTAAGAACTTTGGCAACGAGATAAAATTAGAGGATTTTAAAACATACAGCTTCCCTGAACCTTCTGACATAACAGATTTATGTAAAATTAAAAAATGTGGTTGTGGTTTTAGGTCCAAATACATCTTTAAAACAGCTAAAACAGTAACCAACGAATGGCTTGAATCGTTAAGAAATATAAGTTACCAAGAAGCAAAAAAAGAACTTATGAAACTTCCCGGGGTGGGGGATAAAGTCGCTGATTGTGTTTTGTTGTTTTCGTTAGGTTTTGATGAAGCATTCCCGATAGACGTCTGGATAAAGCGCATAATGGAAAGATTGTATTTCAAAGGGAAAAAAACTTCAAAGAAAACAATAAGAGAGTTTGCTGTAAAAAGGTTTGGAAACAATTGTGGTTATGCACAAGAGTTTTTATTTTACTATGGAAGAAAAAATGAGAAATATAGATGAAGTGATAAGAATACTAAAAAAGAATTATAGAAAATTTCAAATTCCGCTAACAACAAAAATTTCTCTTAAAAGAGATCCTTACAAAATTTTAATTTCCTGTATTTTAAGTTTGAGAACAAAAGACAGCGCAACTGCAATAGCATTTAACAAACTATTTTCTTTGGCAAAAAATCCGCAGCAGATGAGCAAGTTAAGAGTTAAAGATATAGAAACAGCCATCAAGCCGGTTAATTATTATAAAACAAAGGCGAAAAGGATAAAGGAGATAAGTAGCACTCTTGTAAGAAAATACAGCTCCAAAGTGCCTGCTGATTTTGAAGAACTTATGAAACTTAAAGGTGTGGGTAGAAAAACAGCAAATATAGTTATGGGGTTTGCATTCAAACATCCTGAAGCATTGCCAGTAGATGTTCATGTGCATGTAATATCAAACAGGTTGGGGATTGTTAAAACGAGAACAGCCAACGAGACAGAAAAGGAATTGAGAAAGACACTGCCTAAGAAGTATTGGCCAGAGTACAACACATTGCTTGTTGCTTACGGTCAGGCTATATGCCGAACACGTAACCCAAAATGTTGGGAATGTTATATTATTAATTATTGTAGTTATCCTAAAAAAAATTTAAATAGAAAATGATAATATGAGTAAGAATAATAAAACACAATAAATTATTTTTACATCTCTATTTGTGTATCTTCAATAAAAGAGCAAGAGGCATATTGATGGAAAGCGAAGAAAAAAAATATATCTTACTCAAAGGGAGTAGAGGTTTCCAAAAGCTTACTGCTGAATTTTTGATTATTAATATCGCTCATAATATGCAATATATTTTTCTTGTGATGCAAATATTGAGTATTTTTAATATAGTAAATTTCAATTTAAATCCTTCTTATTTCCCAGAGTTGAGCATAAGAGGAGAGGTTAAGAAAGTTGAAGAACTTTCTTTTAATCCTTTGTATATTTATGGGCATTTTTTGTATGTATTTTATGAAGTAATGAAATCTGTAACTCTTACTTTTGTAGATCACCTCAGACAAAATATTTTTACAGGCGGAATAATTGCTATTCTTCTTGTTAATATCTGGCTTGCGTATTCTACAATGAACTATGCTTATGAGAACAAAACAAAACTGAAAAGCAACATAATCTTTGAGTTAGTTAAAAAAGCGATTAAGGAGGGCAACCCGCTTGAAGATGCCCTTTGGATGATGTTTGTTATAGACATAGTTGTATTTATAACTACCCCCACCAAATCCCATATTTATTTTCTTTTCTTTATTTATCTCTTAATTTTAAGTGTTAAGGTAACACCTTTATTATCAAATATGATAATTAATGCTTCTATTGCATTTAGAAAGAGTGTTTTTCATAATAAAAAAGTGCTTTTTGTTGTTACAATTCTTGATATAGGTATGGTATATTTTGACTCTAAAAGTATGTTTGCACTTTTTCTTATGATTATAGTATATACAGGAATAGCAACCTTGGTTTTAAAAATCACTGAAAAAATAAAATTAGTAAATAAAATTATTTTCTATCTTGTTTATATAGGTTTTATAGTGTTTTTAGGAAGCATATTTGTAATTTATTGGATTTCTTTTATCCTTGTGACAATCGTGCAGCTTCCTATTTTGATTTATTTTTACAAAAAGAAGAAGAAATTCATACCTTTATGGCTTATGCAATTAGTTAATTTTTGTTTATTAGCTGTTCTTGTGTTTTTTTATTTTAAATAGAGAATAGAATACAATTAAATTTAAAATTAATATTGTTTTTAAAGTTTTGTAAGTTTGATAAAAATTTCCCTAGGCGGATATTTTTTTAAAAAGATTTACGGCTATAAAGAATTGAAATTTATTAGGAATGGGGGCTATCGTAGAAAATTATTTCTTATGAAATTGACCATCACTTGGTTGCCGGCGAGTTCGTAAGCTTTTAACGCATATTCCACATGCCCTTCTTTGAGGCAAAAATCTCCAAGCTTGCTTAAATTTTCATTATCCCCCGCGAGGTGGTATGCTCTTGCAGCAAGATTAAGGTTTCCATCCTTCATACAAGTATGCCCTATTTCAGAAAGTCTTTTTGAATCACCAAGTAACGCAAAAACTTCAATAGCAATGTCAAACTTTGCTCTTTCTATGCATTCTTCTCCTACCTTAGCCAGTTTTTCAGCATCTCCTATTGCTTTAAATGCTTTAGCAGCAACAGACATTGCTCCTTCTTTAAGACATTTTTCTCCTATGAATGCAAGCTTATCAACAGCACCGGCCCACACATAAGCATCTACTGCGCTACTGTAATTACTCATTCTGCTAAAATCATCGCCTACTTTTACAAGCATCTCTTTATTCCTTGTTATTGAGAATGTTTTGAGCGCTTCTGCAAGTTTTCCTTTTTTGAGGTACTCAGCCCCTACTTCGTTAAGAAGCTTATTCCTTGTTTCTTCATCAAACATAGAAAGGTCAGTATTCTCAACTCCCCTATTTATTATTGTCTTAACAAGATTTGTGAAATCGCTCATATTATTATAGAGTAGTGAAGTTATTTAAATATTTTTTCTTTTATAGTTCTTTATAACTAATATTGAGATAATATTGTTTGTTATAATTTAGCTAAATAAAAAACTTTGTTTATAAAAAAGCGAAAATTATTTCTGAAACGCCTAATATAAGGAAGAATGTTATTATACCATAAATAAAATAGAAAACATCACCCCTCCTTTCGGAAGGGATAACATCTCTGACAATAACATAGATAAATACCCCGAGAGCAAAGGAAAATATGTATATCATTATGTGCGGGAAAGGGGATAGTATAATTGCTAAAAGAGCACCAACAAACACTGTACAGGAAGCGATAATCTTACCAGTGATTGTTGATTGTAAGATTTTATGGGCTTCTTCAGATATCACCGCAGAAGAAAATAAATGAATAATAAGAGGGAGTAATAATAAATACCCAAGCGTGCTTGTCTTTGCTACGAAAAAGAAAAGAAGAGCATAGCCAAGCATAAGATTGTTTATAATCAAACTTAAAACTCTTAATTTAAGTAAATTTTTCTGGTATTCTGCTTCTTTCTTTGAATATTGTGAGGTATATTTTTCAAATATGTGTAAAATTACAAAGCCCCATAAAGCAATAAAAAAACTATTCATTCCTTTTGAAAAAGACGACTTAATAAGAACTGGAAGCATTACAAGAAATATAGATGTTATAAATAAACCAGCACTGAAACTTACAAGTTTTACCTCTATTCTCTTTAGATGATGAAAAAAAGTTTCACTAAAAAAATAAACTAAAGAAAGCGCTACAGCGATTATCAAATAAGCGAGCATTAAACTAATAAATTTCTTGAAATTATAAAAATATTGCGTTTTTTTTATTAATCTTTATTTTTGATTCATTTTATTAGGCAGTTTAAAGGAAATGAGAATACTAAGAAAAGCATAGAATACCAATTGGAAATCGTCAGGATATGTTAAGAATTATAAAAAATAACTGCCTCAGTCGAGGCAGCCATGGCAAAAACCAAGCAAAGAATTTATTTCTTTTTCTTTTTTGATGATTTTTTTGCTGCTTTTTTCTTTGCCACTTATTTTCACCTCTTTAGATTATTTTTGAAAAAGAAAATATTTTGTTATTTAAAAAACTTTCTATTTTAGAAAAAATTAATTTAATTTGAAATTTTTTTAGCTGACAATTATAACAAAGGTGTTCCATAATTTCCGTCACAACCGGCCTTTACTTTTATTTGGTTGTTCCTATTTTTAATTATGAGGTTTGCTATTTTTTCTCCTACGAGAAATTTAATTTTTTCTTCTTCTGCATTCAAAAGCACATTCATTTCGGTGCCGAAATTATTAACAAGTTTGAAGTATATACTCCAATTTTTTTTTGTAGCAACTTTAGCGCCGCTTCCGAGAGCAATGATTTCCGATAAAGGAAGCATACTTTTGAAGGGTATAGCATTTTTAGGTACAAAATTTTCTGGTCTGTCTGCTAATTCTTCAACACGTTGCAATACACCTATAGTAAGAGGTGTTTTACAAACTGGACAAATATTTTTGATTTTTATTGCTTCTTTTGGAGGGAGACAGACATTGCAATTTCTGTGGCCAGTATAATGGTATTTGCCGTAAGCAGGGTCTACTTCAATAGTCATCTTCAATCCTTTCTTTGTTCTTATAGCATTTATTATCTCTTCGTAGTTTAAATCGCATTGAAATACCGTTGCTTCCCTGCCGATTCTCCACGGCCAAAAAGAATGCGAATCTGAAAAAGAAAGAAGCGATATGTTATCGAGTTTTGAAATTCTCCAATTCATCTGAGGATCAGAAGACATTCCAGTTTCTATCGCGTGTATGTGCTTTGTTTTTTCTCTAAAACACTCTTCAAGAGAGTCAAAACCTGACATACTACCAAAAACCCCGAACCAAGGCGTCCATGCATGCGCGGGTATTACTTCAATATTCTTATCTATTGACATCATCATCTCTACAAATTCTACACAAGAAATTCCAAATATAGGCCTGCCATCGTAATCAACACGCCCTTTTTTCTTTAATAATTCTATTATTTGTTCTACTACCCCAAAATTTTCAGCCAGCGTGATAAGATGCACTTTTCTTCCTTTTCCGTTTTGTGAGAAAACAAGGGAGATTTCAGTTGATAAAATAAAATTCTGTCCAGTTTTTGTTGAATAAATCCCTTTTTCTGTTTCAGTTAGATTTTCTTTTAAATGTTTTAACCATGAAGGATGTGTAAAGTCACCCGTCCCAAGAAGATTTATACCTTTTATTTTTGCATATTTTTCTAGATTCTGTATTGTTAAATCCTTGCTGCACGCCCGGGAGTATTTACCATGTAAGTGAAGGTCTGCGATTATTTCCATACATAATTAATTTTGTAGATGTTTATAAAAAACTTTCTGTAAACATATTAATATGTGATTTAGCGTTATTAAAATATGTGTATCTCTAAAATTTAAATTTCTAACCTTCTAAAATACTTAGGAAGTTTTTTAAGAGGGTTAGTGTTTAGTATATCTTCTTTTTTAGCCCACCCTCTTCTTGCCTGAGCAACTCCAAAATTTATAAATCTTAAATGTTCTTTGCTGTGGCTGTCTGTTCCTATAGTTAATTTTATTCCTTTTTCAATTGCAGTTTTTATATAGATATCTTTTATATCCAACCTTTCAGGAAAAGCATTTACTTCAATATATTTATTATTTGATTTTGCAGCTTCAAATATTTTTTCGATATCCACATCGTAAGGTTCTCTTTTATTTATCAATCTGCCTGTTGGGTGCGCAAGGATGTCAAGATACTCATTTTCAAGAGCTTTTATTATTCTTTTTGTCATCTCCGCTTTGCCCATCTTGAAACCGCTATGTACGGCAGCTACTACTACATCTAATTTTTTTAGTATTTCTTTTGGGTAGTCAAGCGAACCATCAGGTAGTATGTCTACTTCTGCGCTTTTTAAAATTTTAAAATTTTGAAGGTTGCTATTTAGTTTTTCTATCTCCTGCCATTGTTTTTTAATGCGGCTTTCTGTAAGACCGTGCGCTATTGCTCTTGTCTTTGAGTGATCTGTTAAAGCAATATACTCATAGCCCATACTCTTTGCTGTTTCTACCATTGTTTTTATATCATCAAAGCCGTCAGACCATTTTGAGTGGACATGAAAGTCGCCTTTTATATCGTTGCTTTTTAGAAGATAAGGGAGTTTCCTTTTCTGGGCTGCTTCAATTTCCCCTCTGTTTTCTCTAAGTTCTGGTTCTATAAATTGCAATCCAAGTTTTTGGTATATTTCTTCTTCATTAGCCCCAGCAACCATTTTTCCTGTTCTATTTTCGAAAAGTCCGTATTCGCTTAATTTTAGACCTTTTTTTATTGCTATTTCTCTTAATTTTATATTATGCTCTTTGTTACCTGTAAAATATTGTAATGCAGAGCCAAAACTCTTATTATCTACAACTCTTAAATCGCATTGGATATTTTCTTTTATTATGACAGTGCTTTTTGTGGATCCTTTTGAAATAACTCGTATAACATCAGGCATATTTGTAAAAAATTTCATCACCTCTTCAGAATTTTTTGAAGTGATTAAAATATCTATGTCGCCTATCGTATCCATCATCCTTCTTAACGAGCCAGCATAACTTACATTATTCACGCAAGAAAGTTTTTTGAGTTTATTTACTATACTTTCAGCGACGGGTAGAGCGATACCTAAAGGTATTCTCTTTTGGCCTTTTCTGAAAAGATTTATGCCTCTTAGTATGTTTTCTTCTGTTTTTGCACCAAACCCTCTTAATTTCAGAAGTTTATGTTTTTTTATTGCTTCCTCAAGTTCTCTGATATTTTTTATTTTAAGTTGCTTGTATAATAACTCCACTTTTTTGGGCCCCAATCCTTCTATTTTCATTAACTCTTCCACGCCTTTTGGAAGTTTCTTTGTTAGCGATTCCCATTCTTTTACTTTTCCTGTTAAAAGATACTCTTCAATATGGTTGGCTATTGATTCTCCTATGCCCGGTATTTGCATAATAGCTTTTTTTCCGCCTTTCTTATATATAAGTTCTATATCCTCTGATAATGACTCTATAGATTTTGCCGCTTTTCTATACGCTCTTGGTTTCCATTCAACACCTTTTATTTCTAAAATATCCGCTATTTCGTATAGCAAATTGGAGATTTCAAGGTTTCTCATTATTCTTTTAGAATATTTTTTTATTTTAAATATGTTGCTCTTTTTTTGGGTGATTTGAGAATTCTAATTGTTTTTGTATTCTTTCGGCAGAAAATAAAAATTTAAGAAATTCTAAATCTTTTTTTGAAAACTTTTTTTTCTTATCACATATTTTTATAATGTTCTGGGCGAATAATTCCATATAAACTTTGTCTTTAAACGGAGCTGAAAAATTTGAGTATAGTTCTGTTATATTCTCTATGCCTGTTTTTCTGGCAATAGCAAGAATGACACCTTTGTAAAGAGCTGATTGTTTAAAATAAAATGCTTTGTGCAATAATTCAATTGATTTTCTGTATTCCTCACAAAAAAAGTAAGTCAGAGCTGCCTGGTAATAGTTATTATTTTTTTCAAGCTTTTTTTGTATATTTTCTGTTATATGCTGTTTTTTCTTTTTTTCTTTACAAGATAAATACCTTTCTATTTCCTTAATGATAGAAAGATTTGAAAAAAAATTTAAATCTTCCAAAACAATCATGTCACTATAATCTTTTTTTCTTAGAATTAACGATGATATTATTATTTTTTTAATTAAATCTTCTACTTTTTTATCTTTTATAATTAGTTCTTTTTTCTGTTTAAAAAGAGAAGTTGCTTTATCAATTTTATTAGTGCAGACATAAAAATTTAATAAGGAACATATTGCCCGGGGTTCATTAGGAGATAGCTTTAAAATTGCTTCGTATATTTTTTCAGCTTCTTCTACATTTTTTTGTTTTAACTTGGTCTCTGCTAAATCAAACAGATCAATAGTTTGATCTTCTAAAATAGAATCAATAGACCCAGAAAGTTTTTTTTGGTACTCTTCTTTTATATCTAATAAAATGTTCTTAACTTCGCGCATAGTTGCTCTGTTTTCTGCTTCAACAAAACATGCTTCGCATATTTTCTCTATACTCTCGGGAAGATGAGGATTTTCTTCTTTAACGGTTTTTTTGTATTTTGGAGGGGGGTCTAATCCTGTCCATAATTTTCTTGCAATCAATCCTAACGAGTAAACATCTGCACTTTTTGAGGGCTTTTTTTCTTTTTGTTGTTCGGGCGCGATGTAATTTTCATGAAATACATAAGGGGGCAATGAAGTAGAAACAATAGAATTCTCTACGACAAAAGGGTCAAATTCAGGATTATACCCGAAATCTGTTACTTTGACACAATAATCTGATACGAGAATGTTTGTAGGATGGACATCTCCATGAGTTATGTTATTCAGGTGAGCATATTCTAATGCTTCTACTACTTGAATGAGTATATCCAAACTTTTAAGAAAACTAATCGGTGATTTTTTTATTATCTCATCAAGAGTGGGGTATGGGAAATATTCCATAACCACAGCTGTTTTATCTTCTATTTCAACAATATCAACTATTTTTATTATGTTATGATGGTTCAACTTTTTTTGTGTTTCTGCGCTGAAGGTGATAATCTTTTTGTTTCTCTCATAGTCATTATCGTTGGGTATTTTAACCGCAAAATCAAACTGGCCTTTTTTTGCGTGGTAAATTGTGCTTATGTTTGTTCTTTTAACTTCCTCTTTTAGCTCATAAGTCATATTACCCACTTTATGCTCGGTTGATATTATGCTGCTCAAATATTTAATATTTTTTATTTTGGTTTTTCTTATGCTTGTTCTATTTAGATCAATTTTTTTAAATTTTGGTAAAAATATTATTTTTAATTTTTCTATTAACGCGCTTTCTATTGTTGAAACTTATTAAGAAAAATTAATAAACTAAAAAATAAATAAAAGATTATGCCTGTTTATATGCCGAGAGAGGATTCTTTATTGCTGAAAGATTTTGTAAAGTTATTCGCAAAAGGTAAAGTGCTCGATGTAGGGACTGGTTCGGGGATACTCGCTGTAGCGGCCTCTGAAAATAAAAAAGTCAGATCGGTAACCGCAGTTGATATAGATAGGGAATCTATTGATTTTTGCAATAAAACTATTAAAAATAAAAAAATAAAATTCAAAAAATCTGATATTTTTTCTGATGTTAAGGGAATTTTTGATACAATAATATTTAATCCTCCATACCTGCCGGAAGATAGATTTGAAAAAGACATTTCTGTTATAGGAGGAAAAAAAGGCTACGAAACAATAGAGAAGTTTCTTAATAACGCAAACGAGCATTTAAGTAGAAATGGAATTATTCTTCTTTTGTTTAGTTCTCTTACTAAAAAAAATAAAATTGAAGAAATAATAAATAACAACCTTTTTGTTTATGAGCAACTGGCCGAAGAAAAAGTTGGGCCTTTTGAAAATCTCTATGTTTATTTGATAAAGAAGAGCGATTTTCTAAAAGTTTTAGAAAGAATAGGATTAAAAAATGTAAAAAGATTTGCCAAAGGAAGAAGAGGAATAATCTACACTGGGAAGTATAAAAATAACAATGTTGCTATAAAAATACAAAGGAAAGACATTCCTATCGCTACAATAAATAAGGAAGCAAGAATTATTAAAAAACTTAATAAACAAAAAATAGGCCCAAAATTTTTATTTGCCGGAAAAAATTTTTTTGTTTATAGATTTGTAGAGGGCGATTTCATAGAGGACTTTATAAAAAAAACAAAAGATAAAAAATTAATAAATAAAGTTTTTAAAGATCTTCTTAAACAATGCAAAACTCTTGATATTTTAAAAATAAACAAAGAAGAAATGCACAGGCCTATGAAACATATAATAATAACAAAAAATAACAAGGCAGTGCTTATCGATTTTGAAAGATGCAGAAAAACAGAATCACCCAAAAATGTTTCACAATTCTGTCATTACTTAACTTCGGAAAGGATGGAAGATTTGTTAAGGGGCAAGGGCATAATGATAGATAAAAATAAGATAATAGGACTGGTTCAGAAATATAAAAAAAGTTTTGGTAATCAGGATTTTAAGGATATACTGTTGATGGTAAAATAAAAAAGATACTGGGTATAGGTTAAAAAATGAAAAATAAACTCGCACAGAAATCGTTTAAAGAAAAAGTTTGGGAATTATGTAAACAAATACCTTGCGGGAGAGTATCAACTTATAAAGAAATAGCAAAAAAACTTGAAATAAAAGGTTACAGAGCAGTTGGCAATGCTTTGAATAAAAATCCTTATTCTCCAGAAGTACCATGCCATAGGGTGGTGTGTTCAAACGGCAAAGTGGGGGGATTTTCAAAGGGTATAGAAAAAAAGATTAATTTACTAAAAAAAGAAGGAATCAAAATTGAAAATAATCGTATTGCTGATTTTGAAAAAATTTTATACAATTTCGGTAAATAAAAACTAACAACACACGCCAAAATTTATAGAATAAACTCCGGTTGTTATGAGGAGTTATTTTATAACTTTTAATTCGATGTATATCATTTCAGAAGGTAGTATGTAGCAGAAAAATCTTTCATATATTCTAGGAAATAAGTTAATGACATAGTCCATAAATTTTAAAATTCTTACACCTTTAATTTTAGCATGTTCAGAAAAAATAATTTTCCTTTTTAAAATTTTAAAGCGAGCCGGGCTATTGAAATTTGTTAAATAAAACTTAATATTCGGGTTGTCAATATTATAATTTTCAAATGTTCTGTAACAAATAGGAGTTTTATGGGAAGGGTCCCCAAAAAATATAGGCCCAAGGGCGTATGGGGCCCAGATTTTAATTATTCCATCTTTTTTTGTAATTCTCCAAAGTTCATCAATAGTTTTATTTAAGTTGTTCATATGTTCTAGAATATGATTGCATAATATTTCGGTGAATGTGTTATCTTCAAAAGGGTAAGGAAATTTTTCTAAATCATGAACAACATCTACACCAGCATTTTTTATTATATCTAAGTTTATATAATCTGGTCGGATATCACTCCCGCAACCTAAGTTTAATTTAGTTTTACCAATCTTTCGCATCTTTAAATGTTATATATAATTCATTATTTATAAGTATTATTATCTATATGAGTACATTTTGATATCATAATTTACTTTATTTTCCGTGTTAAAGTTTCGTTGTAGTTTTTTATAGGATAAAAAATAATCAAAATAGGTTAAAAATAAAAAATTAAACTACAAGAATTTAGTTTTTTCTCTTACTTTTTTTTGCTTTTTTATTTCCTTTTCAAGGTTGAGTTTTTCAAGTATTTCTTTGTACCTGTTTCTTATTGTTACCTCTGTAACCCCTGCTACATCTGCCACTTCTCTTTGTGTTCTTTTTTCTCCGTGCATAAGTGCAGCTACATAAAGAGCAGCAGCCCCTAAACCTGTTGGTCCCCTTCCTGATGTAAGTTCTTTTTTCTGGGCCATTTCAAGTATTTCTATTGCTTTTGATTGGGTTTCTGCGCTTAATCTTAACGAAGAAGCAAATCTTGCTATGTAATCAGCAGGGTTGCTTGGTAATATTTTTATTCCAAGTTCTCTTGTGACGAATCTGTAAGTTCTTCCTATTTCTTTTTTATCCATGCCAGAAGCTTCGCTTAACTCGTCAAGAGTTCTTGGCACATCGTGTCTTCTACAAGCAGCGTAAAGCGAGCCAGCAACTACTGATTCCATTGATCTTCCCCTTACTAGGCCTCTCTGAACAGCGTGCGTGTAAATCCTTGCAGCTTCTTCTTCCACTTGTTTTGGAAGTTTGAGATACGAAGAAACTCTTTTAAGTTCTGCTAATGCAAGTTTTAGATTTCTTTCTATTGCTGTGCTTATTCTGTACTGCCATTTTCTTAATCTGAAAAATTTATCCTTACTTTTTCCGTCAAGTTTATAGATATCAGATTTTTGGCCTATATCTGTTCCTAACCCTCCATCGTATTGTGTATAAGTAATTGGCGCGCCTGTTCTTCTTCTTTTTTCAGAACTATCACTATCGAAATCTCTCCATTCTTGGCTTGAATCAACCATTTTCTCTTCAATAACAAGACCGCAATCTCTACAAATTATTTCTCCTTTTTCTTGGTTGTAAAAAAGGTTGATTCCGCCACATTCAGGGCATTTTTTTATATAGTGTTGTTGCATCATTTTGACCCCCCAAATTTAAATTGGATTATGACGATTTTTTTATTATTCTATTTGTGGTTTAATCTTTTAACTACTAACATCTATATGAACACCTACTTTTTAACCCCCAACTCAACAAACTGATTTTGTTTAAAAATTACAATTTGATGAGTATATATATTATACTCCTACCACTAATATATAAATTTTTCGTTAATTTTTTAAATTTAAATTTAATTACAATATTGAAAAAAACGCCGTGGCCCGGATTTGAACCGGGAAGTCCTTGCGGACACTGGTTATCTTTTAATTAGTTCAAGACCAGCGCAATACCAGGTTATGCGACCACGGCATTATATTTTTTATTTTTTTATTTTTTATTTTATTTGGTATATTACTCTAAAAGCGTCAAAAATTTTAAAACATAATTGTTCTAAAACTGGAATAAATAAACTTCTATTTTTAAATATGGTGGTTGTTTTTTATTTTAAGAAATAATACAAAAGTTAATAAACTTGTAGCTGAAATTTAAACTAAAAATAAATAACCAAAAATGCAAAAGTTACTAACAAAATCAAAATATATGATAGGGCTTCAATGCCCAAAATACCTCTGGGTTATATTTAATGTTCCTGAAAAAATTCCTAATCAAGAAAAAAGCAAACAGCACTTATTTGACGAAGGACACTTAATAGAAGAATACGCAAGAAAGCTATTCCCTTCAGGAATAGAGGTGGTAAAGGAGCCATTTTTTGAGAACATAAAACAATCAAAACTTTTTCTTAATAAGAAAAAACCTCTTTTTGAAGCAGGTTTTATTGCGGAAAATCTTTACTCAAGAGCAGACATACTGAAACCAGTAAGGGATAAATGGGACATCATAGAAATAAAAATGTCGGGTGAGGTGAAAAAAGAGCATATACAAGATGTTGCATTCCAAAAATATGTTTATGAAAAAGCGGGGCTAAAAATAAGAAAATGTTTCTTGATGCATATTAACTGCCATTATGTAAGAAAAGGCAGAATAGAGCCAAAAAAACTATTTCTAATAAAAGATATTAATGACGATGTAGAAAAAGATATTAAGGAAATACCCGGACGGATAAGAGAGATGTTTAAGATAATAAACTTAAAAAATTGCCCTGAGACAATTTTAAAAAAAGAGTGCAAAAAACCATATACCTGCCCACTTCAAGAACAATGTTGGAATCTTCCAGAGGGCAATGTATTTGAACTTTACAACGCCAGAGGGAAAGAGTTTGAACTTTATGAGCAGGGAATTATATCACTGAAAGATATACCTGATTATTATAAATTAAATGAGAAACAACTAATACAAAAGAAAGGAAAACTACACATAGACAAGCAGAATATTAAAAATTTTCTTTCTAAACTAAAATATCCTGTCCATTATCTTGACTTTGAAACTTTCGGTTCTCCAATACCTCTTTATAATAACAGCCGGCCATATCAGCAGATACCATTTCAGTATTCTTTACATATTGATAACGGAAGAAAATTGGAGCATTATTCTTTCTTAGCTTCAGGAGCCAAAGACCCCAGAAAATCTTTTCTTTCTTCTTTGAAAAAAAATATTAGAAAGGAAGGAAGTATCGTTGTTTATAACCAATCATTTGAGAGCAGGATACTTAGCGAAATCGCGGATATATTCCCAAAAGAAAAAGAATGGGTATGTTCATTAATAAAAAGAATGGTTGATTTGATTGTTCCTTTCAGGAATTTTTATTATTATAATCCTACGCAAAGAGGAAGCTGCTCAATTAAAGATGTATTACCAGCGCTTACTGATAGAAGCTACTCAGAACTCGAAATAACAAATGGTGGCGAAGCAAGCTTAGCATATATTAACATGACCTTTTCTAGGATTCCTAAAGAAGAGAAAGAAAAATTAAGAAAAAATTTAGAGAAATACTGCGGTTTGGATACAGAAGGAATGTTTTTAATAGTGAAAAAATTGAGAGCACTATCTTCTCGTTAGGGAATTATTGATTATATCTTTTAAAATAAGCGAAATTAATTTAAATAAGATTAATAAACTCTGAAAACAATAATCAAGTGTTTGTTAAAATAAAATATTTGCAAAAATGAAATTGGCGGTTTTATTTTCAGGGGGGAAGGATTCTTGCTATGCTTTATTTAAAGCGTCAAAGGAGCATGATATTGTGTGCCTTATTTCTATAATATCAAAGAATAGGGAAAGTTATATGTTTCATACGCCTAACATAGAATTAACAAAATTACAGGCGGAAGCTATAGGAAAACCAATAATCTGCAAACTAACAGAAGGTAAAAAAGAAGAAGAGTTGCTTGATTTAAAAGAAGCGATTAAAGAAGCTATGTATAAGTACAATATAGAAGGGGTTGTGACAGGAGCTCTAGCTTCTTTTTACCAACTTTCAAGAATAAAAAAAATTTGCGAAGAATTAAATCTTATTTGTATAAATCCATTGTGGGAGATGCCTCAGGAAATCTTGCTTGAAGAGTTAATAAAAAATAATTTTAGAGTTCTTATTGTTGGCATATTCGCTGATTTCATTGATAAAAAATTGATAGGAAAAGAACTTGATAGAAAAATTTTGAGAGATCTTCTAGCGCTTAAAGAAAAATATAAAATAAACCCTGCGGGAGAAGGTGGCGAAATAGAAACTTTTGTTATTGACGCTCCTTTCTTTAATAAAAAAATAAAAATTGAAGAAGTGGAAGAAAAAGTAGAAGAAAATTCAGCAATATTTATAATAAAGAAAGCTTCACTTGTTAAAAAATGAAGAAAAAAATAAACAGAACACTTAAATTATTATTTTCTTTTTTTATCTGTTTCTTTGCAGCATTTATTGGTTCCATTTTTACTAAACCTTCAATTAACGGTTGGTATGTTTACATAAATAAACCTTCTTTCACACCACCTAATTGGATTTTTGGGCCAGTTTGGACTGTTCTTTATGCACTTATGGCCGTTTCGTTGTATATTGTATGGATTAAAAAACAAAAATCAATGAAACCTTACTTATTTTTTGGGCTCCAACTTAGTTTTAATGTTTTGTGGTCAATATTATTTTTTGGTTTTCATTCAATTTTATTAGCATTTTTTAATATAATCCTATTATGGTTTTTTGTATTATTGACAATTTTAAATTTTTATAAGGTATCAAAAATATCTGCATACCTTTTTATTCCTTATTTTGTATGGATAAGTTTTGCATCTTTGCTTAATTTTTATATTTTAATTTTAAACTAAAAACTATTGTTAGTTGTTACTCTTTAATTGACCTTTCTTATTTCTTCAGCTACAAATTCTTCTTTTCTTTTGTATTTTGTCTTTTTCCCTCTTACTTCAATAATATCGCCGGTTTTAAAATCCATTAAATTCTCGCCGATTACCACAACTTCAACCGGGGTATTTTGGAGAATTTTTATAAAAGAGATATTATTATATTTTTTAAATGATAGAACCTCTCCAGAAATTACCGAATATTCATTTTCTTCAATTAGCGGAAATGATTTTTCTTCTTCTTTTATAGAAATTGAAACAAGATATAGTAATGCTACGCCTAGCAAGCTACAAATCAGCGCAAGTTTTAATAACTTTTTTTCTTCCACGAAATTTTAATCATAAAACCTTTTATATTTTTGTGTAGTATTATAAACTACGGATATGTTTTGATGATTCTTTTTAATAAATGATTCATTTATTTTGGAAAAATTAAAAAAATTTCAGTATGAATATAGATGAAATAATAATGAAAACATTTTAATATTCCTGTAAGAGAATTGTAAAATTCTACGATGTCATTTTTACTACGGCTCAAATTAATATAGTTGTTAGTTTCGTAAAACAATATGAAAAAATTTAAAATATTTTTAGTAGCGGGGCTGTTTGGGGCAACGGCCTATTTTTGTTTAAATACAAATTATAAAAAAATTCCTGACTGCTTTTATATTTTTAGGAGCGTTGTTTTTGGTAATAACACTTATTCGGATGTGCTGTTATCAGAATTGTTAAAAGAAAAAAACGAAAAAATAGCCGAGCAAATGATTGAAGGCGGTTACCAGATTAAAAAACAACTTTTCAGCGAGAGAAAACCTGCACCCGGGTTTATTAAACATCCTTATGATTTAAGAATTATCGTAGAACATTCAAGCCAAGGAGAAATGGCTTATATTTTAGATTTAAGAGAGAAAAAAACATTCCCAATTTATGAAGGTGTTCAAGTAGGAGATTTGGAACATCGCCTTAAAGGACTACCAGAAATTATAAACTCTCAACTTTTAAAAACGTTTGAACAAACTAAAATGTTTTTTATTGATAAACTTGATAGTTACTTAAACGAGCTCAAACAATATTAAAAATATTTGAGAAATGAATATAGAATAAGAAAATAAATATTTATTTTTAGAGATAACTATTTAAACAATTAATTACTACACCGATGATATGAAAAAACTTTTTATAGATGCTAAATCTGATGTTGAAATAGTGCCTGTACTTGCTAAATCTCTTAATATACTCCCCGAAAGAGTAGGGTTGGTGACAACTGCTCAGCATCTTCAAAAGTTAGAAGAAGCGAAGAATTTTCTTGAAAAAAACAATAAAAAAGTGATTATTGGGGGGCAGGTTTTAGGTTGTAATAGTATTAATGCTGAAAGAATATCAGAAAAAGTGGATTGTATTTTGTTTATAGGTTCAGGAAATTTTCACCCGTTAGGAATGTTGACCAAACTAAAAAAAATAATTGTAGCAAATCCCTTCACTAATCAAGTTAAAGAAATAAAAGAAGAAGAAATCATAAAAATTGAACGCTTAAGAAAAAGTGCGTTGTCAAGATTTTACATGGCCGATAAAGTCGGGGTAATAATTAGTGTTAAGGAAGGGCAGTTAATTGATATTGACAGAAAAAAGATAGAAAAAAAATACAAAGACAAAAAATTCTATTACTTCTTGTGTGATACTCTGCATTTTGAGGAGCTTGAAAATTTTCCATTCATTAAAGCATGGGTTAATACTATGTGTCCAAGGATAGGATACGATGATTTATTAAGGACTAAGTTTGCTATTGTTAATTTAGAAGATATATAAAGAGTTTATATAACAGATAAAATTAAATTGTGTATATGAAGATAGAAAATTTAAAAGAATAGAGTAGTATGATAAAATTCAATATTGCGAGAGCATATTTATTCTTTTAGTCGCTTCTTCTTTTAAAATACCTCTTGTTATTCCTTCTCCAAAAGCAAAACTTTGATAATACAAAACACCGCTAAAAAGATCAAGTAATGTTCTTTTCTTTTCATATTCTACATAATGTATCTCGCTGATGTTTGTTAGTTGTTTTAATAACTCTTCTGCTTCGTCTATGCCGCCTAATTCGTCAATGAGCCCTAACTTTTTGGCTTGCATTCCTGTATAAAATCTTCCATCAGCTATTTTCTCAAGCTCTTCTACAGAAATATTTCTGTTGTGGGCTACCGACACAACAAAATAATAATATATCTCGTCAAGTGCTCCTTGTAAAAGCTTTTTTTCTTCATTAGTTAATTCTTTTAGCGGCGATCCTATATCTTTGTATTGCCCAGCGACAAGTCGTTCGTAGCTTATGTTATACCTTTCAAGAAACCCCGAGAACTGGAGATATGACCCGATTACGCCTATACTACCTGTTATTGAAAGAGGATGAGCAACAATTTTATCAGCAGCAGATGCCGCCCAATACGCCCCAGAAGTTCCTTGTTCTCTTATTAGAGCGACTACTGGTTTTTTTGCTTTTGCAATTGATTCAGCTATCTCGGCGGAGGCGACGGGGCTTCCCCCAGGAGAGTTTATTTCCACTAATATAGCTTTTATTGAGCTTTTGGTTTCTGCATCTTCAATGAATTTTCTGAAATCAGAAGAAGAAAGTGTTGTTTCTCCTAAAAAGTTTCCCTCTTCAGAAGTTATTATCCCGTTTATCTTTATTTTAGCTACATTACCAAATTGTTTTTCAGACAATCCAAATACCTGAACAAGAAGATAACTAAGTATAAATAATCCTAGCATTATTAATATCGCTGTATTGAACCTGTTTATTTTTGTTTTATCATTGTCTGCCATGGTACATACCTCTTTTCAATTGTTATAGTATTAGTTAATATTTCACTTAAACTGCGACCTTTCCACAAAATAAATATTGGGTCTATTACCCATAAAAAAATAAAAGGAACCACAGGTATTAAGAAAATATTCCTACCTATCGCTTGTATTAGATTCATCTCTCCTTTTAGAGAAACAGAGTAAATATTAACGAGCATTTTTCCTATTGTCTGTCCTATTTTGTATTCAAATAGCACAAAATAAAGAAAGAATATTAATATAATACTTAATAATAAATAAGAATTACTTTCTAGCATCTCAGAAATTACTCTTGTAGTTGTTTTTTCGCTGAACACATCAGAAAAAATTTTATTAAAAGGGTATAATAATACAAAATCCACAATAAGAAGATCTATTACGAAAGCGAATAAGCGTCTCGTAAAATGTGCTTTGTGATAATTAAATTTCATCATAATAAACTATTTAACAAGTCATATATAAATTTTTATAAATATCTATTTGTACTACTTTTATTGTTTTAAAAACATTTATAAAGCGCTTATTATTCATCTTTAATTATGAGCAGAAAAGACGAAGAAATTGCAGAACAGGAAAAACAAGAGCAGGAAATTAAGAGGATTAAAATACCTAAAGGAAAGGAGACATTCGGGGTTGTAACAAGAAAATTAGGAGCAAGCAGGCTTGAAGTTAAATGTTTTGACGGAAGAACAAGAGTTTGCAGAATTCCGGGTAGATTAAGGCGAAAGCTTTGGGTGAACCCAGGGGCGATAGTTGTTGTTGAGCCGTGGGAATTCTCAGGAGAAGACAAGGGAGATATAGTATTTAAATACACCCCGACACAAGTAAATTGGCTTAAACAAAAAGGGTACTTAAAAGAGCTTGAAATATTCCAAGAGTTTTAATTCTTGATAATGAGCATAAATTTAATATGAATTTATCCGCTATGTGTCTTAAAAATTAAAAAATTAATAAGATTTAACAAAAAATGGCATTTTATGTTATTATTTTTTTCATATTATTATTAATATAATATAGAATAAATAAAAAATTGAATAAAACCAGCTAAGACAAAATGAACATAATTTAAACCGCGAAAATTTTTTTCTTATCTTTTTAAATTTTATTAAATGTTTGAATACTTGTTCTTTTGGGTTTTTAATTTTAAATCCAGAATGGTATATTACTATGATTGTAATTTAAGATATTAATTTTTGAAATTAGTTTTTAATTCGAAAAATTTAAATATCAATCACCACATAAAATAGTTTTATGGCAAAAAAGTTTTTTCCTTTCATATTGTTTTTTCTTCTCTTTGTCAATTTAACTATTGCCGATAGCATATCAACAGAAATAGTAAATGATCAGATCTCTCCTTATGAGGCAGCAGTTTATAAGATAACAATATTTAATGAAAAAAATATCTCTGATAAATATACAATAATTTGTAGAGATGTGAGTTGGGCTGTACAGACAGAACCGCTTACGGATTATACAACAGGAGTAATTATCCCTCCTTATTCTAACTACACTTTTAATCTTTTCGCAAAACCGAGACAAGAGAAACCTTTTGTTTTTGGTAAAAGAAGCTTTCAAATAGATTTTGTATCAGAATACACAAAAAGAGCACAGACAGCGATACTCAGCGCGGATATAAGACAGGACCTTATAAAAGGGCCGGCAGATATAGATATTAGTTTATTAATGCCGGAAGTGCTAAACCCAACGAAGCCAAATTCTATTAAAATTTTTTTGAAAAATAAAAATCTCTTGAATATTTCAAATATAACAATTAAGTTAGAAAGCAGATTATTTGAAAAATATACTACAATAGGCCTTTTGCCAGAAGAAGAAAAAGCAGTAGAATTCTCAGTAGAAGTTGAGAAAGGAACAGCACCGCAAAGCGATACAGCAACATTAACAGTATATTATTCGAACCAAACACTAAAAACTATCAGAAAAGAATATTCTGTAGGGGCCGTTGGCTCTTTTAAAACAGAAAAGTCAGTAAACGAAAGTTTCCTAAAAAAAATAACCACAATAACCTATACTAACGAAGGTAACTCAGAAGCAACAGAAAGAGCATTAATAGAAACAAAACTTTTCGAAAGAATCTTTACATCCACCACTCCAAAAACACAAGTTATTAAAATAGATAATATTCCGTATTATACAAAAAATATCACGCTGAAACCGGGAGAAAAAACACAGATTATTGTAAGTACCAATTATACACCTTTAATATATATCTTTGTGTTGTTAGTAATTTTAGTTTTTCTTTACTTAACTTTTAGAGTGCCGATAATTGTTGTCAAAGAAGCAAAGGACATAATCGTAGAAGAAGGGGGCATTAAAGAGGTATCAGTGAATATAAAAATAAAAAACAGAAGCAAAAAAACAGTACATAATGTCAAAGTTACAGATAGAATTCCCAGTATAACAATTGCAGAATTGAGAAAATCCGATGCTCTCAGACCGGATAAAACATACCACTATGCAGAAGGGATTGTTTTACAGTACAACCTTAATAAAATGGAACCAGGAGAGATAAGATTTATCACTTACCATCTAAAAACAAAGTTAGGAGTAGTCGGAAATTTAAGATTAAAACCTGTGATAGTGCAATATAATTCTGGTAAGAAAACTTTCTCAAACCCTGTAGATGTTTATAGCCCGTGATATAATTTATTTTTAAAGTTTTTATATAAAAAAATTTATAAACAAAAATATTTATTTCCGAACAACCCCGCTTAGCTCAATGGCAGAGCGTTCGGCTGTAGAAAACATCAGACAAACCTCAAAGAGGTATGAATGAAGGATTGTTCAGCTGAAACCGGAAGGTTCCCGGACAGTTTTTACTAAAAAACTGGGGAAATTCGAGTCCGGGAGCGGGGATTTTTCTTTAACAAATAAAAAAGAAAACTATTTTTTTATTTTTTATTTGTCTATATATTTGTTTTGATTATTTGTTGGGAACAAAGTTTATTTAACGATTCGCATCTTTCTTTAACAACTTGGGAGTCGAAGCCTATTTCTTTCTTGCCTTTGGAATATTCCATTTGTGACTTGTGGTAAAGCCACAGAAAATATTTGTAATTATCAGTTAAATCTTTTATCGCTTGTTCTGAAATGGCGGTCATATCTTCAATTTCTAGTTTGTTTAGTTTATCAACAGTATTAGACGGTAATGTTAATATAGTATCTGGCTCTATACCTGCTCTTAATGCTTTTATCATATCTCTTACAATTGCATATTGTATTGTTCTTAAAGGCCCTTGTTTGAAGGACCATATTTTTTCTTGTGGATCGTAAAAAGCTATCCCTGTTTCTATATCAAAATGTTGAATATTTTTTCCTTTGTAATGCTGCACGCCGGTAGATGAAACATCGCAATGTTCTTTTACTCTGCTTTTTATTTTTTCAAAAATAGTTTTACCTTTTTCAGAAAGAAGTTCTTTTACAAGTTTTATTTTTGCTTTTTTTACGATGTTATCGTTGCCGTATAGTGCAGACGAATCAAAAACCCTGTTTGGTGATATTATCGTTATTTGGTTTGGTTGTCCTTTGTTTATTGTACAGCTGTACATTTCATCTTTTTCTATATCTTTTATTTCTGGGTATTCTTCTTGGAATAACCTATAACCTGATGCATTTCTGATACAAGAATCTATTTTTGACACTATATCTTCCAAATTTTCAGACCCTTCTTTGAAGATTATTATTTCAATTGCTGAAACAGGCCCTTTTTCAAGTCGTGAGTCGCTTCCTGTTGTTGTTATAGTAAAGTTGTTATATTGTTTTTCAAATTCTTTTTCAAGACACTCTTTTAATTTTTCTTGTGTTGAATGATTATAAACTCTTAGATGGTCTGCGTATTCATGATAACTTTTGCTGTTTGGGTCTATATATTTTAGAGTTTTTTCGGTCATTTTTTACTAATTTCTATCAATTTTAGCATAATACTAAATAATATTATTAAGAAGCACTATTTAAAATTTACTATTTTTTACTATTAATAAGTGGTAATAATATTTTTTTGTGTTTAAACCAGCTCAAAGATTAATTAATATATTAACCAGAAAGAGGAAAATTAAAAAAACAAAAAATAAAATTTTAAAATAATCTTTCTTATATTATTATAGTCGGTGCTTTTTCGTCTTTTTCTTCGTCAAAATCTGTGACTAATGCTTCTGTTGTCAATATCATCGCTGCTATAGACGCGCTGTTCTGTAAAGCGTTCCTTACCACTTTTGTAGGGTCGATGACACCTGCCTCAAATAAATCCTCATATCTATCTTTGTCTGCGTTGTAACCATATCTTTCATTTTTGTTGTCTTTTATCTGAGCTATTACTTCAGCGCCTTCTTTACCAGAATTAATGGCAATTTGCCTTATTGGTTCTTCCAAGGCTTTCTTTACTATATTAACCCCTACCTGCTGATCGCCTTCAACTTTCAAAGAGTCAATCACTTTTATTGCTCTGAAAAGTGTAAGCCCTCCGCCTGTTACAACACCCTCTTCAACTGCTGCTTTTGTTGCGTGTAAAGCGTCATCTATTCTTGCTTTTTTCTCAGCGAGTTCTGTCTCTGTAGTAGCGCCTACTTTTATTACAGCAACGCCTCCGCTAAGTTTTGCTAATCTCTTCTTCAAATCTTCTTTTTTGTACTCGGAATCTGCTTGTTTTATCTGGTTCTCTATAAGGTTTTTTCTTGCTTCTATCTGTTTCTTAGTACCCTTACCTTCTATTATTATTGTTTTTTCGTGGTCCACCTTAATTTTGCCGGCACTTCCAAGCCACGCATCTTCGAACTTTTCAAGCTTCATTCCTTTTTCTTCAGAAATAACTTTTCCTCCAGTAAGCGCCGCGATATCTTCTAGTATCTCCTTCTGTTCGTCACCAAACCCAGGCGCCTTCACAGCACAAACTTTAATAGTGCCTCTTATTATGTTAAGGATTATAGCTGCGAGCGCATCTCCTTCAATATCCTCTGCTATAATCAACAAAGGTTTTGATTCTCTTGCTGACTTTTCAAGGATGGGAATGAGTTCTCTCATATTTGATAATTTTTTGTCTGTTATTAAGATCATAGGGTCTTCAAATTCTGTAATCATCTTTTCATGATTTGTGGCCATATAA
>JAWAEZ010000003.1:0-3133 GCA_038890975.1 Candidatus Woesearchaeota archaeon
CAATCGTTTATGCACCCTCATCTCGTACCTTTCCCAAGTTGCTGTCCCATTCCCACAAGGGCCTTTTCTAGTTGTAACTTTAAGCTTTTTAGTAGGTAAAGGAATAGGGCCACGCATATCGACACCTGTTTTTTCAGAAATCTCTTTAATATAGTTACATACTTGATTTATTTTATCTATGCTTGTACTTGCCAGTTTTATTCTTGCTTTTTGCATTTGGCCCTCATAATGAATCTAATTCACTATGATTTTTTTTAAATATTAAAAATTTAAATTAAAAATTACATCTGTTTTTTTACTAGGTCTATACACATACCTACTGCAACTGTTTGTCCCATATCCCTAATAGCGAATCTCGCCATTTGAGGTATTTCTTTCTGTCGTTCTATGCACAGAGGTTGTGTAGGTATAATCTTAACAATTGCAGCATCCCCGTTTTTTATAAAATCTGGGTGCTCTTGTAAAACTTCACCTGTTGCTGGGTTAAGTTTTTTCTGTATTTCCGCAATCCTACAAGCTACCTGTGCTGTATGGAGATGGAACACAGGAGTGTAACCTACTGTAATAACTGTAGGATGGTTCAGCACAACAAGTTGCGCGGTGAATTCTGTAGCCACTGAAGGTATATTTGTTGAATGACCAACAACATCCCCCCTTGCAATCATTTTCTTTTCAACACCCCTAACAACGAAACCTATGTTATCCCCTGGCTTTGCCTGTTGTAATTGTTCATGATGCATTTCTATTGATTTTACTTCACCCGAAACTCCTTTTCCTTCCCTTGCAGGCACAATTGTTACTTTATCTCCTACTTTCATAACACCAGTAACAACTTTACCAACAGGAACTGTTCCTATACCTGCTATTTGGTAAACGTCCTGTATAGGCAATCTCAAAGGCAGATCTATAGGCCTTTCGGGAGGGTTAAGATTGTCTATAGCTTCGAGTAATGTTTTACCAGTGTACCAAGGCATATTTGTGCTTTTTTTAGCGACATTATCACCCGGAAAAGATGCCATAGCGACAAATTGTATTGCCTCTGGTTTGTAACCTACTGTTTTAAGTAAATTTTCTACTTCTTTTTTTACTTCTTCATAACGTTTCTGGTCATATTTTACCATATCCATTTTGTTTATTCCCACAATTACCTGACCCACACCCATAGTCCTTGCTAAGAAAGCGTGCTCTTTTGTTTGGGCCATAACCCCATCGTTTGCAGCAACTACCAGAACTGCAGCGTCTGCTTGAGACGCACCAGTAATCATATTCTTTATAAAGTCCTTATGCCCGGGTGCGTCTATTATTGTAAAGTAATATTTATCTGTGTGAAATTTCTTGTGAGAAAGATCTATAGTTACTCCTCTTTCTTGCTCCTCTTTAAGAGTGTCCATCACAAATGCAAATTCAAAACCTACTTTTCCTACTTCTTTCGCTCTTTCTTTAAGTTTTCTCATTGTTTGCTCGTCAACATTTCCAGTATCGTACATCAACCTACCTACTGTTGTTGATTTTCCATGATCTACATGCCCTATGAATACAAGGTTTATGTGTTCTTTTTCTTTTGCCATTATACTGCCCTCCTAATCATTTTTTAAATAAACTAATATTGGCCCTTCTTTTTAAAAAGCCAATTTTCAACCTTCAAAAGAGATAAATAACAATGGAGTAAGAGAGGATTTAAAAAGTTTTCGTCGAAATGTTTAAAAATGATTTAAAAGATCCTCTGGTTGTTACTATAACCTTATATTATATAGTGTTATTTTTCATTTTTAAAAGGTTTTTAATTAAAAAATTCTGAGTTTATTAAATTTATAAAAATTTATTTGTTAAATCTCTTATTTTTAATAAGTAATGCCAGTAAGTTAAAATGCAAAAAAGGTTGGTTACAATCAACAAAACAATCGCTATTAAAATTGCTATTAGATTAGTATTTTTATCTCATATATTATTCATAATTTATTAATTATAATCCATAAAAAATTAAAATGTTAAATGGACCCGGCGGGATTTGAACCCGCGACCCCTGCCTTGCGAAGGCAGTATACTACCGGACTATACTACGGGCCCTTTTAAAGCGTTGTTTTTAATGCCTCTTTTAGTTATTAATTTAGTCGTTAGTATAATGGACCGGCCGGGAATCGAACCCGGAATCTCGCCACAGCCAATGGCGTGTTCTACCATTGAACTACCGGCCCTTTTTTGAAAATAAATAAATTCAGGTGTTATATTTTTAAAGAGGTATATTTAAATATTGTTTTTATTTAACATACCTAAAAATGTCCAAAGACACAACAATACTAAAATATGTGCTTCAAAATTCTATAAAGTACAACGGAAAAGCAGATTTAGGATCGGTTATAGGAAAGATACTATCAGAGAGACCTGATTTTAAAAAAGAAATTAAAAAATTACAAGAAGATGTAAAGAAGGTTATAAAAGAAGTTTCAAAGAAAAAAATAGAGGAACAGATACAAGAATTAAAAAAAATCGCTCCTGAATTACTAGAAAAAAAAGAAAAAGAAGAAAAAAAGATACCTGAACTTAAAAATGCTGTTAGTGGAAAATTGGTAACGAGATTCGCTCCTTCTCCTTCCGGACCTCTACATATAGGTCACGCTTATCTTCTCGGGTTGATACACGCTTATAATAGAAGGTATAATGGAAAACTCATACTAAGGATTGAAGACACAAATTTAGAAAATATTTACCCGCCGGCGTACGATATGATTGTTGAAGATGCTAATTGGCTCACAAATCACGGAGTGTGGGAAGTACAGATACAATCTGACAACATCGACAGATATTACTATTACGCTGAAAAACTAATAAAAATTAAAAAAGCGTATGTGTGTCTTTGTAGTCCAGAAGAATTCAAAAGTTTCATTGAAAAAAAACAAGCATGCCCGCACAGGGAGCAGCCTATTGATGTTCAACTAGAAAGATGGAAAAAAATGTTTTCTGAATACGCGGAAGGTAGTGCTGTTTTACGAATAAAAACTGACATCAACCACAAAAACCCCGCTATGCGTGACTGGGCTGCTATGAGAATAAAAGATGTTGAACATGGCACTCACCCAAGACAAGGAAAAAAATACAGAGTATGGCCCCTGATGAATTTCGCAGTTGCGATTGA
>JAWAEZ010000003.1:3232-51344 GCA_038890975.1 Candidatus Woesearchaeota archaeon
ATGAATTCATATTTGACTCCCTCGACTACGATAAATACAAAGAAAAAGGAGACAGAATAATGCATTGGTTACCTGTTAATTCTAATTTTTTTAATGCGAAGGTTGTTATGGCAGACGATAAAAAAACCGAAGTAAGAGGGATTGTTGAAGATAACATAAAAGAAATGAAAGAAGGAGATGTATGCCAGTTTGAAAGGTTCGGATTTGTGTGCTTAGAGAATAAAAAAGGGAATGTGTTCTGGTGGGCTCATAAGTAATAGAAATAATAAAATAATAAATAAAATTAAATAATCATTAAGTATAACAACTACTATTATTCTTCATTCAAAAGTTTTTTTGAAATGAGATAACATAATACTTCGCGTAGTTTCTCCTCAGTTTCTATTTCAACAACCCGAAATTTCCCTTCTTGAAAAAATGGAAGAGAAAATTTTTCTGCTATACTAAATTTCTCACAATCGTATATGTGTGCTTTGTTATTAAAAAAATAAATGTTAATCATTTTCGTGCTCTTGTTTGCATCATCCCAAAATATTCTGTATTCCGATTCTTCTTCACTACTAACATTCTGTGTTTTTAAATTATCAAGGTAAGGGGTAAATAATCTTAATAAGCTGTCAATACTATTAAAACACTTATTAACATCAAATTTTTCTCTAACAGCGGCTATATTTTTGTTGTGATAATAATCAAAGAAATCAAAGAACAAAGATTCACCATAATTAGAACTTGTGCTGTTTTTTTCGTTAAAATTTTTTAATTGCGCCATCTTTGTTGGGGGCTGCTAATATATCACTATTAATTAGTTATTAATAAATAGAGACCTAGCTTATTTATAATTTTTTCTTTTTTAAGTGGCATAATTAAAAATATTAATGAAACAAAGAAATAATCCAAAAAATACAACCTCACAAAGAGATTAAAGGCAGGATAAACATTTTTATAGTTATTTATTACAAATCCAAAAAGTATTGGCCCAAAAAATATACCGCAACCTTTAAATATGAATTCTGCATTTTAAAAGGTTATTGGGTAAATACCAATAATCTACAAAAAAAACAGAGGTGCTAATATGTCAGACAGCTTGATAGTTAAGGCAAAAATAAAGGATGCTTGCAAGGGCTACAATGTTGCTGGTGACTTGGCAGACGCTTTGAACGCAAAAGTAGAACAGCTTCTAAAAGAAGCATGTAAAAGAGCAGAAGCCAATAATAGAAAAACAGTAATGGCTAAGGATCTATAAAATTTTTATTTTTAATTTTTTAGTTTTTATTAAATGATATAAATTATTTCTAAAAAAATAATTTAAAAATTATTTTTAGATTTTAATTCCCCAATTATTTTTTTATAATTATAAATTGCTCCTTCTAATCTTTTTAATTCTTCATCCCCATATTTTCCACTTTTTTTAAGTTTGTTGTACTTGTTTTCTATATTCTTTAACTCTAACTCCAACTTTTCTAATTCTTTTAGTTTATTTCCAATAACTTCTTGTTCATTTTCTATTATTTTTCCAGTTATTATTTTATTTTCTTCCTCTACTTTTTTTAGTTTCATAACATTATCTTTAAGCTTCCAAGATATTTTCTCAAAATCCTGAAAAGGTTTTACCTGTAAATCCTTAGGTATGTCATATTTTTTCTGCAACCTCATCAATAGATCTTGTTCTTCCACATGTTCTTCTATAAGTTTATCTACCTTTGACTCTAATTTTTTAAGTTCCTCAATAATAACCGACTTTTTGGTTGTTCCTTCTGCAAACTTTTTTATCCGTTCTATACTATTAAGAAATTCTATTCTCTTTTTTTCTTTTTCATTTATTTTTCTTTTAACCCTTGATAAAGTAATAAAAAGATGGGTAAGAGAACGAGAACTTAATTTTATTTCCGGTTGTGGGTTATCTGTCATTATCCAAAAAGTCCTTTTTTCTTAGGTGGAGGAACTGGAGGAAGTTTTGGCGTGGTTGGAATACCCGTCCCGCTTGGAGGTTGAGGTTGTTGGGGCGAAAGTGGCGCTTGACCGAACTGAGGAGTTATAGGCGATGGCGAAGATCCCGAAGTTTGGATAGGCATTCGTGGGGGTGGTGTTTGAGCTGTTAATACCTGCTGGGGCGGTTGCTTTTGTATCGCCCCTAACATAGATGTGTCTAGTTGCTGAAAAGGAGTTTTTCCTTCAATTTTCGCTGCTTCAAGCATATCCGCAACAGCGACAATTCCTTGCGCTATTTTTCTATTTTGTTCTGATATCGCTTCTATTCTTGATAAAAGCGGGTCAATTTTCCTAACTATCAACTCGCTTTCTCTTTGTTCAAGTTTTAGTTCTTCAGCGGCTGTCTCAAAAAGTTGTATAAGAGAATTTATTGCCTTTGTTAAATTGTTTATTGACTCAACAAGTTCTTGACCGCCATATGGCCCAAGAGGGTTCCTTCTTATAGAACTAATCTGTTCTTTTAACTCTTTTATTTCGCTTTCAGGGACAATCGCAAAATCATCTCCCATAATCTCGCCTCTTTTAAGTTTTAAAATTATTTATTTAAAAAGTAATATTATTTTATTAAAAAACTTTTTATTTAAAAATATTGTGGTATTTTTTAGTTTTAATTAAAAAAAATTAAAAAATTACATATCCGCAGGCATTCCACCCTTATGCATATCAGGAACTGTTTCTTTTGTTCTTCCAGCGGCTATTATGTCATCAATTCTTAGAATCATCACAGCAACCTCCGAAGCAGAAGTTATCGCTTGGGTTTTTATTTTTAGAGGTTCCAAAACTCCATTCTTACACGCATCCATAACCTTCCCTGTAAATACATTTATACCCGCCCATAATTGTCCTTTGTCGTGAGCTGATTTTAGTTCCGTCAAAATATCTATAGGGTCCAAACCAGCATTTTCTGCGAGAGTTCTTGGTATTATTTCAAGGGATTCCGCAAATGCCTGCACAGCTAGCTGTTCCCTCCCGCTCAAAGTTTCTGCGAATTTTCTTAATCTTCTTGATAGTTCTATTTCAGGAGCTCCGGCCCCTCCAACAACTTGTTTATGTTTAAGAGCAACAATTACGCCTCCAACAGCGTCTTCTATTGCTCGTTTTACCTCGTCAATTATATGTTCTGTTCCTCCTCTTACCAAAATTGTTACTGTCTTTGCTTTTTTGCACTCCCTAACAAATGTCATCATTTCGTCACCGACTTTTTTCTCTTCAATTATGCCTGCGCTACCTAAGTCAGAAGGAGACATATCATCCAAATTTGTAATAATCTTTCCTCCTGTTGCCCTCGCCAATCCTTCAATATCTGATTTTTTAACCCTTCTTACTGCATAAACTCCATTTTTTGCGAGGTAATGCTGTGCCAAGTCGTCAATCCCTTTCTGACAAAAAACGGCATTTGCACCACTTTTCACTATCTTATCTACCATAGATTTAAGCATTTTTTCTTCCATATCCAAGAATGCTTGTAACTGGGAAGGGTCTGTTATAGATATTTTCGCATCTATTTCGGTATCTTTTATTTCAAGAGCAGAATCAATAAGTGCTATTTTTGCATTTTTTAGGTACTTTGGCATTTCGGGGTGAATCCGTTCTTTATCTATAACTAATCCTTCTATGAGTTCTGTGTCATCTATGCTGCCTCCCACTTTTTTCTCTATTTTGATATTTTCAGCATCTATTGATAGTATATTGTTTTCTTTGTCAATAATGTGCTGTACTGCTTTTACTGAAAGTTCTGACAGTTTCTCTTTTGCGTACTCAGAACCTTTTCCAGTCATCGCGGTTACTGCAATTTTTTTTAATGTGTCTAATTCTTTATCTGATATTTCAAGAGCAATTTCTTTCAGTATTTCTATAGCTTTTTCAGAAGCTAACCGGTATCCTCTTGCAATAACTGTCGGATGTATTTCTTGGTCAAGCAACCTTTCAGCGTTTTTCAATAATTCACCCGCCAAAACTGCTGCTGTTGTTGTTCCGTCGCCAACCTCATCTTCTTGTGTTTTTGCTACTTCAACAATCATTTTCGCAGAAGGATGCTCAATTTGCATTTCTTTTAATATAGTCACGCCATCATTAGTTATTATTATGTCGCCAAGTTGGTCAACGAGCATTTTGTCCATTCCTTTAGGCCCTAATGTTGTTCTCACTGTTTCTGCGACTAGTTTAGCAGCCATAATGTTGCTTCTTTGCGCTTCTCTCCCTATAGTTCTTTGACTGCCTTCGGGTAAAATGAATATTGGCTGTATGTTACTATTCTGCGTCATAAACTCACCCCCTAATAGATAATTTCAGCGATAGTTTTTTCGCTTATTGAATTCGCTATTAAAAAAATGATTCAAAATAACTTAATAAAAATTTATTATACTTTTATTTATAAATGTTATGTATATTTTTTCTTAAATTTTTAAATTTCAAAATTGACAAAAAGCCAAGTAATAATTCGTAAAAGAAAAAGTTTTAAAACTTTGTTATTTAAAAAAAATTATGAAATTCAAAATATACCCAACTAATATAAACTATTTTCTTAAATTAACAGGAGACAACAATAAAATTCATTACGAGGACAAATATGCGCAAGAGGAAGGTTTTGAAAAAAAGATCGCTCCTGGTATGTTCACAGCCGCTTTAGTTCTCTGCAACATTCATAATCATTTAGTATTAGAAAATTATAATTGTATTAAAATCAAATGGAAAAAACCTGTTTATCCTGAAGAGAATCTTATAGCATTTTCTTTTGTTGATGAAGATTCTATTGAAATCAGAGTTATCAAAGAATGCAAAACAGAAGCAATAAATATTTTTTGTTATAATAAAGAAAGTACTCCAAAAATACCCTTCACTGATTACAAAGAGTATAATAAAATAGTCGGCAAAGAGGAAATAGAAAATTTTTCACACATAATAAATGGTAATCCTAAAAAAGAGTATTCAAAAAACAATAAAAATTTTATTTCTGACATTTTTATATCGTGTCTTGTGCCTCCTTCTCTTCTGATGTGGTCTGCTGGAAAAGGGCTCCATGTGTTACAGGAAATAAACATACACGAAAAAGCTAATATACAAAATAAATCTAAAAAAATAACCGTTAAAACATATTACCAAGGTAGTGAAAAAGGAAATTTTCATAAAGGAGTTTATGTTTGTAGTTCAGAAAATAAAGTTTTACAAACAGGAAAAGTTATTTGCTATTTAGAAAATAAAATCAACTTATCTAAAACTGATAAAATCAAAACAAACATTAATAAGAGCATAATAGATTTATTATAATAAAAAAAGCATTATATTAAAATTAACAAAAAAAATTAAATTAACAAAAGGGAAAATTATGATTATAACAATAACTGGACCTCCTGGTTCTGGGAAAAGCACTGTCGCAAAAATCCTTGCTAAAAAATTAAAATTTAAGCATTACTCTGCCGGTGATTTTAGAAGAGCTATTGCTAAGAAAAGGAAAATTTCGCTTGAAGAATTAAACAAGGAAGACGAAAAAACAGGAGAAACAGATATATTAGTTGATGAATGGCAAAAAAAACTCGGTGAAAAGGAAGACAACTTTGTTATAGATGGAAGATTACCGGCATATTTCATACCTCACTCAATAAAAATTTTTCTTAAAGTAAATCCTAAAGTTGCTGCGCAAAGGGTATTCCAACAAAGAAAAGGTTCCGCCGTAGAAGAATATAAAAATATAGACGAGGCACTTAAAAAACTAAAAGAAAGAGAAATGTCTGATAAAAAAAGATATAAAATGCTATACGGGATTGATTATAATAAATTAAATTATGATTTAGTGGTAGATACAACTAAAAGCACTCCTGAAGAAATCTCAACGAAAGTATTGAATTTCTTAAAAAAATTAAAAATATGATATATTAAAACTTCAACAAATACATAATCCCAAACATCAATTAATACATAAAAATATATAAGCAAAACATATATTAAACAAAAACAAAATTGCACAATATTACATATCCGCTTCTAACAACCTCTCTGATAACGGATTAATTATGAACAGATTATTATAATACGCCAGCTAAAAGACAAATAAAACAATAAAAATCAAAAACTTTTTAAATCAGTTCAATAACACAAATTAATCTGCTTCTAATTTAATTGCTGGAAGTAGAGAGGAGCATAAATGAAAGAGAAAATCAAAAAGGGAGATTTCGTAGAGATTGAATTTACCGGAACAATAAAAGAAACAGGTGTGGTATTTGATACTACAAGTGAAGAAGTAGCTAAAAAGGAAGGGATTTACAACCCAAAACATAAGTACGGACCAGTAGTGGTTTGTGTAGGACAGAACCAATTACTAAAAGGCCTTGACGAATTTGTTGAAGGAAAAGAAATTGGAGTTGAATACGAAGTGCTCGTACAACCCCAAGACGGATTTGGAAAAAAAGACGCAAAAAACATAAAATTAATACCTACAAAATTATTCACAAAACAAAAAATAAGCCCTGTACCTGGGATGCCTGTAAATATTGACGGGGTTTACGGAATTATCGTCACAACAACTGGCGGTAGGACAATTGTAGATTTCAACCATCCTCTAGCGGGTAAAGAACTAATTTACAGATTCAAAACAAACAAGATAATAAAAGATCCCTCAGAAAAGATTTTATCTTTTATAAATACAGAACTAGGAATAAAAAAAGAAGACACTGAAGTAAATATCAAAGATGGAGAGGCAGAGATAAAATTAAAAATAAATATTCCTGAAGAGGTTAAAGAAATAATTAAAAAAAGAATAACGGAAATAATCCCCGAAATTAAAAAGGTTAGTTTTGTTAATAAAGAACAACAAAAATAAAATAAATAAAAAAATACACAAATGTTTAAATATAAGTAACATCATAAAATAAGAGAGGCGAGATAATTAAAAGGTGTTGGTGAGGTGGAAAAAGTGAGCTATTCCGATTTTAGAATAAGTCCTCAAAGCTATGATTCAAAAACAGGCATAAGCTTAAAGCAAAAAATACCAGAAAAACATAACTTAATAGATGAAGAGCTTGAACAACTCCTTGCTGTACAGAGGGCGAAAATAAAAGTTGTTGGGTGTGGCGGCGCTGGTAATAACACGATAAATAGAATTACGGAAGTAGGAGTAACCGGCGCGGAAACTATAGCAATAAATACTGACGCTCAGGATTTGCTTTATACAAGCGCTGACAAAAAAATACTTATCGGTAAAGAAACAACAAAAGGTTTAGGTGCTGGTTCTGTGCCAAAAATAGGGGAAGAAGCAGCTAAAGAACAAGAAGCAGAGATAAAACAACATTTAGCAGGTGCTGATATGGTTTTTGTAACATGCGGGCTTGGGGGAGGAACAGGAACAGGCGCCTCTCCGATTGTCGCTGAGGTCGCTAAAAAAATGGGCGCACTTGTTGTTGGTGTTGTTACTATGCCATTTGCAATGGAAGGGCAGAGAAGATACGAAAATGCAGTAATAGGTCTTGAAAAACTTGAATCTATTGTAGATACTCTTATAGTAATACCTAATGATAAACTACTCGAATTAGCTCCGGATTTGCCATTACATACTGCTTTCAAAGTAGCTGACGAAATATTAACAAATGCTGTAAAAGGGATTGCGGAACTTGTTACTAAAACAGGACTTGTAAATCTTGACTTCGCAGATATAAGAACAGTTATGCAAAATGGAGGAGTAGCTTTAATAGGCGTAGGAGAATCGGACTCTGAAAACAGAGCAACCGACGCTGTTGAAAAAGCTATACAAAACCCTCTTTTAGATGTTGATATCGCTGGTGCGACAGGCGCTCTCATAAACATCTGTGGCGGCCCTAATTTAACGCTTAAAGAAGCAGAAAAGGTTGTAGAGACAATATCCGAAAGAATCTCAGAAGATGCAAAGATAATCTGGGGTGCTTTGATATCAGAAGATTTAGGTAGCACGTTAAGAACCCTCCTAATAGTAACCGGAGTCCAAAGCAATCAGATATTTGGCACTGAAAAAACTAACAAGAAAAAAATAAAGGTTAAAAAAGAGATAGAAAAAGAACTCGGAATAGAATTCATAGATTAAAATGGAACAAGAAGAAAAAATTTCTACAAAAGAAAAAATTAAAAACTTTATAAACAAGTGCAAGATTGTGCTGAGAGTCACTAAGAAACCTACAAAGCAGGAACTTATGACTATTGTAAAAGTTTCTGGAATAGGAATATTAATTATAGGGTTCATAGGTTTTATAATACAAATAATAAAGCAGTATCTGGTAAAATGAGCGAACCAAAAATTTTTACAATAAGAGTGACACCTAACAGAGAAGACCAAGTAATGGATTTTCTCATAAGCAATATTGAGAAAAAAAAGATAGAAGCCTACTCTATAATAAGGCCTCACGGTCTTAGAGGATATATTTTTATAGAAGCAGAATCGCTGGAAGATGCTAATCTCGCAATTCACGGGATTCCTTATGCCAGAGGAATATTAAAAGAGCCAGTAGCTTATAAAGAAATAGAGCATATGCTTGAACAAGTCAAAAAAGAGATAAGTATTAAGAAAAATGATATCGTGGAAATAATTTCTGGCCCTTTCAAGAGGGAAAATGCAAAAATTACACGAGTAGATAAAACAAAAGAAGAGGTTGTTGTTGAGTTGCTCGAATCGGCAGTTCCTATCCCAATAACTTTAAAAATGGACGCTGTAAAAGTTATCAGAAGAGAAGGAGAAGAGGAAACAGAAGAAAATGCCTAAACAGACTATAGAAGCAATGATTGAAGGAGGAAAAGCAACAGCAGCACCGCCCCTCGGTCCGGCGTTAGGGCCTACAGGGCTTAATGTGTCACAAGTAATAGGAGACATAAATAAGAAAACTCAAGATTTCAAAGGGATGCAAGTCCCAATAAAAGTTCATTTTGACCCTTCAACAAAAGAATACGAGATTGAAGTGGGTGTGCCTCCAACTTCAAGTTTAATACTTAGAGAAGCAGGTATAGAGAAAGGTTCTGGGATGCCGAATACAGACAAAGTAGCTGACTTATTAATTGAACAGGTTATAAAAATAGCAAAAATGAAAGAAAACGTTTTATCTGGGAAGACATTAAAAGAAAAAGTAAAAAATGTAATAGGCACTTGCCGATCTATGGGAATACTTGTAGAAGGAAAAGAACCTGCGGAAGTAATCAAGGAAATTGACGAAGGAAAATACGACAGAGAAATAGCATTGGGAAAGACAGAGCTATCAGAAGAAGAAAAGAAAAAACTTGAGGAAGAGAAGAAAAAACTTGCTGAAGAGTTAAGGAAGAAACACGAAGAAGAAGAGAAGCGTGCGAATGCAATAATTGAAGCGAATGCAGGAAAAGAAAAAACAATTATAAAAGCAAAATTAAGAGAGGCAGGAATATCAGAAAGTTTGATAATAAAATTAACTTCAAAAATAGGCGGACCTGCTGGAGGGGCAAAAGCCGCTCCTGCAAAAAAATAAGAATAGGATTTTGTAATATGTTATTTGTTCAAAATTTATTTTCTTAAATTAATTTTTCTTATGTTTATTAGTATAGTATTAAAAATATTTTAATAATAAATAAAATTTTAACAATAAAAAAATGGTTACAAAAATAACATACAATTTTCTAATTTGTTGTTTTATTTGCGCAGAAGCTATTAAACAAATCAATCTTATATTTTATCTCCGCTTCAAAATCTATTGGGATGTTCTTATAAAGATTTATCCAACTCTCTGATATGTTAAGCTTCTCAAACTTTTCAGGGTATCTCTCTTTCAACAATAAAAGAGAAGAAACGGATTTGTTTAGTACATGAGCAGATATATTCTGATTATTAATTGACTCAAAAATGTAAGGCGCATTAGAACATTTGATGCCGTATTTGTGCAGGTCTGCCCTGTATGTTTTCTGGCTTAATTTGTAATATTTATCTGCTAAAAGAAGATTTTTTCTGAAATCAATAAAAAGATTTGTTGCCTCGTCGCCGGATATTTTTGAATACTCTTCTATGATTGGGTCTATTTCTCTCGAGTTTAGGGGATCTCTCGGAGGATGACTATAAAGATATTCTAAACCTCTTGAATAATCGGAAAAAGAAACATTGTATTTAGAATCAATCTTTGATACTTTAACAACAGCTCCTTCAAAAGAGTAAATTCCCATAGTGTAAGGTTTCAAAAATAAAAAAACCAATCCGATAATAATAAATATTGAAGCGCCCACCACAGGTAGGTATTTTATAATATTGTAGTTTTCTTTCTTTTTCTTTTTTATTATTTTTTCAGATTTCATTTGATTATTAATTTTTTTATTTTTTTATTAATTATGCTTTTTTATAAAAGGAACATAAGTTTCATTAAAACAGATTAAAGTAAGTATTTCAAAAAAATCTCATATATAAAATTTATGAATTAAAAATTTGATGTCTTTATAAAGTTTATTTTTAAGTTATTAAGCATTCCCACAATTTTAGTTTTATAATCGCCAAGTCCTTTCCAGTCCAATATTACAAATTCAGCAATTGGTTCTGTTTTTTTTATCGCTTCTTTTATAAGTTCTTCTGTCAGATTTTGTAGTTGGTATTTAGGGCAAATGTGCCCTACTGCAATATCTGTTTTTAACATTATCTTCTTAAAATTAGGAGTTGTATGTAAGCCGCCTACGCCAAAGGCAGTTTTGTAAAAAGATGGTTCTTTGGAGAATATATCTATTATTGTTTTGGCTATTATTGTCGCTGCTTCTTTTTTTCCCCACTCTTTTTCAGAGGAACCTATTTCTATAAACATCGCTGGTTTTTCAATATAAGGGCCGTGGTGCGTACATTCCTGCACAACATCAAAACCTATTGTGTTGTATTCTTCAAGATGCATCAATGCTTCTTTGAGATAAAAAGCTGGAGCAACGCATAGTTTCTTATCTTTTCCGCCTAGTTCCGCTTTCCCCCAATTACCCACAGCATGGACTGATAAAGAAGGTATCCCTGATTCTGATTTATGTTTTGTTGCAAAAACAAAAATGTCTGCTTCTATTTTTTTATCAACATTCTCACAATCAACCGAATCTTTATTCGTTGTGTATAATATTATGTTATTAAACTCGTAAATAAAATTATTTTCAAACTTTTCATTTAATCTTTTAAAACTGAATAATCTCAAAAGCTCTTCTTTTGTATTTATTCCAGCAATATCTTTTTGCGAAACTATTAAAGCTATTTTCATAATAAATTAAAAAATAAAGAATATTTAGCTGCTTAAATACTTTATTACTCTTTTCTCGTATTCTTCATATACTCTCCCACCTGCTCAGGAACAACCTCTTTTAATAATTTTTGGGGATATAGTTTGTCTACATAAGCATGTGCAATTTCTTCAAATTCGGGCAATTGTTGAGGATAGCCCGTGTAGAGTATCCTTCTAGTATAAGGCCAATTTTTTGATACATATCTTAAAAAATCGGAACTGTCCTGTCCGTGGCCAAACCAAAAACCAGAAATAACTAAAGTTATATCAGGAGTTTTGTTCAGAATAGAAACTGCTTTTTCTAAATTATCCGCAGTGAATACCTCGTAACCTTCCCATTTTAATGGTCTTCTGAGAGAATTTAAAATTAGTTGGTCTTTATCTACAATTAAAATTTTTATACCGGTTATATCTTCTATTGATTTTGTCTCTTTTTTTGAATTGATTGTTTTTGTTTCTTCTACCATTGTAATACCTCCGCAGTTAGTTTTTTGTTATAAAAGAAATTTAAAAACTTTACTTAAAAAATAAGTAAAAAATTAATATAAAAATAAGTATAAAAATTTATAAAAAGTTAAATTTATAAATAAGTAAAAAATATACACTTAAATAAGTAAAAAAAAGTGTGAAAAATTGGGGAACCACATATCAAATACAATAATACTCAAAAGAAAACTATACAGAAGAGGTAGTAGTTTTGAAACCACAATACCCTTACCACTTCTATTCGCGCTAAACAAAACAAAAAAACATAATGTTCTTTTCATATACGACAAAGAAAAAAATAGGTGGTATATAGAATTTGAAGAGGTAAAAAATGAAACTAACAATAAACATAAATATTAACAAGGAGCATTTTTATTTTTTGGTGGTTTTGGTTTGTGTTTTGTTTGTTTTAGGGGTTTCTGCTTATAATTCCGGCAGCCAGCCGGCTGTTTTCGGGCATAGTGACGAAGAAATAGAAAGCTTATCTGCTGGGAAAATAAAACAGGGAACTTTCGGTGCAACAGTAGGAGCAGACACAAATAGCTTATTCATTTTTCCCGGAAATTTAAATGTAAATAGTAATTTAACAACCGAACAAGATTTAAGAGTTAAAAAAAATTTAATAATAGGAAACGGCAGCGCCAATTCAGTAAGAAACCTAATATTCAACGCAACAGAAGGAAACATCAACGCTACCACCAAAATAAATTTAATAACCACAAATGTAAATATCAGCAATTATTTAACTCTTGGCGGAAAATCTATAAAAAAATGGCCGACAGATGTTATTCTTAATGAAAGCGAATGTATAACCCCGCCCGAGGGTGCCTGGAAAGTTTGCCCCGAAGGATATGCTGTTAAAAAATTATCGCTTTATAGTAGTCCTTATGGTAGTGGTGCCTCGGATTTAGCTGTTGTATGTTGCAAAATGCGAATAATATATAGTTAATCAACAAATAAAATGAAATCCAAATTTAAAAAATTGTTGAATGATTTTAGTTTTGAAGAATTAAAAATTATTGAGAGAGATTTAATGGAAGGAGGCGAGATTATTAAATGTGCGTTGTTTGAAAAAATACAAGAATTGAGCAATTCTGAAAAGTTTTGTGCAACATGTTTTCGGGAACTCAAAAACCCAAAATATTCATTAATAATCGGCACCAAATTCAAGAAAAAAGTTTCATTTTGCGAGATTGACTGTATGCAGTACTTTGTTTCTCATTTAAAATATTTGGAAGAAGAAATAAAAAATTAAAACTATTTAAAGAAAAGTTATTAAATAAAAAGTTTTTAACATTGTCAAGTTTTTAATCTTTAAAAAATCGCGTGAAAAAACAATGTATCATAATAAAAAAATTGAATATGTCTTTAAAGAGCTTAACAGCTCTGAAAAAGGTCTTTCAAACGCAGAGGCCCTAAAACGTCTTGAAACTTATGGAAGAAACGAAATTCAAGAAGGAAAAAAAATTTCTCCAATAAAAATTTTTATTAACCAATTTAAGAGTTTTCTTATATATATTCTTATTGCCGCAACAATAATATCTTTTTTTCTTGGAGAATTCGTTGATGCTGTTGTTATTTTATCAATATTAATAATCAACGCATTTTTAGGATTTTTTCAAGAGTATAGGGCTGAAAAAGCAATTGACGCTCTGAAAAAACTTGCTGCTCCTAAAGCCAAAGTCATCAGGGATGGAAAATATACAAAAATAAACGCAAGCGAACTTGTACCTGGCGATATAATATTTATCGAAGCTGGGGATAAAATACCGGCAGACGCGCGACTGATTGAACTCTCAAATTTAGAGACACAAGAAGCATCTCTCACTGGGGAAAGTAGCCCTGTTGTAAAGGAAGTTTGTGTTTTGTCAGAAAAAATGATTGTTTCTGAAAGAAGGAATATGGTATTTACTGGAACAATCGTAACAAAGGGTCATGCAAAAGCGATTGTTGTAGCGACAGGTATGAACACCGAGATTGGTAAGATTGCAAAAATGATTCAAACAGCAGAACCGGAGACTACTCCTTTACAAAAAAAACTGGACATCTTTGCAAAAAAAATTGGCATCTTTACAATAATTGCTTCGTTTGTTATATTCTTAATGGGTATTTTAATTCTTAAAAAGATAAGTATTATTGATTTGTTTCTTACTTCTGTAAGTCTCGCTGTTGCAGTCATACCTGAAGGTTTGCCAGCTGTTGTTACAATAACCCTCGCTATAGGAATCCAAAAGATGGTCAAGAAAAATGCACTTATAAGAAAACTCCCTGCTGTAGAAACTCTTGGCTCTACTGATGTTATATGCACTGACAAAACAGGCACTCTGACAAAAAATGAGATGACTGTAAAAAAAATATTCGTTAATAATCAAATTGTTGATATTTCAGGCGAAGGTTATTCTACAAAGGGTAGTTTTTTTGTGAAAAATAAAAAAGTTAATCCAAAAAGTTTTGAAATTCTTCTTAAAATAGGACTTCTTTGTAACGATGCGCGAATTTATCCTTCCTTATCAGGGGACCCTACAGAAGCGGCTCTAATAGTCAGCGCCGAGAAAGCAGGGCTTTCTAAAAAACATTACGAAAAAGAATACAAACGAATTGACGAGATTCCTTTTGACTCCGAAAGAAAGATGATGAGCACTTTAAACTCTAAAGATGGAAAGTTTTTTGTTTTTTCAAAAGGTGCTGTGGAAAATATCTTAAAGAAATGCTCTAAAATATATGAAGATGGTAAGATAAGAAAGATAACTTCAAATGACAAAAGAAAAATTATAGAAATCAACAAGCATTTTGCGGAAGCCGCTCTTAGAGTTCTTGCTTTTGCTTATAAACCATCTAATGGCAAGATAAGCGAAGATAATATGATATTTGTTGGGTTGCAAGCAATGATAGACCCTCCTAGGGAAGATGCAATTGTCGCTATGGAAAAATGCAAAAAAGCAGGTATTAAAGTGATTATGATAACTGGGGATCACGAAATAACAGCAAAAGCTATAGGAGAAGAATTTGGCCTTGGAGGCGGTATTATAAACGGAGAACAGCTTGAGAGAATGTCTGAAAAAAAATTGAGAGAAATTGTTGAAGAGGTTTCAATATTTGCAAGGGTAAATCCGGAACATAAAATAAAGATAGTAAGGGCTTTACAGGCAAACCATCATATTGTCGCTATGACCGGCGACGGTGTTAATGACGCTCCTGCAATTAAAAAAGCAGATATAGGAATCGCAATGGGCATAACAGGAACAGATGTAGCGAAAGAGGCGTCTGTTATGATTTTAACAGACGACAATTTTGCCTCCATAGTCAATGCTGTTGAAGAAGGAAGAGGCATATACGAGAACATAAGAAAATTTTTTGCTTTTCTCATATCCGGCAATATAGGGGAGTTACTAATAATATTACTTGCTATGCTTTTATTTTTTAAGCTTCCACTTACAGCAATACAAATATTGCTTATCAATCTTTTTACAGACGGTCTTCCTGCTATCGCGCTTGGTTTTGACCCTTACGAACCGGACCTTATGAGTCGCAAACCGCGAACAAAAAAAGAACAGATTTACAAAGGAATGTGGGCGTATATTATAGCGTATCCTTTAATCATGACTCTTGTTTCGCTCATTATTTTTTGGTGGGTTTTTAGCACTAACAACGATATAGTAAAAGCACAAACCGCTGTTTTTCTAAGTGTTGTGATGTTTGAGATATATCAAGCGATTTCGTGCAGATCTTTGAAACAACCTGTTTTAAAGATAGGGATTTTCAAAAACAAGTTACTCTTAATCGCGATAGCTATTTCGTTAATTGTTACATTTTCTATTATCTTCTTCCCCTCTTTAAATAAAATTTTTAATACTTCAAATCTAAAACTTTTAGAAGTAGCCGTAATAGTAACTGCTTCTCTTTCTGGAGCAATATTTTTAGAGCTGACCAAAATCCTAAAAAAAAGTAGAGAATTATAAAAAGAAAAAATGATAGATAATATTATAAATATTATGAATAGTTACCCTGTAATTTCAAACATAATCATTGTTGGGCTCAGTTTTTTAATATTAATAAAAGCTTCTGATCTGATTATTTTTGGTATAAGCAATTACGCAAGAAAATTCGGAATCTCTGATTATCTTATAGGTTTTCTCGTTGTGGCAATTGGCATGTCCCTTCCAGAGTTCAGCGCTGCTATAAACGGAGCTATTGTTAATGACAGCGGTGTTGTATTAGGCACTATATTTGGATCTAATATTATAACACTTACTCTTGTCTTGGGGGTTCTTGCTATTGCTGGACACAAAATTAATCTTGAATCAAGGTTGCTAAGAGAAACAGGAAAATATCTGCTCCCATTATCTGTTCTTCCTTTTTTTGTTTTTCTTAACAAGGAAGCATCTAGAATAGACGGACTTATTCTTATTTTGGTATTTTTGGTATATATAATTATGCTATGGAAAAAAGAGGGGACTTTTGGCAAGCTTAGAAGTGTAAAGATAAAGTTTATATGGAAAGATGCGTTTGTTTTTGTAGGTGCGCTTGTTGCTCTTCTTTTATCAGCAAGGTGGCTTGTTTTTTCCTCAATTAATCTTTCTTATATTTTTGGAGTTAGTTCTTATTTAGTCGCTTTGATAATAATCGGATTTGGCTCTTCACTACCTGATTTGACTGTCCAGATTAAAGCAGTAAGAAGCGGTCACCATAATATTGGCTTTGGCAATGTACTCGGCAGTACAATTACAAAAATGCTTCTCCTTTTAGGTATTGTAATAATGATAAACCCTATTAAAATAGATTTTTCATTAATAATTGTTTCAATAATCTTTTATGTTGTGAGTATGTTGTTCGTTATTTTTTTAATAAAAAACAAAGAAATGGATTATAAGCATGGAATATTACTTATAGCGGTATATCTCATTTTTATTTTTATTGAAATATTAAAAGAGTTTAATATAATCTAATCAAAATCTTTTTAAAAATTATTAAAATTTTTCTTTACATGACAAAAAATATTGCCGAGAATGAAACTTTTTTTTTCAGAGAACTAATAAAAACTATTAAAGAAAAAAAATTAAGTAAAGAAGAATTATCAAAAATAAAGCAGGGTTTATGTAAGAAATACAACATTAAAAAACCTCCAACAGATATTGAAATTTTAACACGCGCCGAAAAAGAAGAATTAGAAATTCTAAAATTATACCTAAAAACAAAACCTGTAAGAACTATATCCGGTGTTGCTGTTATTGCAATTATGGCAAAACCTTCAAAATGCCCTCATGGTAGATGTATATACTGCCCCGGAGGCCCTTCTTCTTATTTTGGCGATGTGCCCCAAAGTTATACAGGGAAAGAACCAGCAACGATGCGTGCAATAAGGTCAAATTTTGATCCATATGTACAAGTTTTTTCAAGGTTAGAACAATATTTTGTTTCAGGTCACAACCCTGAAAAGGTTGAACTAATAATTATGGGCGGTACATTCCCCTCACTTCCGAAAAGGTATCAAGAAAATTTTGTAGCTGGCGCTTTCAAAGCGATGAATGATTTCTCAAAATTGTTTTATAAAAATAGGACTTTTGATTTTGATAGATTTAGAGAGTTTTTTGAGCTACCTGGGAGTATTCATGATAAAATAAGAACTAAAAAAATTATAAGAAAAATAAAAAGTATAAAGAACAAGACGAAAATTGTTCTTGAAAAAGAACAGAAGATAAATGAAAAATCAAATATAAGATGTGTAGGACTAACCATAGAAACCAGAGCGGACTATGCTAACGAAAAAGAAGCAAAACAATTATTAAAATTTGGCTGTACAAGGGTGGAGTTAGGAGTGCAAAGCGTATATGATAGTATTCTTGAAAATATTGAGCGGGGGCATAGTGTTGAAAAAATAATAGACGCTTTTAGAACTTTAAAGGACTTCGGTTTTAAAATAAATGCTCATTATATGATTGGTTTGCCAGGAAGCAATGTTAAGATGGACATAGAAGGCCTTAAAAGATTATTTAGCGATGAAAACTTCCGCCCAGATATGCTTAAAATATACCCTTGTCTTGTTATGAAAGGTACAAAACTTTATGATTTGTGGAAAAATAAAAAATATAAGCCGCTTAATATAGAAACAGCTGCCGCTATAATCGCTGAATTCAAAAGACATGTTCCGGAATATTGCAGAATTATGCGGATACAACGCGATATTCCTTCTCATACTATTGCTGCTGGTCCTATAATGACTAATCTGAGGCAATATGTTAACAAATTAACAAAAGAGAAAGGGATAGAATGTAGATGCATAAGATGCAGAGAAATAAAAAACCAAGAAATTAAAAAACCCGAACTATTAGTAAAGGAATACTGCGCATCTGGAGGAAAAGAATTTTTTATATCTTTCGAAGAGAATGATAAAATAATTGGCTTTTGCAGGTTAAGGTTTCCTTCAGATAATAATAAAGTAGCTTTTGTAAGAGAGCTACATGTTTATGGACCTGCGGAATCGCTTAAAGAAAAAGGAAAAATCCAACATAGGGGTTTTGGAAAGCGACTTTTAAAAAAAGCAGAGAATATCGCTTTAATCAATAACAAGAAAAAAATTTTTATAATTTCGGGTATAGGCGTGAGAGAATACTACCGAAAATTAGGATACAAAAAATCAGGTAGTTATATGGTAAAAGTATTACATCAACAAAAAAAGAAAAAATATAAAAATATTAAAAATTAACATTTAATTATGTTTTTTTCTTGGTCTATTTCGAATTTTACCTCCAAAAATTTTTCAGCTACATAGATATTTGATAATACATGATTTGTAATTTTTGAAACTTTTACTTTACCGCCAAAAAGACCGAGAAAAGGTATTATATTATCTGCAAGGTGCTGGTCTATAGGCGCTCCTGAAAGTATTTCTTTTAATAAGTTCTCTGCCGCTTCTTTACCAACATTTTCTGAACTTTTGCCTCTTTCTCCAAATGCGTCTGCTCCTAAGATAATAGGATTTTTTAAATTATCCGCCTCTTTTGAAAAAATAGCCCATAAAGTTATGACAGAACCCGCTGAGTATGTATCTGAATACTCACAATCAACATTAACAGGGCACATTAATTTTTTTAAAAACATCTTTGCTACCTCTGCTTGCCTTTCGGCTACTTTAGAATTCCAGAGTATTTTTGAAGCGTGGGATACCCCCTTAATCTGTAAAAGAGTTCCTTGCTCTTCAAACATAAGTTTTTCTCTTTGTTCTCTTAAATATTTATGAAATTCTTCAAAATTTTCAAAATCTGAAATTCTAAATTTTGGCTTTATTTCAATCTCAACTTTTCCCCCACCTTTTGGGTAGTAACCCCTCCTTAATACAGCAATATCTATTTTAGCATACCTCTCTAATTGAGGAATAAAAACATATCTCACATAATCAATAGGCATACTCCACATAACATCTGTTCCTCCTGTGATAGACATTCTAACAGGAGCATTGGCAAACATTGAAGGTATAATAACTGATTGAAGAAAGAGAGATATTGACCCTGCTGTCCCTATATCTATATCAAGTTTTGTAGCTCTTAATTTTTTTGGAAAAAATGCCATTGAGACGGATCCTATTTCAACATCGCTAAAATCTGCATTGCAAAGTTTTGCTGCTGCTTTGACGCAATAAAGGTGTTGGGCTTTTAAACCCGCTTCAGGTCTTCCTTTTCTTATTCCTGAAATAGAAAAAGATTTTCCCGTGAGTGTTGAAAGAGCAATAGCAGTTCTAACAATTTGGCCTCCGCCTTCAAGATAAGAACCGTCTAAAGTAACATCAGGCATTTATAAAACATTTTTTTGCTTATTTTTAAAATTTGTGAATACAAGAAAAAATTTAAATAAGCCATCAAGAATAATCTAAATATGACAATTAACAATACTAAAATGATTTTTATTCTTTTAGCGATATTTATTTTTAATATACCTTTTGTTAACGCAATAATAGAACAGTATAGTTTTGACTTCACAATTTCCTTAGGAAAAGTTTTTGTAACTCAAAAAATTTTATTTGATAAAAAAACAAATTTCTCAATTGATTTGCCTTCTGATGCCACTAACATAAAAATTATTGCTGACGAAAAAGAGGTGGAGTATTCTAAATATATTTATGCAAAGGAAATAATTGTTCAATATATAACAAGCAAATATATAGAAAAAAATAACTTCATATCAGAAATATTTTACCCTGATGAAATTAAAAATCTTTATGTGAAAGTTGTTCTTCCTGTAAATTCTGTTCTTGCGTATCCTTACGAAGAAAAAACAAGAAGTTCGGAAGCGATTTTTCCAAGACCTACCAAACTTGCAACGGACGGCCAGCGTATAATTATTATCTGGGAAAAAGAAAACTTAGAAAAATACGATTCTTTACCAATATTTGTAAAATTCAAGGAGAAAAGAAACTATGATATCGTTATCTACATTCTTATAGCAGCAATACTCGCTTTATTTGTTTATATAAAATTCAGGAGGAAGCAGAAGGTTAAGACAATAATCAAAAAAGAAGACATGATAGAAAAACACTTAAAAGAGGACGAAGAACAAATAGTTAACATACTAAAACAAAGAGAAAATAAGTGCGAACAGGGAACCTTACGGGTGATAACTGGCTTTTCAAAAGCAAAACTTTCTGGGCTTCTTAAAGAATTAGAAGACAGAAAAATTATTTATAAAGAAAAAAAAGGTAAAAAAAACATTATTTTCTTAAGAAAATAAGAAATAAACATTAATGAACATTAATCTTGTTAAATCTTTGCTTTTTTCTTATAATAATAAAATGTTTTAATCAAAAGATATTTATAAATGGTTTGTCTTATAGTATTCCAAAATGGAATACTTAAAAACAAAAAACAAAGAATCAAGTATAGAAGAAGTTATAGGGGATGCTTTAGAAATATTTTCTGATCCAGAAACTGTTGAAATAATAAGCGAGTCGTTAAATATTGAAAATAGATACTCCTTTTTTCCTAAAAGTATTTTAAACATTATAAGCGAAGAATTTAGAGAAATACAAAAAGAAGAGGACGAAACATCAAAGATTAATGGTTTCAATGTTGAAGAAACATCACTTACAGAAGAACCTATTATAAAAATACTTTACAAAAAACCTTCAGTTTTCGTAAAGTTTTTAGACGAGTATATAGAATTAACTATAAAAAATATTGAGCATATAAAAAAATTATCAAAGATAAATGAAGACATTTACTCAAATAGTATTCTGCCATGTTATGAGTTTTTTTCAAATCTGTCAAAAATGTATATAGATAATAAAAAAATGTTTAGAGGGCCTTTGGACCCGAATGAAAAAACAATTAAAAACAAAATCAAAAGAGCAAGCTATCTTTCAGAAGTTTATAATAATATAGCACTAGGAAAAGTATATATAGAAAAAAAATCAAGATATGAAGTGCTTCTCAAAGAATCACCAGCAGTTCTTTATAACGAATTAACATCTTTAGAAAAAAAACTTGAAGAAATAAAAAGAAGAGCTAAAAAAGAACAACTAAACGAAAGAGGAATTGAATTTCTTGTATATTACGATAATATGTTAAACAATCTTGAAATACCGGCAAAAGATTGGGAAATAAAAGATAAAAGGGATATTTGCATTAAAAAAATAAGTGAAATATTCAAAAATCAACAATATAATGAAAATAATTCCTCATTCATAGAACTTATTGAACACCTTGAACTAATGGGTTTTGGTTTCGGAAAAATTTTACCCGCAAATAACACATTGAATTTTTATTCCGCACTAACACTGAAAGCAATAAATGAAAGAAAAAACCCAAAAGATTATCTTCCATTAAGACACATGAACAAAGAGTATGCTGCTTTTTTTGAGAATGTTATAAATTTTTTAGAAAAAAAAATAAAAAAAGAAGGAGGTAAAGAAAATGAAAAATTTTAAAACATTGCTCATAGCAATGTTGCTAGTATTTAGTGTTATCTCTTCTACATACGCTGAAGAGAATAACACAACAGAGAATATCGGAGTAGAAACAACAGCGAGCGTAGGAGAAGTAGAAAACTTGGAAGAAACTTTCGTGGAAGAAGTAGAAAACAAAGAAATTATAACCGCCGAAAATCCAGTTACTGAAATAGAAATCAACAATGAAGAAGAAAAAACAACACCCCAAGAATCAACAGCTCAAGAAACACAATCAATAGAACTAACAGAAAACGAAACACCATCAGTAACGCCAGACAGACCGTTACTTTGGGGATTAAAAAGGGCCATAGAACGAATTGATCTCTTACTGACGCTTGGGAAGTCGGCAAAAGCGCAGAAAGGTCTTGCACATGCGAGAGAAAGATTATTAGAAGTACAAGCGATGATCGCCGCTAAGAAGTTTGAAGCAGCAGAGAAAGCGGCAAAGGCGCATAAAAAAACAATAGAAGAAGTGATAAAAAATGTGGAAGACATAGGGAATGGCGACATCGAATCTGAAATAAAAAGTGAAGAACAGCTACAACAACAAATAGCTGAACAGGAAAGGTTTATGAATAGAATAAAGGAAAGGATAAAAACACGACTTTCTGGCGAAGACGAAACAAATGCAAATGCAATTATCGCTTCGATTGAAGAAACAACAAACAACGCAGAAGTGAGAATAATAGAAAAGAAGAATAAAGCAGAGATAAAACTTAAAGCAAAAGAAGAAGTTAAAATAGAAGCAAAAATAAAAGAGAGTAATAAAGGAGAAGAAAAAGAGATACGGCAACAAACACAAACAAAAACAACAAAAGAAAGTGCCAATAGTGTAAGAACAGGCGGTAACGATAGTGTTAAAACTTCTGAAAAACAAAAAGAACAACAAACAAACCAAAAAGGAAAGAAATAAAAAACTTTCTTTTTTATTTTATTTATTTTATTTTTTCAAAAATGAGGAAAACAAAAAATACAAATAAAGAAATTTTATCAGATCCCCAATTTGATTTTTATAATAGTATAAATTATGATTCTTTATATAGAAAAAACTTTAACGATTTTGCATTAAGAGTATATGAATTTAACAAATTAGTACGCGCATATTTTATTTGTGAAAAAAAGATTTTGGAAGAAGAATTTAATAAATTAAAAGAAAATATAAAGATTTTAGAAAAGATTTATAGTAAAAATTTAGAAATTAAAAATAGGATATTAGAAAAAGAAAATAACGAACCTGAATATTTCTCTTCTATAGAAGATAACCGAAAAAGTAAAAAAATTTTAAAAATAATTGAAAATGTTGAGATATGCATTGAAGATTTCTTCTATAACGCAGGAAAATATAAAGATTTTTATAGCGGGAATAACGAACAATATAAAGAAGGATCGCTAGAAAAACTTATACTTATCGTGAATAACGATAAAATATTTAATAATTATTATACATTATCGGAAAGTTTTAAATTTCTTGATACTGCAGCATACCCTTACTTAAAAGTTATTGAAGGAATTTACGAATTTTTGAACAAAAACGAATTTATATCGCCATCTGATTTAGAAAATAAACTTCTTTCCGCTTATGAATATAACCAAACTATATTTTTTTACGACAAAAAAAGATTTGATAACCCATCTGCTCCTAAGATTAAAGTCACTGAAAAAAATAATGAAAAAAATAAATATAAAATCGCAATCCCGCAATTCTTTGAAGAAATTACCGAAATAATCAGAAAAATGTTACGCAAAGCAAACCCTGAAGAATTTGAAGATAGACTTGCTCTATCGTAAAGATAATATAATAACTATAACAATATAAAGTTATAACTTTTTATAATTTAAAAAAATTTGTTGATAAGGATATATCTAAACTACTAAAACGTTGTCTCCCACTAAAACAACTTTAATTTCTTTTTTTGTTATTTTTTTGGGTATTTTTTTAGGGTTTATAACCCTAACAGATTGATAGGTGATAGGGTGTATCACTTCAAGTGAAGGGTATGTTTTTGAAATAACAGCTTTTACAACATTAAGTATTTCAGGATTTTTATTCTTGATATTTAGATGTACCTTCTTACGCGACAAAATATCTTCTCCATATACAGAGTTACCTTTAATAAAGTTTATTTTAATAATTTTTCCTTCTAATTTTATTATATCGTGTGTAGAAAAATCGTAAGGCCTATAATAAACCGTTACCCTATGAATATTCTTACTTGTGAGTTTATCTTTGCTGAATAACTTTTTTGTTATTTTTAATTCGCCGCCATATTTTTTATAAATTTTTCTTCCAATATTCTGGGCAGCGTGTTGAGAAGTGAGATAGAAATCAACTCCTTCTAAACATTTATTTCTACAGACAACATAAACTTTTTGTTTTTTTAGTTCTTTATTAATATATTGAAGCACTTCCCTTCTCGGGTTTCGTAGCTGAAAAACAGCTTCATAGTAACTTTTGGGTTTGAAACGCATTTTCGATAACTTTAAAAATAAAAGCCCTTACTTTCAGTTTAATGAAAAAAAATAAATTTATAAAATTATTGAAAGATATATGGCATTTTATATGGGTTGAGGATTCTTTTGCAAGCTGGGTTGTAAATATAATTCTCGCCTTTGTTTTAATAAAATTTGTCGTTTATCCTACAATGGGGCTGATTTTTGGGACAAAATTTCCTATAGTTGCCGTTGTATCAAGTAGTATGGAACACGACCAAAAATTTGATGTTTGGTGGGGAATACACGAAAAATTTTATCTTGAAAAAAATATAACAAAAGAGCAATTTTCAAATTTTAGATTTAAGAATGGATTTAACAAAGGCGACTTAATGGTACTTTTTGGCTCCACCGCAGAAAAAATAAAAGTAGGCGATGTTATTGTCTACAAAGCAGGAAAACCCGATCCAATAATCCACAGAGTTGTCCAAAAAAACAAAAAAGATAACTTAATAATTTTTCAAACAAAAGGGGATCGTAATCTCGCACAAATAAAAGAAAGCTGGCTTGACGAAACATATATACCTGAAAATCAGGTTATAGGAAAAGCCGTGCTAAGAATACCTTACCTCGGCTGGGTAAAGATAATGTTTGTTGATATGCTTAAACTAATAGGTATCGTTACTAATTGAGGTGAATAAAATGTTCTGTCAAAAATGCGGTTCAATAATAATCCCAAAAAAAGAAAACGGTAAAATTGTTATAATATGTAGCAAGTGCGGGGAAGAGCAAAAAGAAATGGATGTGGAAATAAAAGAAAAAACATCAAAAGAAAATATGAAAGAAGGCGGAAGAAAAAAAGAAGATATTATTTTTGTGGATAAAGAAACAGAAACGCACCCTTTAATAGAAACTGAATGCCCAAAATGCCATAACGATAAAGCTTATTTCTGGACGCAACAAACAAGGGCTTCTGACGAGCCAGAAACAAAGTTTTACAAATGCTCAAAGTGCGGATACATATGGAGAGATTATAGTTAATTAAAAAATTATTTAAAAAGATAATGATTTAAAATTCTAATAGTATAATCTTTCAAATTCGTTTAAAAATTTCTCAGCAACAATTTTATCGTATATTATTACGATGTTTTCATCATTTACTCTATCGCCATTTTTGGTTGGGTTATAAGAACCAGTTATAACAATTTCGTTATCGACAATAAATATTTTATTATGCATCAGTTTTGGATTTTTGTCGTATCTTACATCTATGCCGCTCTTTTTAAGTTTGCTGTATTCGCTATACACCCCTCCACTTTGACTTTTTTCAACAACCCCTTTTATATCTATTCCTTGATTATATTTTTTAACTAAAAGATCACCTATAGAATCGTCTGTGAATGAGTAGAGCATAAAATAAATTGATTTGTTTGCTTTTGAAAGTGTTTTTATAATTTTGTCAGAACACCAGTCCTCCGGACAGAAATAAGTTTCAACTTTTTTTGAGTTGTTAGAATAGAAGACAACGGGATTTTTTGTTAGTTTGCCTCCCCCAAAAATATCCGATAAAAACTCGCTAAACTCTAACTCATAATTTTCTGATACGGTTTTTGATTTTATTATAACTATGTTGTTGTTATCGTTTAAGCTTCCTGCCGTAGGGTTATAAGAACCTGTGATAACTATCTGGGAATCTATAATGCAAAATTTGTTATGCATCAGCCCTTTTCTGTGGTCCGTTATTGAAAATGGAAGGTAAGTGGGATTACTATCGTCTGTTACAAGTTTAATATCCGCTGTATTATATTTTTCAACAAGCGCATTCACAATATCATTAATGTTTATTGAGTAAAAAGCGCAATGAGCTGATTTTTTTGCCGATTTTATGTTATCATATATTATTTGGCTACAATTATCAGAGGGACAGAAATAAGATTCTATGGAAATGTTGTTTTCAGATTTGTAAGCCGTTCTGCCTGTTATTGAGCAACTTCCTATTAAAATTAACGAAGCCAGTACTAGATGTTTATAACGCATTTAACGATGTTTTATCTTCAATGCCTTTTAAGTTTTTTTGTAACTACTATATAATAAACAAAAAAACGAAAATTTTAAATATAAGTTAAACTACTACATAGTAGTGTTGGATTATTTCCAACACGACACTTTCGCCTCTTTTACCTGGCTTGGGTGGGCCTATGCCTGCCTAAGCTAAGGTTTTTTAATACTCTCAAAAAAAAACTTCTCCTAAAATAATGTTATTTTATTCAAATTATTAGATTTAATAATCCCCGCACAAAACATCAGATTTTACCTTTTCTTCTTTTTTTATTCTGTTTTATAAAAATTGATTTTTTAAATTGTTTCGTTTTGTTATCTAAAATTATGTCATAAATAACAACTCCTAAAATAAACCCCATAACAAAAACAAGTGAAATTTTAATAGTGCCTGTGTCAAACTTTAATATATTTGTTTTTTTCTTTTTAAAATATGTATCAAGTTTGCTCAACTCTATTGCATAATGAGCATAAACCAAAGCCGTTGGTTTTGATTCATTATCATTTTTTAAATTTAAAGCATATTCATAATAACTATATCCGAATATAGGAAATGTTCCCTTAGCATTTTGCTCGGCAATTATTTTCTCAGCGGCTTTTAAACGCTGACTAATCAGAAGGTCTAGTTTTGTATCATCAACGCCTATTGTTGACATTACCGCTTCTATTTCTGCCTTTGACTTACTTGCCAAAAACAAACATAAAGCAAAATTCCCTTTTTCATATTCTGAATAAGTTCTTTTAATATCTGAATCTAACGATTTTAATAACCCCGGAAAATATAAATCCACATATTGGTATCTTTCTTCTGTTTCCGAAATTTTATCAGAACAAGCAATTTTTAATGCTTCGTTATCCAGCTTTATCTCTTTACTTTGCATTCCGTAAAACAGGAACCAATATTTCGCCGAGTTGAATCTCTCCAAACTGCTTGCTGCAAAAAAAATAGAATCTTTTGTACTGTTTGCTTCTCTAAAATTTTTAATGTTTTCTCTTGCTTCCGCTATTCTATCTTTTGCAATCATATAACTTTCTAAATCTGCTATTGTTTTTATTTTAACTTTCTCCACATTTTTTTCAAAAACATCGATTTCTTCTTCAAGAGTTCTCATAGTTCTTTTAAGAGAATCGTAACTTATATTCTGCTCTATTATTAGTATTTGACTATATTTTACATTAGCCCCATAACAATAACTTGCTGCTGTGTAAAACTCCTTTCTTTTCATCGCTTCGTCTGCTTTTTTTATCAAAGATGATGCTTCTTCTTCAAGTTTTACCGAATCATTGTCAAATACATTGGCACCCTTATACCCTTCGGAAAGTATTCTTACAAGAATCTCGGTACTTCTGTTACATAAACTTTCAGAAATTAACGACATTGTTTCAAGGTAATTTTTATCTATTGTAAAGTTCTTATTTTGCTCTTTTATTTTTGTGCCTGTAAATATTTCAAGCGCTTCTCCTATATCAGAAACTTCAATAATATCTATACCGAAAGTTTTACCGTATTCTACCAAGTCGATAGTTTTGTTGTTTTCTTTTATGTATCTTTCTCCGTAAGGGATTATAACTTTTTTAATGTTATTTTTTGTTGCTGCATCAATTTTCTCTTTTAATGCGCTTACACTTCCTATTATGTTACCCGAATTTATCGTACCGGTTATAGCAATATTTTTTTCAATTTTAAGATTTTTAAGAAGAGCTATTGTAAGAATTGTTGTCGCTGCTCCTGCACTTGGCCCTCCTACAATTGAAGAAGATGCTCTTATAGTATAAAAAAAATCATATTTATCGCAGTCCTCGCCAGTAAAATCGCAAGCAATTTGTTTAGCGGTTCGTGTTGTTATTTGTGTATCAATCTTCGTAAGCGGAAACGATTCTATAAACACTCTACCACTACCTTCTTTTATTTCCAAATGAAGATCAGCTATGCTCCCAACATAACTTCCGTTATTTGACGATGACACTGCTAAAAGTTTTATAGAGCCCTCCTTAGAAAACACAAAAGGAATTAGTAGGAGAAGTATCAAAAAGGGTATTATTATTTTTTTCATTTTTAAAAAATTTATAACATAATATTTAAAATTTATGTATCTCAGGTTATATTTTATTAAAGCTGCCCAACTATTAGGTGATTAAACAAAAAAGTGGTTATGTATGTTTCAAGAAATGCCGCAATTAATATTACGCATATTGAAATAAAGAATATTAAAAAAGCATCTTTGGTCACATTCCTAAACTGGTAACTAAGAAATTTTTCTTGGATAAGCGCTTTTGATAATACCCCCCCAGCTATCGCTGCTAAAAGAAAACCGAAAAGCTCCGGGAGAGTGTGCACCATAAATATTAAAAAAATTAATGTTTTATTTGTTAAATTGGGTAATTCGTTGATAAAAAAAGCGATAAATGTTGAAAAAATGCTGGCATTTAGAACTATAAGAAACATCGCTCCTGCTCCGTAAAAGAACGATAAAATAAAAGATATTACTGCTACAAAAAGATTGTTTTGTAACAATACAAAAAAATTTAGATGTGAAATTTCTATCCCTTCTGTTGTTTTTGTATTGATTAGCTCGGTGGTTAATCCTTCTTGCATCTGTAAAAATTTAATTTGATAATCAAAATTATTTATTCCGTATAAAAAAGCAACGAGTACGAAGGCGGAGAATACACCAATAAAAAGAAATATATAAATTTCAAAAATATCTTTATGGTCTCTTAAGAAATGCTTTATGCCATCTTTTTTTTCCCGTCTTTCAGCAATCCCTATGAGTTTAATAACGGTAGGGACAAGAAGAATGGTTATTATAAAAAGCATGGATACAGAAATTATTGAAGGAAAAAAAATTTTTGAAGTGAAAAAAGAAACAAAAACATAAGTTAAACCTAAGAGAAATGCTGCATAGGGTCTTTTCTCAAAAAAGCTTATGTTTATCTGTTCAAGCATATCCTTTTTTCCTTATCTTCCTGATATAACTATCTAAATCTTCTGAAAATCTGTCTTTTCCTTTTCCACCCTTACTTAAGAGTTTAAGCAATAGAGCAACTGATAAAACAAGAACCAAGACCCAGAAAAATGCAGAGATATTTATTTGCTCAAATCTTGATATAAACGAAGTTGCTTTACCAATACCTTTTTGATTATTATCTTTATTATTTTTTTCAGGAATGTTAATCCTTCCATAATTTTCTTCTGCTTCTTGTTTTTCTAATACCCCAGAATTCTCGCTTTCAGCGTTTTGGTTAGGGACATTCACTATAACTTCTTTTATCTCCTCTGATAAATTTTCTGTTTGCTCTAAGATTCCTGAATTTCCACCAGCACCGCTCATTATTGCACTACTATGACCTCCACCTCCTCCACTACTCCCTACTTTTCCGCCACTTCCTCTGGGACTTGTTATAACATCTAATGTCTTTGTCAAAGAGTATGTTATATTCTGCTCTGAAACAGACCAGACAGAAATATTGTATTTACCTGTCTTTGAAGGAGCATTAAACGAATAAGCAAAGCTACCATTGTTATCCAATGGGGCTGTGATGTTAACAGTAGGTAACATCATATTTATGTCTCTTTGATTTGTTAAACTGCCGTTATCCAGTAATAAAGAACCTGATATTGAAACTTTTTCGTTTATGCGTACTTGTTTAGGAACATTCAGAGTTATTGAGTAAGAATATACAACAAAAAATTCTTCCTCAACCGAGTTTGTATTAAAGATACCATCTGTAGCTGTTATTCTTAATGTATATTTGCCAACTGGGCTTTGCTTAGTTGTTTTGTAAATTCCTTTATATGTATCTGCATTCTTTTTCAAATCTATGTCATAACTATTGCCTTCGGAATCTTTTATAACAGCATCTACGCTCTCTACCCCGCTGTAATCAGTTATTACTGCTTCTACTTCAATATCGTTACCTCTTGTAAGAGTGGGTATGTCTTTTATTTTTATATCCGGCCCTGAAAAATCCTCTACATTTATCATTATAGGAAGAGTCGTTGCTGAGTTATCCGCATCGTCAATACATTTTATTGAGTAAGACTTATTCCCCGGCTCTGTTAATCCTATTATAAGTGTTTCTTCTCCGCTTAATGCCGTGCCATTCGCTATAATAGTGCCATCAACATAAATTTCACAATACAGATTATTATCGTAGTTATCTGTTGTTACGAAGGTATATGGTACATGAACATCTACTGTTGATCCTTCATTTGGTGCTAAAATCTCTATTGAAGGAGGCGCCCTATCTATTGTTAAGTTATATTCCAAAATTGCTCTATTCCCTGCTTTATCAATTGCTGTGATTATTATTGTATTTATACCATCTGTCGCGTTTTCTGTGTTAATTGAGAAGTTTGCATCTACATCATAAGTTAAACCTTGATAAGAATATTGAACTTTATCTATTCCGTAATTATCGGTTACTTCCACAACGACAGGTATACCTGCTTTATTTACGCTGTTTGAAGAAGGACTCTTAATAGTAATAACCGGTAAAGTTTTGTCCATAATAAATTGTCTTGTTTCTGATATGTTTGAAAGACCAACAAAGTCAGAACAATTTATACTCCAATTATGAGTTCCTTCTGGCGATTCGTTTGCTGATATCGCTGTTTCTTCACCATTTTTTGTAGTTATGTTCCCTCCTTCCAAGCCGTCGATGTATAACTTGCATGTAACTATTGGTGCTAGATTGTCATAAGCAATAAACCTGAATTCTGAGTTGCTGTTCATTACAGCCCCCTGAGGCGGAGAAATGAGAGATAAGTAAGGAGGCGTTCCATCTATCGTAACTACTCCTGAAAATGAAGAACTTTCTCCTCCATTATTTTTTGCTGTGAATGTGTAACATAAAATATTTTCATTTACATAAGTTGATAAATCCTCTAATGAAAAGTATGTGTCATTTATTTTTTGTAGTTGTGTGTGATGTGTTATATTACCGCATAAACCGTAGTCAAGAAAAACAGAGCTTATTTCTGTTTCAGGATCTGTGGCGTCTATTGAAAAAGTTTGTTTTGTGCCTTCTTTTATAAACGAATTGTTTTGTGGTAGAATGTTTGATAACGTTGGTGGTGATTCGTCATTTATTATCATAAGAGATACATCTTTTTGCTGTATTTCGTTATTTGTGTCTTTTGTTATTATGACCCACTGGACTGTTGTGTTTTCTTCCACTTTAGAAGCTTTGACCTCTAAGCCAAATGTCTGGCTGCCCCAATTACTAATTTTTGAGGTGTTTGTTATGTATAAAATTTCTTTTTCTGATATCAATGTGGGAAACCACCCAATAAGTTCAAAAGATCCTAATATTGTAAAATTATTTGTAATAATATCTACATTTTCTATTTTGTGCTGGCTAAGAATACTATTTGAGATTGTTAAAGAAATATTAGTGGCTGTTGTTTCGTAAATAGGGTTATAGGATACTGATACTGTAGGAATATGAGCTGCTTTTACGCAAGAAACAAAAGTTAATAATGCTAATAAAAACAAAATGCCTCTTTTATATACCATATATAGTTTAAAACACAAACCAATATATAAATGTTACTATTTTGTATACTGGTATAATTTATAATATAAATAGTATAATCGTATAATATTTATTGTAATTTTTTATTATAATTTTATTTTTAATAGTTATTAAATTTTAAATACTAAAAATTATATTGCGTAATTGTTATTATTTTTTGTCTTTTTAGCGGGGCACTCAGGATTTATACATAAACGCCAAGGCCTTTTTCCTTTGATAACAACATTTACCAGAGGATAACCACAATCGGCGCACAAATTTTTCAACTTTTTAACAACGCCTTTCTGAGGAATTGAAAAAGTTGTCTTACAATCAGGGTATTTATCACAAGCAATAAACCTTTTACCACTCGACTTAGATTTTATTATCCTCAAATTACCAATATTGCAAACAGGACATTTACCAATGATGTTCTCTGCTCTTTTAGTTTCGTTATGCGCTTCCCTCAAATGCTCGCCTATGCTTTTTTCTTTCTTTTTAAGGTCCTCAAGAATCGCTGTTAGAACCTTCATTGCTTCGTTTAATACTTGCTCTGGTTTTTTCTTGTTCTCTTGAATCTCTTCAAGCTCCACCTCAAAATGCCTTGTTAATTCTTCGTCAAGTATTTTAGGGCAAAATTTTTCAAGTGTCTCAACAGTTCTTATTCCCAACTCTGTAGCTTCTATTGACTCCCCTCTAATATACCCTCTGTTAAATAGCGTATCAATTATCGTTGCCCTTGTTGCTTTTGTTCCCAGATTTTTTTTCTCAAGCTCCCTTATTATAGATGCGGGGGTATATCTTTTTGGCGGCTGTGTTAATTTATCATGTATTTTTATTTCTTTTACTTTAACTTCCATACCTTCTTTCACATTGGGAAGTATTTCCTCTTTCAAATTAACATATGGCTCATAAAAAATATGCCACCCTTTTTTTATTGTTGTTGTTCCTTTTGCAACAAAGATTTCTGAATTAATGTCTATTTTTATCGTGAGAGTTTCTCTTATTGCATTATCGGAAAATGTTGCTAAAAATCTCTTTACAATTAAATCATAAATTTTTTTTTCATTAACATCCAAATTTTTTGGGGCAATACCTGTTGGGTAAATTGCTGGATGCGCAGGGTCCGACTTTTTTCCATTATTTGGCTCAAGTTTCTTTTTTTGTAATAACTGCAAGCAAAGGTTGTTGTATTCATCCTGCGAAGATAAAGATTTTATAATGTCGGAATAACCTATCTCTTTAGGTAGTATTTGAGAACTCGTTCTGGGGTAAGATATTAACCCTTCTGTATATAGGTTTTGAGCTATTACTAATGTATTTTTTGGGCTTATTTTGAAACAGCTATAAGCTTCTGTTTGTAAAGTAGTAAGGTCAAAAGGGGAGGGCGGTGCATAACTTATCTTTTTACGCTCAATTTCTTTTATTATTCCGTTTCTTTCTTTTGTTTTCTCCAAAACTTCAAGTGCTTTTTCTTTTTCCTCAAATTTTCCATTTGAATGCCATGAACTTATTATTGCCCCATTGATATCGCCAATAAGCTCTATCTCCCAGTAAGGAATAGGCTTGAATCTTTTTATCTCTCTTTCCCTCTCAACAATTATCTTCAAAGCAGGTCCTTGGACTCTTCCAGCGCTTAAAATCTTAAACAGCCCAGAAGATTTCATAGATATTGTAAGAGCCCTTGAAATATTAATCCCCCAGTACCAATCAAGCTCGTGTCTTACTTCTCCTGCTTTCGCCATTCCCATATCAATAGTTTTTGATTTTTGCTCGTAAGATTTCAAAAGATCAGGTTTTGTGAGAGTAGAAAATTTCATTCTTGAAGCGTTACTTTGGTTACATGCAAATCTTATCACATTGTAACCTATAACTTCTCCCTCAATATCGTAGTCAGTAGCTACAGTAAATGAATCCGCATTTTTTGCCAGCTTTTTTATTGCTTCAATGTATTTTTTTGTATGTTCTGCATTTTTTTTTATTTCATAAGCAGGTTTCCACTCAACATCAAAAACAGGATATTTCCACTTTTGTGGGTTTTTTTCCGCAATTCCATACAGATGGCCAACCGCAGAAGTAATAACAATCTCTTTACTATCCCTTCTTAATTTATAATAAGGTACCCCTTTTTCTTCTTTTTTTTCTAATTTTCCGTCAAGAGCTTGAGCTATTTTTAAAGCACTTTTTGGTTTTTCTGTAATGATTAGTTCGTAGCTCATCATGTTGCCAAAAAAGAAGAAACTTTAAAAAATTTCTGTTTTGACCTACATAGAAAGAATACCTTTAATTATTTTATTATAAAATTAATTATATTAAAAAAATTATTTTATTATAATAGAATTATTAAAATTAATATGTTGTAATAAGGGACTAAATAAGAAAATGGAACAGTTGGCGATTAGCTTCAAAGCTATCTTCCTGACAAGATTATTTCCGAAAAAACAATAAAGTCAAGATTGTATACAAAAATAAAACTCCTTACAAAAAAACATTTTTCCAGGAGAAGCATTCTATTTTAATGAATGGAAGTAGTTTGTAAAAACATTTGTTTTATAAAGCTTTTTTTGGGGCGGAGATGCAAAAATCAAGCAAATTTTGATTGAGCACAGCGCCCTCCTTAGGAGTTGGTGTTGAATAAAATTTAAGGCAAAATTATGTTACTCCTATTTTTATCATAAATTATTCTGAAACTGCTTTTTCGTGTTTCCTCTTCAAGAACATCATGGATTAGTAAGGAAAAGTTAATGCGCATTCCAAAAATTTATGCTAACAGCAAAGCTTATAAATTCTAAACAGAGTTGAAGTTGTATGCTAAAAACAAACTTTGTTGATATTTTTAAAATTAAAAAAGACCCTTTTGATGATATTGTGGGGCAGGATTCTTCTAAAGAACAATTAAAATCGGCTTTGCTAGTAGGTAGGCATGTATTAATTATAGGCCCCCCGGGTATTGGCAAAACGACATTGGCGAAAAACCTTGCAAAACTGCTCCCTGATATTGTTGTAAATGATTGCCCTTATCACTGCCTCCCGGAAAACCCTATTTGCCCAGAATGTATTTCAAAAAAACATAAGAAGAAAAAAATTTCAGGAGAAGAAAGATTTGTTAGAGTACAAGGTTCTCCCGATCTAACAGCGGAGGATCTAATAGGAGATATAGACCCTATAAAAGCGTTTAAATTTGGCCCTTTATCAATAGAAGCATTTACCCCGGGTAAAATATTCAAAGCGAATAACGGAATCCTCTTTTTTGACGAACTTAACAGATGCCCAGAAAAACTTCAAAATGCTTTATTACAAGTCCTACAAGAAGGTGTAGCAACAATAGGTTCTTATGATGTGGATATAAAGGCAGATTTTATATTTATCGGCACTATGAATCCGAAAGATTCAAGTACAGAAAAATTATCCGATGTGCTTCTTGATAGGTTTGATATTGTTTATATGTCTTATCCTGAAACATTTGACAATGAACTGAAAATTGTAAAACAAAAAGGAAAAAAACTCGACATTTTATTTCCTGACGATGTATTGGGAATAGCAATACATTTCGTAAGGGCTTTAAGAGAAAATAAAAATCTTGAGAAACTCCCTTCTGTAAGGGCATCAATAGGTCTTTATGAAAGGGCTCAAGCAAATGCTTTTCTTAAAAACAAGCAAAAGGTAGATTTTAGTGATGTAGAAGAAGCAATGGTTTCTGTTTTAAGCCACCGAATTAAATTAAAACCAATCGCAGAATATTCTAATACTACAGCAGAATTTGTAAAAGAGGAATTAAAAACCTTTATAAAAAATTTCAAGCATTCAGAAAAAGGTGGTTTTACCTGACATAACAATTGAAAGCGTTGAAAAGAATATAGAAATTAAGAAATTCTCAGAAATTGAGGAGATACCTGGAAAAATAAGAATTTCCGATGAAGCAAAAAAACTGCTGCGTTCTGTTATAGAAAATGATAAAGATATAATCGAAGACGGAAAGCTTATAAGAGAATCCTATAATCAAGGAGTCTATTCTTTTACTCCCTCGTTGATCTTTGAAAAGATTGTTAAAAATTTTTCATTAGCAAAACAACTCTATGGCGAGACGATGATAAGGCTACTTACTGGTTATGACCCACATTATATCGAGAAAAACATCTCTGTTCCAGAATTTAGGAAACTTATTAAAAAAGCAATAGAAGAAAAAGTTCGGCATCTTAAGGAAAAAAATCTTATTGAGCGTGAGGAAAAAATAACAGAAAAAGCTTCTGAATTAGCGTCTCTGATTATTCTCGCTGAAGAAATAGACAAGCTCATTCCTAAAGGTTATACTGGAAACTGGCGTAACAAGAAAAAAGATCGTTACGGAGAAAAAGATAATTATACACAATACAAAAAAGGGATACGTTACAGAGATATAGCAGTTAAATCTTCTATAAAACTTGCAATAAGAAGAGCACATTCAGAAGTCACAGAAAAAGATTTAAAAGCATTTGAAAGGAAAGGCAGAGGAAAAATTACTTTAATATACGCGATTGACTCTTCTGGTTCTATGAGGGGGAAGAAGATAGATGCTGCAAAAAAAGCAGGAATAGCGCTCGCTTATAACGCAATTGAGCAAGGTGATAAAGTAGGAATCATAATTTTCGGGGACAAAGTACGAAATACAATAATGCCAACACAAGATTTTACTTCAATATTAAAAGAAGTAACAAAAGTATCTGCTTCAAAAGAAACAAATATTACCTTAGCAATAAAAAAATCTTCTGAAATGTTTGTAGAAGAAGGCGTTACAAAGCATCTTATATTAATAACAGATGCTCTACCAACAGCGGGTAAATATCCTAAGAAAGAAACATTGGAAGCGGTGGCGGAAGCAAAAGCAAAAGAAGTGACAATATCTATAGTAGGTATTTGTTTGGATAAGGAAGGAGAAAAATTATGTTCAGAAATCGTAAGATTAAGCGGTGGAAGATTTTATAAAGCAACAAATTTTGATGATGTTGATAAAATTATTCTTGAAGATTATTGGGCTTTATAATTTTTTTATAACTTATATTGTTAGCCAATTTTTCTTCTTTTATTCACGCTTGATTTATTTTTTTTAATTTTTCTTCTAAAGTTTTTTTAAGGTAAATAATACTCTTTGCTTCATTAGAAGTACCAATATTCTTATCAAGTTCTTTTTCAAGCAATTCTCTTCTTTTATACTTGTCAAGTTTAGAAAAATTTCTCCAATTAAACTTATTTTTTAGATAGTACCATGATGTTATTAAATCAAGACATTCATAACAAAAGAGCGCGGATTCATAATTATCATCAGACGCCTCGTTTATTATTTTGGCGTAAGATTCTACTATTTTATCAATAGGGATGTTTTTATCCCTTAAAATATTTTTTAGCGCGGCTGGAAGTATAGCCCTCATTTCTTTTATGTAACCCGCCACAACATTATTTTTTTTGCCATCCGAGTTTTGTTCCATTTTTTTATTTTTATTTTTTTAGTTATTAAAAATTTTTCTTTTGGATAGATAAAATAAAACTATTTTGATAAAAAAATCCTGTTATTTTATTAAATTTTAGATTAAAAAAATTACTATTTTCGGTGATTAATATTTTTTATTATATTTTTCAATTAGTGTTTTTATTTTTTTGGAAAGAGTAGTAGTGTTACAATCGTTTTTGTTTATATAAGCTGCTTCAAGCTTATAAGCTTCGGTTAATGGAAGCGTACTATATAATATTATCTTTGCGTTGATATCGCTTTGTCTAATAAGAGCAACAGCGGTCCTTAAATAACCTGACTGATTTTTATCGTCACCATTTTTTTGTTCCGTAACTATATAAAACTTAGCTTTTTTGGAACTTAGAACCTTTTTTAGGTCTTCTAAATCTCGTGCGAATACCCACCTAATTTTTTCTTTTTTTATTCTCATTTCTATGTTTTCTTTGGCCATTTTATTTTCTTCAAGTTGTATAACATCACAGATTTCTTTTTTTTGCATGTCGCGATTATTTTTAAGGAACGTTTTATAAATTTTTTTATTTTTTACTTATCATTAGTGCAACATATTTGCTAAAAAAACGCTATTTTTTTAAAAAATAAGATTATCCCATTTTAAAATGAAAATAGTAGCATTTACAGATATTCACGCTTCGCTAACTTCTTTAAAAGAAGTTGAAAAAAAAGCTAAATATTCTGATTTATTGATATGTGCGGGAGATGTCTCAATATTTGAGCAATATCTCGAAATAATTTTGGAGAGGTTGAATAAGATAGGAAAACCTATTCTTTTGGTGCATGGAAATCACGAAACAAAAGAACTTACAGAAACATTATGTCAAGGTCTTAAAAATCTTGTTTTTATACACAAAAAAGAATACAAAGTAGGAAATTATGTTTTTATAGGTTTTGGGGGCGGAGGTTTTGATAGGTATGAGAAAGATTTTGAAGAATTTGTACGCAAAATAAGATTAAAAGAAGAAGAAAAATTAATTATTGTAACCCACGGCCCCCCTTATGGCACAAAATTAGATATAATCGGAAAAGTTCATTATGGTTGTATTTCGTATACTAATGCTATAAAGAAGTTAAAACCTGTTCTTTATGTTTGTGGACATTTTCATGAGACATTTAATAAAAAAGACAAAATCAAAGAAACAATTATAATTAACCCGGGCCCGAAAGGAATGGTGTTTGATTTATGAAAAATTACCAGAAAATTCTTAATTATTTTGCGAGCGCATCAATAGGTCAAGCATTAGTTTTTTCTTTTTTAGTGCCTTTTGCTATTTTTTTAGGGTTGTCAAATTTCCAAATAGGAGTAATATCAGCAATGCCCTTTGCTTCTTTAATTTTATCCCAGATCACAACTATGTTCTTATCAGGCAAAATAACTAAAAGGAAGAATTTTATTTTTTATTTTTTATTTGCAAGAAGAGTTTTTCTGGTGCCTTTGTTAGTTTTTCCTTTTATAAAAAATGCTCCTATTTATTTTATAATTCTTGTATTTTTGGTGTATTATCTTGGGCAGGTTGCTGAAGCTCCTTTAATTTCTCTTATAGCAGATATTGTTCCTCAAAGCATAAGAGGTTTATTTTTTGCTAAGAAAGAGTTATATGTAGCTTTTTTCACTATGATACCTTACATACTCGCTGGTTTTTTTCTTGAGTTGTTCCCCAAAAACAGCCCAGCGGGTTTTATAATAATTTTTATTCTTGGTATATTAGTAAGTTTTTTTTCTCTTATTTTCGTCGTTTCAGTAAAAGAACCGCCGTATAAACCTAAAAAAGAAGGATTAAAACACTTTTTTAAGTTCAAAGGAGAATACGGAAAATTTACTTTTTTTATTTCTGTATTTAATTTCGCTTATATGGTTGCTTCTCCTTTTTTTGTAGTTTATATTATTAAAAATCTTAATTTCAGCTATTCTTTTTTTGTTCTTGCCACAAGCATATCTACTATATGCAGAATGCTATTCCTCAAGCCAATCGGCAAGTTAATGGATATTTATGGCGATAAACCGATAGCAATAATAAGCACCTTCGCAACTGCATTAGTTCCTCTTTCTTATCTTTTATTTGTAAAGCCGCAAACAGCTTTTCTTATAATACCCGTTGAGATAATATCCGGAATTGCGTGGGCAGGTTTTGATTTAAGCAGTATGAACCTGTTACTTGATTTTACAGAAAAAAATAATAGGATGCTCCAAGTAGCAAGATTTAACGCGGTTACATCAATACCTATGATAATCGCGCCTATGCTAGGCGGTTTTTTATCTGAAAAATCTTTTATATTCTTTTCCGGCATACCTCTCATTTTTGCATTATCTTCAATTGGAAGAGCATTATCAACGATTTTTCTTTTTAAAGTTAAAGAAGTTAGGGTTAAAAAAGAATATCCTATGAGAATAATACTAAAATCATATTTTTATATGCCACTCGCGGTATTAAGAACAGTGGAAAGGGGATTTGTCACCTTTGTTCATCGTAGAAGATAATTAAAACTTCATAATCCTCCCTTTAAAATCCTTCTTCATCAACAAAACAACTCTTGATTCTTTTTTTTCATCTATTAATCTATAACCACAATGTTTTCCTATTTGAATTGCGAAATCTCTCACTTCTTGGTGTAGAGGCATATTGGTAATATCAAGCCTCTTCCTTGAAGAACCAATAAACATATACGCTTTTACTTCAACAAAAAGAGGGTTTGATTTTTTAATAATTTCAGCGTATTTCTCCGCTTCCAACATATTCATATTTTTAATTAAGGTAATTCTTAAAGCAGTTCTTACTTTTTCTTTTCTTTTTTCCTTAAGAACATTAAGTGATTTCATTAGATTTTTCCAAGCTCCGCTGATTTTGGTTCTTGAAATCTGTTCATAAAGTTTTTTATCAGGTGCGAAAATGGAAAGATAAAGCTGTGTAGGTTTTATTTTCTTTAACATCTCGGGAAACATGCCATTTGATACTACGAAAGTTGAAATTTTTTTCTTTTTTAAGATGCTTAACATACGAGGTAGTTTTTTATATAAAGTAGGTTCGCCTGAAAGTGATATAGCAAAATGAATAGGATTTTGTGCTTCTAAGAATTTTTTCATATTTACTTCGTTATTGCCTTTAAATCCATTTATTTTTTTAAGCTGGGCAAGTATGCTTTCTTCAATTATTTTTTCTGGGCTATCTACTTCTTTTATTTTGATTCCTTCATTAAAATCCATAGCACGCCAGCAGAATACACACCCGTGTGTGCAGTGATTAACAGCAGGGGTCATCTGGACACACCTGTGACTTTGTATTCCGTAAAATTTTTGTTTATAACAAACATCTTTACCGGTAAGAGATTTTTTGACATATTCGCACACCTTCTGCGCAGAATGGTTTCCTATTATAGTATAATGCTGTTTTTCAAGAAGGGTCTTTAAATTGCTGTTCATATTTTTTATATTTTCCAAAAACTTTTTAAATATACCTTTTTTGGCAATCTTATGATAGAATTAATAAAAAAGCTCGAAGCGTGCAAAGAATTTAAAGAGTATTGTAGAGACAATAAGGATATTTTTTTGGCTCATTTTTTTTATATGGACGACGAACCTAATAAGGATATAGTCCAGATTGGTTATTATAACAAAAAAACAGAGATGATTGTAACATTTATGGTGGAAAAGGATAAGGTAACCAAAAACCCGGAAGAAAAAGTTTTCAAGGAACAACAAGAAGTGATAATGCCTCTTGAAATGTCAAAAGTTAAAATTGATGTTGAGCAGGCATTTGAGATAGCGGATAACTTCCAAAAAAAGAAATATCCTGAACAAAAACCAGTAAAAAGGGTTGCAATACTGCAACACTTGCCTCTTGGCCAAGTTTGGAATATAACTTATATTTCTAATTCTTTCAATACATTAAACATAAAAATTGATTCGGAAAAAAAGAAAATAATATCGGACAAACTAATATCGCTTTTGGGCAAAACTATTTCTTAATTTTTATACAATCAACAGGACAAATTTCTGCTGCTTCTTCATTACACCCTATCTCCCTTTCGCTTATTTCAAGCACCCAGTTTTTACCAGATTGTTTTGAACCTTTGAGATGCGACTTGTTATCTTTCATCTGCCAAAACTTCTCGCATACAGACACACAAGCACCGCAACCTATACATTTTTCTGCTTCATGCACTATTTTTATATTTTTTTGTTTCATGGTTAATATTTTTGAAACAAGGGTTTAAAAATTTTTTGGAAATATTAAGTACAACCTTTTTCAGAATATCCGCAATTTATACAATGTTGACATCCTTCTTCATGCACCACCGAATAATTACCACAATTATTACAATAGCCAAAATTCTTTTTTTCTCTCTCTGGTTTTTCTTTTTTTATTTCTCCTGTACTTTTTGTTGGGGGTTCAAAATCCTTCAGAGCTTTTCCTATGCCATCCCATATGCTCCTATTAATATAAGATTTTTCTGGGCCAAAGCCGTTATCGACTGTTGGTTCTCCTCCCGGTAAATTTTGAATCTCCTCCGCTATCTCCTCAGGCGTAGTGGTTCCGCTCCTTAATCTTTTAGAAGCACTAATAGCGAATGCTGCAATCGCTCCTGAGGTTTCGTTATCGAAAAAGTTGGCATTTATAAAAATCTCGTACGGGGTACCTTCCTTTTTCAAAAGCTTTAAAATAGCTTCTTCTTGCTTTTGCGGTAACCTAAAAGTTTTTGTTATATATATTTTTTTATTTTCCCCTTGAATGCCTATATTTTCTTGGCGGACTGTGGCAATTGCAGTTTTCTGTCTTTTATAATATTTATTCCCAATTTCTTCAATTGCTTTATTTTCTCCTATCTGATACACTTGGGTTTCTCTGCTATTGTTTCTATACACTGTAACTCCTTTGCATCCTAATTCGTATGCAAGCATATATGCTTTTTCTATATCCTGAGGAGTTGCTTCTGTGGGGAGATTTATTGTTTTTGAAACAGCATTATCCGTATATTTTTGAAAAGCGGCCTGTATTTTTATATGCTGTTCCGGACTTATTTCCCCAGCAATTTTAAAAATACGCTTTATCCCTTCGGGTAACCCTTTGATATCTTTAACACTTCCATTTTTTATAATCTCTTGCATAATATCTTCGGAATAGAATCCTTTCTCTTTTGCAATTTTCTCAAAGTAAGGGTTTATAGTTTTGATCGCTGTGCCGTCCATTACATTTTTTACTGCACTAAGAGCAATTAAAGGTTCTATTCCAGAAGAAACATCTGCAATCATAGCAATTGTTCCAGTAGGAGCGATTGTTGTTATTGTAGCATTTCGTAACCTTAAATGTTCTCCTTTGAAATACGGGCTGTCCTTATTGTAAATGCTTTTTTCCCATTCTGGAAAAGTGCCTCTTTTCTCAGCGAGTTCTATAGATGCTTCTCTTCCTTTATCCCTTATGAACTTCATCACCTCTTCTGCTATATCAATTGCTTTATCAGAATCGTATGGAATCTGTAGTTGGATTAACATATCAGCGAAACCCATAACTCCGAGACCTATTTTTCTGTTTTTCTTTGTTATTTCCTCAACTTCAGGGAGGGGAAATTTATTAACATCAATAACATTGTCAAGAAAATGAACAGATTCTTTAACAATTTTTTCTAATAGCGGATAATCTATTTTTTCTTCTTTGACAATCTTAGCGAGATTAATACTTCCGAGATTGCACGATTCGTAAGGTAGTAGGGGTTGTTCGCCGCAGGGGTTTGTGCTTTCTATTTCTCCTAAATGTGGTGTTGGATTATATTTGTTTATCCTATCAATAAATATGACTCCTGGTTCTCCGTTCTGCCATGCTCTATTTATTATAAGGTCAAAAATGTTACGAGCGTTTATTTCTTTTATTTTTTTTTTATTTCTAGGATTTACCAGAGTATAATTTTTATTTTCTTTAACAGCTTCCATAAACTTATCTGTTAAAGCAACAGAAATGTTAAAATTATTAAGTTGGTTAGATTCTATAAGAATTCTTTCTATTAATTTGTAGTTATCCCCCATAATTTTTTTTAGAGGAAAAATTTTTTCAATTTTTTCTAGTATCTGCGCATTTTTTTCATTGGAAATTGCTTTGCTGTTTATAAAATCAACTATGTCAGGATGATCGACTCTTAATATTCCCATATTTGCCCCTCTCCTTGTGCCTCCTTGTTTCATCGTTTCTGTTGCTTGGTTGTAGATATACATAAAAGAAACAGGGCCTGATGCAACCCCGCTCGTTTTTTTTACAATATCATTTCTTGGTCTTAATCTGGAAAAAGAGAAACCAGTCCCCCCTCCACTTTTATGTATCAAGGCGGTATTTTTGAGTTGTTCAAATATTTGGGTCGTATCATCATAGACAGGCAGTACAAAACAGGCAGAAAGCTGGCCTAACTCTCTACCTGCATTCATAAGGGTGGGCGAGTTTGGAAGAAAATATAACTCTGTCATTAAATTATAAAATGTTTCGGTTGTTTTTTTAACTTCGTCATCAGTTGCTCCGTAATATTTATCTGCGGCTGCGATTGTTTTAGCCACTCTTAGAAACATCTCTTCCGGCTTTTCAATAACATTTCCGTTCTCGTCTCTTTTTAAATATCTTTTTGCGAGAACTTTAAGGCCATTAGCACTTATATTTAAAGAAGTATTATAATAATCTTCTTTTATGTTACATGATGAGCACAATTCTTTATTTTCAGTAAGTGTTTCTATATTTTGTTTAGGGGTTGTACCAAGCGATTTATTTGCTATTTTTATTATTGTTTCGGCGTCCATTACATTTTTTTCATTATTACCAAGCTTAATTTTAATTCCTGGAAATTTTTTTACTACATTCATATTTTCATCAAGAATTACTATTATGGGGAAGCCATAGTTTGCGCCGATATTAAAATAATTGAAGAGAGTAGGATATTCCCCTATATTAATTTGTTTTATGCATATTTGGTCTCCATACTCTTTCCTAATTTTTTCTATTTCAGGTTCTATTTCTTCACAAAACCTGCAATTTGACTTTGAGATTTCTATGAGTACTGGTTTATCCTTGCAATCTTTGCATATTTCTTCTAAAATTTTCTCTGTCATTCATCTCTCACCTTTTCAATGTTTTTATTTCTTTTTCAAACTCTTTCACATCGTCAAATGCCCTGTAAACCGATGCAAACCGGATATACGCAACTTTGTCAAGCGATTTAAGCTTTTTTATTACCATCTCCCCAATCAATTTTGTGGGCACTTCTTTTGATTTTCTTTCTTTTATTTTATTTTCAATATCATCAATAATTTTTTCAATTTTATCTGTACTTATCGGCCTTTTTTCGCATGCCTTTTTTATTCCTGAACTTAGTTTTTCTCTCTTATAAGGTTCTCTTCTTCCATCCTTTTTAATAACATTAATGTTGATTGTTTCAGGTTTTTCATAAGTAGTGAATCTTTTTTTACACTTAATACATTCTCTTCTTCTTCTTGTTACATTTTTTGTGGTTCTTTTATCTATAACTTTGGTCTTGTTATGGCCGCAGTATATACAAAACATTTTCTTTTCAATTTTCGATTTTTATGGGATTTATTTTTTAATTTTTTCAATACAGGGGATTGGGTAACAAAATATTTTTTTAATAAATAGTTAGTATGTTAATACAATATATTGTGTTTTGTTTTATAGGTTATAACAACTTATTGTATTTTGTTATAATCAGATAATATTTAAATATTCTTATTTTAAAATTATTGTTTTGAATAATATAGTATGGACTTGTTTATTATGGTTAAGTAAAAATTTTATAATTATAAAGTGTTGTTAAGAAAAATATATAATATAAATAGTATTTTAAATTTTAATGATATTTAAATATATGATTTACATTTCTTTTTACTAAATTAAATTTTAATTAAACCAGAAATATAAAATAAAAATTTTAAATAAAGATCTGCTAGATCCGGAAAAGAGGTGTTAAAGTGAGAAATGAAAAATCAAAAAAAATTAGTTATAACACTTTGATTAAGAATAAAACACTTTTTGAATGTTGCACCGAAAAAAAAGAAAAAAATTCTTTGTAAAATTCTCTTATAAACTTTTAATTTGAAATAAATATATTCCCTCTGTTTTTATCATAAGCTGATTAATACTTTATCTGGTTTTTCGTTTAAATTTTTTAATTATTTAAATAAAATTATAATTCCCTGCTTATATTTTATAAAACAATAAAATATATTAACACATAATTTTTTGTACTTTTTATGTGGTGGGATGAGATTTTTGGAGAAAGACGATATCGTATAGAAAAGAATAAGAAAATCCCAGAAAGACCGGGGTGGGATAGACATTTTCTTAAACTTGCCGCGGATTATAGTTTAAGAGCGACCTGCTTAAGAAGACAATACGGCGCAATAATTGTAGACACAAAAAAGAGGCTGGTTTCTGCTGGTTATTGCGGAGCCCCGCGTGGTGTTAATAATTGTTTGGAAAGAGGAGAATGTTATAGGAGAATATATAACATTCCCTCGGGTGAGAAGTATGAATTGTGTATGTCAATTCACGCCGAAGAAAACGCAATATTGTTTTGCGACGACAAAAATCGTCTTGAAGGGGCGACTCTTTATTTAGCAGGTTGGGATGTAGAGAAAGAGATGCCATCTTTTTCTCCGCCTTGCATATTATGTGCTAAAAAAATTATACAAGTAGGTATAGAAAAAATAGTTCTTTTTGAACAAAACGGAGGGGTGAGAACGATAGAAGTTTCTACCATAGCGGATAAACTTTCAAAAGGGGATTTTTCTTATCCATATTAGAATTAATTTGATTCAAGCCCTTTATTTTGTTATGTTAATCAAAAATATTAACTTAACCCACTTGCTTTAATATTTCAGGAAGCTCTTCAATGTCTTTTATGACAAAATCGGCAATTTTTATTTGTTCCTTTGGAATCTTATGTCTTTTATTAATTAAAAGAACTGTTTTCATTCCTAAAAATTTAGCAGGCAGTATCTCTTTATGAATACTATCGCCTATACTTATACAATTCTCAAATTCGTATCCCATATCATTGCAGATTTTCTTAAGAATTTTTTTGCTTGGTTTTTCGTCACCTAAAATTTCAGGAGTATAAATTTTTTTTATAAATTTTTTAATTTTAAGATATTGGATTGTTTTACTGACAATATCATAAGGACTATTTGATAAAACAACTATATCATTATTCTTTGAAATGTTTCTCAAAACATCGTAAATGTTTTTATAGCTTATAATATATTTTTTTGTGTCTATTTTATTAAGCACTTCATAAAAAGCACTTATTGGTATTCTTAAATGTTGCAGAACTGCTGTCGTAGTATATTTCTTTTTCTCTGCCATTAATTTTCTTCTTTCACTTTCAAGTAAATTTTTTGCCTTTTGGTAATCTATTTTTTTGTATTTGGCTATTAAGTTTATTATTTTTCTTTTTCTAATACTGCTTAATACAGGGCTTACTTTGTATAATGTATCGTCTAAATCAAAGATTAGAAGCATTTAAACGACCTCAATTATTTTTTTTCTACTTTTCAAACCACTTTTTATTCTAACTTTTTTATTTAATAATTTTGAAAAAAATCTAATAACCTCTTTGTTTGCTTTATCTTTATTGGCGGGTGCGGCTATTGAAACCTTTAATGAGTTATCTTCAACTCCTAAAATTGCGTTTTCTTTAGAACTAGCTTTTACAATAATAGAAATATTTTTTTGATTTAAAATGTCTTCAACTCTTATACTTTTGATATCTTGCATTTTGGTTTATTAGCTTCCAAATTTTTTTTCATATTCAAACGGGTCTTCAAATTTTATTTTTCTGAATCTTTTTCTCAATTCATCGCTTATTTTTTCCGTTGTTAATATTCTTGATATAACACCCCTTTTTGCAGCACAGATAAGTTTCGCAAGCTCGGTGTTTATATGATACCTATATATTAAATGATTTACAAATTTTTCATCTTTTTTATATAAATATATTGGAGCGAGGTTACACTTCTTTTTTTGTTCTTCTAATTTAAGTTTATATCTTTCATAAACATTAGGAGTCACAAAAATTTTTCTGTGATACCTTAATCTATCCTTTTCAATAAATTTAATTATAACTTCTTCGTCTGCAAATGTTCTTCTATAGAAATAAATAAGTGGGAAGTGCCATAACAACGAGGATATTAAAATTATAGTTAGCCCAAAAATAATACCGCCGATAACAAAATCTAAATTAGGTATTATGTTTTTTTCTTTTTCAAAAACAGCAGGGCTTTCGGCAACCGCACTTTTTGTAGAGTATCCTATGTTTCTTTTTCTTGCCTCTATAACCTCCTCTTTTTCAGGTTTTATATTTTCTTCTCCTGTCCCTTCTTTTGGGATTATTAAAGCTCCGCCACCACTACTTCCTCCTCCACCACCCCCGCCACCTCCTCCGGCAGGAGTGCATACACCGCAGTCAGCACGACAAGAGTTACAAGTTTCCCCATTATTACAAATACCATCACCACACCAAAAAAATCTAATAGTTAAATTATAAACATATGAAATATTCCAGTTACCTGCTAAATCATAAGCAATAACACTCCAATTATACTGCCCGTTAGGCATATTCAACACGATGAAATTTTGGGTGGTGTTTATTATAATCGAATAATTAGTTTGGTTTAAGATATCATTAATAATCAAGGAAGCATTTTCAATGCCTATATTATCTGACACATTATAATAAAAAGTAATATTATTAGTGTTTGTTATAAGAGAATTATTTTGAGGATTTTCAAGATTCACTACAGGAGATGTAATATCAACATAAAAAAATATTTGGGTATAATTAATATTATTAGAAGAATCATTAACATAAATAGTGATATTGTTTAAGCCCTCAACAGCTTCAAATGTTATATTACTACAAGAAGGAATTATTTCAATTCCCCCACTTACATTAATATACCAGCAAGAATCAATATCTTTATCGTCCCACACCGAGTAG
>JAWAEZ010000004.1:0-48874 GCA_038890975.1 Candidatus Woesearchaeota archaeon
AAAGACATAATAGAAGAAGCAAAATTAATAGGAGCTAAAGGCGCAGGAATAACAGGCGGAGATCCTCTTGTAAAGATAGATAGGGTATTAAAATATGTAAAACTTTTGAAAAAAACATTCGGTAAAAAATTCCATATACATCTTTACACCTCTCTTGATTTGGTAACTAAAAAAAATATTGAGAAACTTTATATTGCGGGGATTGATGAAATAAGAATTCACCCAGATATTTATAACCCCAGTTTATGGGGCAAGGTTTCTTTTTTTGAAGAATACAGTTGGGATTTGGGAGTGGAGATACCAGTTATCCCGAATGCAAAAAAACAAACAGAAAAACTTATAGAGTTTTTTGCAGGAAGAATAAATTTTCTTAATCTGAACGAACTTGAAATAGCAGATTCAAAATTTCAACGATTAGGCAGCTTTATGCCAAAGGATAATATTTCTTACGGCGTTAAAGGTTCGGAGACATTAGCGAAATACTTATTAAAAAAATACGAGAAAAAAATAAAAAACATACATTATTGTACTACGAAGTTAAAAAATAAAGCCCAGCTGGGTAATCGATTAAAGAGAAGAGCTCGCAATATAAAGCAACCTTACGATTATGTGAGAAAAGACGGTATGTTGATTAGAGGGGCGATTTATAGTGCTAATTTTAAAAAATTGACTAAAACAAAAGATATGTTAATTGAAAAATACAGTGTGCCTGAACAACTAATAAAAATTGATAAAACAAAAAAAAGATTACTCACTTCAATAGATATCGTGTACTCTTTACGATTTTTATTAAAAAAGGAGAATTTAAAACCAGCAATAGTGACAGAGTATCCTACGTGGGATAATTTTCCATTAGAAATTGATTTTATATAGGCCCGGTGGTCTACCGGTATGATACCACATTCACACTGTGGGGATAGTGGGTTCGATTCCCACCCGGGCCATTTAAAGCATTGAAATAACAAAAATTTAAAAAAGGCACATGCAAGATTTATATTAATGAAACTGCCAAAAGATGTTATTGCAGTAACAAAGGACGGAAAAGAAGAGGCAAGAATATTAATTGATAAGGGAGAATTTATACGATATAAGTATAGAGATTTAAACACAGGAAAAGAATTAAAAAAATATAGTATTCTACTCCGTTCCGATAAAGGAATAGACCATTATTTTTTAGTCCCTTATAAAGGCAAAGAACTTGTTGTTAAGAAATTTTCAGAGTCAAAAACAAAAAAAAGAAAAGTTTGGAACGAGAAAACAGAGAGAATAGTAGAATTTTAGAAAATATTATCTAAAAAAAATTTAACAACCTATAAAATATAAAAAAATATTTTTAAAGGCATGAATAAAGTAGGCGATTCGCAGATAGACTGGGTGATAAGTTTAGGCATTTTTTTACTGTATCTTGCATGGTTTTTTATTTTTATAAAGCCCGCACTATTCCAAGAAGAAGCTTCCGATTTTACATCGTTTATCAAAGAAAATTTTGATAGAGATACTATGTGGGTTGTAGAAAAAGTGCCGATTATTATTCATTCTGAAAAAAACCTACAAAAAGAACCTATAATCGTCAATATATCTTCGAACTATAACGAAACAAACTCTTTTATGGAAAATAAATCATTTATTATAGAATCTAATAAACTAATGTTTATAGGGGATGTCAATTTGTCATCGGTCTTCTATCTAATAAGCTCAAATGAAACTTATATGATGTTTAACGAAGTTACTGATTTAAAGGCGACACAAAACTCGGCTTCGGTGACAGATTTCAGCGTAGATTTTAATAATTTTATGCTACACTCTGCTTCGTTTTACGGGTTGAAAATAAGAGACGCTTTATTTAAAATTGATGGGCAAGATATAGACACTTCAGATTCTTATTTTTCGGATAAAAAAATTGCCGCGCAGTATCTAATAAAAAGCCAAGCAGTTAACATTTCAACATACGTGTTTGCTTACAATCCAAGGGTGTATATGTTCTTTTATACTGATAAAACAATTTCTCAGAAATTTGAGATTGATAATTATCAGAACTATTTTTTTGATAATAAAGATAAAGGGCAAATACACTACCCAGAGGCCTGTTACGAAAAAAATACAGACAAACTTGCACTCTACGACAATAATTCGGTAATTTTTTTCTTTTTCAATAAAAAAGTAAATTTTTATTTCTGTTCAAAAAATGATACTCTAGAGCTAAAAATAGAGTTTAATGGTAGCTCGGAGCAAAAAATAGTTTTTTTTAAAGGAGATTTTGACGAATACATAGATTATAGTGGAGTTTATAATGCGGAAGTAGGAATTAAAGAAGAAACAAAGCTTTATTCAATCCAAAAAATACAGTCGCTTTCGTCAACAGATTATACATCATTAAAAAATAAGTGGGATTTAGAAAATTTCAGGATTATCGTTAAAAATTTAACAAACAACAATGTAATAGCAGAGATAGGTACATCGCCTTACGATTCAGCAGATATATATGCGGAAGAAATAACAACTTTTTCGGTTGATAAATTTTCAGATATAGAGGAAATAAAAATAATTTTTCAATCGTGGAGATGATTATATGAAAAAGAAAGCTTATTTGAGAACAATAGAAGCACTTATGGCAGTTTTGCTTACATTTCTGTTCGTTTTTTTTGTTTTTCCAAAATCTCAGACGCAGGTAAATAAAATTGAATTTGGTGTTTTAAGTACCCTTGAAAACGAAGAAACATTTAGGAATTGTGTGTTAATCGCCGATTACAATTGTACTTACACTTTTTTAAGGCGCCATATACCCCAAAATTACGATTTCGTTTTTGACATAAACGACAACCCGGGTATGTTCAGGACAAATCTACCTGAGAAAAATATAAATACCGAAACTTTATATATTGCAGGTAACATAACTTTTTATAATCCAAAATTTTTAAGGATTTATTATTGGAGAATAGAATGATAATAACAATAAACACAAAAGAAGATAGTAGGGAAGATATAAAGAAAGTGATACAGATGCTTATGCGGCTAATAGAGGAGCAACCATCAACACAATCTGCCCCTTTGATAACTGATGGAATATTAAATATGTTTGATAACTCGCTTCAAAACTCGCAAGACAAGGAAGAAAAAGAAGAACACAACAACGACAGGATTGAGATTTATGACTACTAAAATAAAAAAGATAGAAGAAGATATAACTCTGATTAAAGAGCAGATTTTAGAAAAAAAACCAGAAAGATTTTCAGCAAAGGATATTGTTAGGTCTTTTTTTGGAGCGTTATTTATTGGAGTAACTTTTGTTTTCTCAGGCCGCCTTTTTGAAGTTTTAAAATTAATGGATAAATTTCAAACAATACTTGTTGTTATTTCTACAATAATCATTCTCATCGCAGAGGTATACTTTATCGGCTGGAGTAGAGTAAAAATTACAAAGGAACCGGGCAGAAACGTGTTTGAATTTACATTTAAAAGAGTTTTTGCTGCGTATTCTGTTTCGTTGGTTGTAGCAACCTTTTATATTTACATTCTTGGCTACGAAAAAATTCTTTTAAAGCATGAGATATTAAAACTTATTGTTTTGATAGCGATGCCTTGTTCTATAGGTGCCTCTGTTTCGGATTTGTTAAAGAAATATTAGCAACATTTATAAAAAAAAATGATACTATCTTTTTATGAAATATGAATTTTTAGAACACACATCTGATATAAAATTTAGGGCGTATGGTAATAGTATAGAGGAGTGCTTTGCGAATGCTGCAGAAGCGATGACAAAAATAATGACCGATCCCGAAAAAATTGAAGGAAAAATAATAAAAGTAATCCAGTTAAGCGGGAAGGATTTAAAACAGCTCCTTCTTAATTTTCTTGAGGAATTACTCTTCTTGCTGGATACAGAAAATTTTATTTTAAATAAAGTAACCTCTATAAAAATAACCCCTAAAGGGAAAGAGTATTTTTTATCAGCAACTTTTCTTGGCGACAAAATTGATGGTAAATATGAAATAGAGACAGGAATAAAAGCAGTAACTTATATGGATATGGAAGTAAAAGAAAAATATGTGCAAGTTGTTGTTGATATATAATTATTTAATAATTTATTGATAATAATTATATAAAAATATTTTTTATTTAGAAGTTTTGATAAACGATTTTAATCATTACCCAAAAAATTTTTATTTATAATAAAATTTAATATTTTTAAATTGTTAATTTATTAACCAACTTTTTTTAGGATAAACATTTCTTTTAATAATCTGTAATTTTGTAATATTCTAATAAATCAGTGACCCACTACAAAATTTTACTAATAAAACTTTAGTAGGAAGATTTAAATACACCTTGAAATGTTGTATTAATATGGAAGAGACAAACCTTAAAAAATTAGGAGAGTTTGTTTGGAAGATAGATAAAGTAGGGGCTATGAAGGTCCCCGCAATTATTTACGCCTCTGAGAAACTCCTTGCGAAAATAAAAGAGGACAAGACATTATTGCAATTGAGAAATGTCGCGTCTTTAAAAGGTATTGTAAAACACGCAATTGCTATGCCTGATGCGCATGAAGGTTACGGCTTCCCAATAGGTGGTGTTGCTGCATTTGATATGGCGGAAGGGATAATTTCGCCAGGAGGTGTAGGTTACGATATAAATTGTGGCGTTAGACTTTTAAGAACCGATTTAACAGCAAAACAAATAATCTCAAAAAGGAAACAATTACTTGAAGAATTATACAAAGAAGTGCCGGCGGGAGTGGGAAAAGGGGGAATAACAAAACTTTCTAAAGAAGTGCTGATGGAAATACTTAAGAAAGGATCTTTGTGGGCGGTTGAGAATGGTTACGGGACAAAGGAAGATTTAAAAAGAACAGAGGAAAATGGGCAGATGAAAGGTGCAGAACCTCACAATGTTTCGGCAAGAGCTTTAGCAAGAGGAATACCCCAATTAGGCACGCTTGGTTCTGGGAATCATTTTTTGGAAATACAAAAAGTTGATAGAATATACAACCCGGAAGTTGCGGAATCTTTTGGAATAACAGCCGAAGGCCAAGTAACTATTATGATTCATTGCGGTTCAAGGGGGCTTGGTCACCAAATAGCTTCTGATTATATAGAACTTATGGAAAATAAGTACGGTTATTCAAATTTACCTGACAGAGAGCTTGTAAATGCTCCTATAAATTCGGAATTAGGACAGCAGTATTATTCCGCAATGTGTTGTGCTATAAACTATGCTTTTGCGAATAGGCAGATGATAATGCACTGGACAAGAGAAGTGTTTAAAAAAATAGTCGGGGTAGAAGAAGGTATGGACCTTGTTTATGATGTGTGTCATAATCTTGCAAAATTTGAAGAGCATAATGTAGATGGAGAAAAAAGAAAATTATGTGTTCATAGAAAAGGAGCCACTCGTTCTTTCGGTCCCGGCAGAGAAGAAATACCTGAGATTTACAGAAAGTTAGGACAGCCGGTTATTATCCCAGGTTCGATGGGAACCGCTTCTTATCTACTCCTAGGCACAAAAAAAGCAGAAGAGATAAGTTGGGGTTCTACTGCTCATGGTGCAGGAAGATTATTATCACGCCACGAAGCTTTAAGAAAATGGAGGGGGGAACAAATAAAAAGCTCATTAGAAAGAAAAGATATAGAATTAAAATCAGCAAGTTGGAAAGGTGTTGCTGAAGAAGCGCCAGAAGCTTATAAAGATATAGATGAGGTCGTAAAAGTATCTCATGAAATAGGAATAGGAAAAATGGTTGCGAGATTAGTGCCTTTGGGAGTCATGAAAGGTTAATTTGATTATTCATAAAAATAAAATTATTTATTTTTTGTTAGTTTTTTGCTCGCGTTTTCTGTTTAATTGCTCTCTATTATTTTTTTAAACTAATCTCTAAATACCAAATGCTTCTTCAAATTCTTTTATTTTTTTATAATTTACTAGGAACTCGAAACCTTTGGTTGTAATTACTATTATTTTTTTATTAGCTTTTAGTTCTTCGCTTATAAGACCTTTTTCTTTGAGTTCAGCAATGTAACTTTTCATCCTATCGTGAGAAAGATTTGACTTGTAAAGCAGGTGTGTAGGTTTTATAGAGCCCCCTTTATCTTGTATTGATTTGAGGATATCATTCACAATTTCCAAACGATTTCTTCTGACGCTCATTTAAACCTCAATATTGTAACAAAAAGCAAAACATACCCTATAAACAAGAAAGCATTTCCTATGATAAATATAATTTCATTAAATCTACCACCGATATAAAAAAACTGAGAAATTGTCATTAATAAGAAAGAAAAAAATACTAACATAGAGTTTCCTGTTTTTTTCTCGTAATAATTTTTGTAAAAAGTGAATGTTATAAAAGTTAATAATAAAAGGGTCACAACTCTAAAAGCAACAATAAACGCTTTGGAGTATATTATAAATATGAAAATTATTGATGCAAGTAAAGAAATCATCTTAATATCCTTTATTTTCAGAGACATAACTGCAAGAATAAAGAACCCAACTATCGTAAGGAAAGCGTAAATGATAAATCCTTTATTTACGAAATAAGAGATGTCCAATCCGCTTTTTAAATTTATATACACAAAAATGTTTGTTATTGTCTGAGTAACAAAAGATAATGTTATAAACCCAAAAGCAAATAAGAAATTCCTAAACTTTTTTTCTTTAGTTATTTTATATGCCTTATAGGAAAAAGAGCATATTAAAGCGGATACTATAAATGAAAAGATATAAAGAAAAGTGCTCATTATATTGAATGTAAAAAAGTTTAGAGACATATAAAATTTAATATTTTTTTGTTTATAAAACTTATGTATAAATAATCTCCAAACAAGTTTGAATTATATTTTTATTTTTTATATTCTTAGATTTTTTATATTCTTAGGCATCATGCTTGTTAGCCGCCTTGAAATTTAATTTGATTAGAAAAACGAATTTTATGAATATAATTTCTATATTATTTTTTCATAATCTCTTTATATGCACATTTCCTATTTAATATTATGAAAATTGTAAAACTATTTTACAGTAAAAACGAAAATAAATACGAAGTAGGTAATGAAAACCGCAAAAAAGCGAGAACTCTGAAAGCCCAGCACAGCACTGGACAAATATGGTAGTGATACTTTTAAATTAATTTGCCTTCTTAACTTAAAAGCGCTGGAAAGCCCTTTAAAAGCACCAAACACCCTCCGCCAGCGCTTTATTATTAAATCTTTAAAAAGAGGTGATTAGTTTGAGAACTAATAAAATAAGCATAGAAACTATGAGAAAAAATGTTTATGGAGTAAAAGAGATAGACGACGAATTTAAAAACAAAATAAAAGAGATATGTTTTCAACAAATAAAAGCATTGAGCGTAAGATAATACCACATATGAAAGTTAAATTCTTTAGATTTAAAAAAGAGAAAAAAGAACAGTATAGAAATAATAACACAGAACTAGGTATTAATATTTCTACACTTTTGAAAGAGTTAAAAAAATAAAAGAGAAAAGGTAATGAAATAATATCTGAGAATGTTAATAAATAGAAAAAAATTTAAATATTATCTTTGTTTTTTATTATTATGAAAAATAAATTTATGAGATTTCTATTCATATTTTTTATAACTTTAGTAAGCATACAATTTGTTTTAGGAGTTCCTTCGTGGAAACAACAGACCACCCCCGCACAATCAAAAAAAACACCACAACAACCACAAATAGTTACGCAAACAACGATTATCATACAGAACAATACAGCGCAACCTCAAGAAGAAAAAGGGATTAATTGGGAATTTATAGGAGCGATCAGCGGCGTTATAGCTATAATCGCTGCTTTTATTGGGTGGTTTCTAACAAAAAAAGGAAGGTCAAGGGCTTCGGATTATATTAAAAACATAAATGAGACATATAATAAATATAAGAACGACGCAAGCAAATGCGAAACAGAGCTTTATCGCATGAAAGAACAACTCGAAGTAGATTTCTCAAAAGGAAGAATAAGTGAAGAAAGTTTTAATATGCTCGATTCAAGAATAGATAAATATCTATCAGAAGTAAGAAAAGGAATAGTGACAACTTTTGAAATCTCTCCTAAATTAAAAAAAGAGCTTCACAAAATGCTTAAAGATGGGGTGATATCCGAAGAAGAATATAAAGAATTCTTGAGAATGGACTTAAGCGATATTTCAAGAAGAGATAGAGAAAAAATTGAACATTACATTAACAAGTGGAGAAAAAAGAACAAATAGCTAACAAAGAAAGCATGAGAATTTATAGAGATTTTAAAAAGAATAAAGAAGAAATTATTCAAGAAATAGAAGCCGGTGCAGTATTTATTTATCCGACAGATACAATATACGGGTTAGGGTGTAATGCTCTGGATTCTGAAGCCGTTATGAGAGTAAGAAAGATTAAACAGAGATATAGCAAACCTTTTTCAGTGATAGCGCCTTCAAAAGAGTGGATATTTAATAATCTATTTGTTCAAGATAAATATGAAAAGTACATAGAAAAACTTCCGGGAAAATACACTTTAATATTTAAAATTAAAAAAAAGAACTGCGTTGTTAAAGAAGTTGCAAGAACAACATTAGGCGTTAGAATACCTAAACACTGGATTTCGGAAATTGTTCAAGAGTTAGGTTTTCCTATAGTAACCACAAGCGTGAACATAACCAATAAAAATCCAATACAAAAACTCAGCGAAATAAATAAACAAATGGCAAACCTTATAGATTTTGCTATTGACGAAGGAGAACTTAAAAATAAACCAAGTAGGGTTATTGATCTGACAAGAAAAACTCCAAAAATAATTCGTTAATTTACTAATAAATAAAAAATATTTCTTATTTAGAACTCAGTGATTTTTTTGTTATACAAAGGTTTTATTATTGTTGTTGTTCCCTCCGCTCCCCCAACTATTTTTTCGGTATTAATAAACTTATTTTCTTCTAATTTGGCAATTTTTCTCTGAAAAGATTTATAAGTAATTCTACCTCCTTCGTTTTGATATACTTTGTACAGCTCACCGATTTTTCCTCCATTTTTCATTTTTATAACTCCCATTATTTTTTTACAATCTTCATCTAAATCTTCTGTTCTTTTAACCGAAAAATCGCTTAATTTTTCAGCAGCTTTTTGTGCATGCTCTAAGATAATTTTAGAAGAATTTTCTGTTTCAGCAATATCGCCACACTCTTTTAAAAGATAAAGGCCTATTCTTATATCTCCATCTCCGACTTCTATTGTTTTTTTGGATACAAAATCTATAACACTCTCTTCCACGCAATTAGGAACAAAAGCATAGTTAATTCTTTCTTTCAATATCCCTTTAACCTCTGTTTGGTTGTAGGGTTTAAACTCAAGCATCTCTGGGATCATTCTTGACCTTATTCTATCATCTATGGAGGCAATCCAGCTTTTATAATTTGTTATAAGAATTATCGTCTTTCTGTAAATGTCCTCTAAAATAGTATATAGAAAGTCAGTATCTTCCGCTTTGTCCACTTCGTCAAATACAAAAACAGCAGATTTTTTGTTTAGAATATTCTTTATAACATCAAATAGTTCTTCTGTTTTTTTATTCTGCGTAAATTTATAGTCAAGGAAATTACAAATTTCAACAGCGACTTTATAGCTCGTGTTTTTCTGCCAACAATTGACATATATTGAGATTATATCATCAGTTTCTTCTTCCAGCTCGTTTAATATATGCCTACACGCCACTGTTTTTCCCACACCAGGGGGGCCGTAAATAATGATATTCTTTCCGTTTCTTTTTTCAAAAAGAGGTTTTATACAAGAAGCTATCTGTTTCTGCTGCATCTCTCTAAAGGGTATTAATTTAGGTACAAAGTTATAATCCAAAGCAAGTTCATTTATAAAAATGCTCTGCCCCCTTCCTCCGTAACTATTAAAAAAGCCCATAAATCATTTATAATCAATTAAATATTTAAATATTTCCAGCGTATATATACTAATAATGTTATTAGGATTTATAAGATTGCCCCCGCTTTGTATTACAAAATGAATATTAATGATATAATAAAAAAAGTGAAATATTATTTGCCGGAATCAGATACATCTCAAATAAAGAAGGCATACGAGATTGCAAGGGAAGTTCATAAAAACGAGAAAAGAGCTTCTGGAGAACCTTTTATAAACCACCCGCTTGAAGTAGCAAACCTTGTGGCGGATTTTAAGATGGATGTTGAGTCTGTATGTGCTGCATTGTTACATGATGTTGTAGAAACAGATAAAACAATGTTGGAGAAAATAAAAAAAGAATTCGGAGAAGATGTAGCAATACTAGTTGATGGGATGACAAAAATAACAGAATTGAAATCAAAAGGAAGAGATATCTACCAGGCAGAGTCAATAAGAAAAATGCTGATGGCTACAGCAAAAGACATCAGAGTTATAATAATAAAATTACTTGATAAGTTACATAATATGCGAACCCTTGATTACTTACCAGAAGAAAAACAAAGAAGAATTTCACAAGAAGTTATGGATGTCTATGCGCCTCTCGCTTATCGTCTTGGAATAGAAAAGGTTAAGGAGGAATTAGAAAACCTAGCATTCAAGTATCTTGAACCACAAAAATATGCCGAGATAGAAGCTAAAGTAAAAAAGAGCGTAAAATTCAGGGAACAGGAAATAGAAAAAATAAGGAATATCTTAGAGCAGAAGCTAAAAGAGCAAAACATAGAGTGTAGAGTTCTTGGGAGAATAAAAACAATTTACAGCATTTATAGAAAAATGCAAAGGAAAAATAGGTCATTTGAAGAAATATTTGATGTTGCCGCTTTGAGAGTAATAGTTAGTGATGTGGAAACATGTTACAAGGTTTTGGGGATAATACATAATCTATGGACGCCTATACCTAGAAGATTTAAGGATTATATTGCGATGCCAAAAATAAATTTTTATAGAGCATTACACGATGTTGTTATAGGGCCAGAAGGAACAATAGTCGAAGTACAGATACGCACAGAAGAGATGGAAGAAGTTGCAGAAGACGGAATCGCTGCTCATTGGAAATATAAAGGTATAATAACAGATGAGGAGTTTGATAAGAAACTCTCTTGGTTAAAACAAATTATGGAGTGGCAACAGGAAGCTGGCACAGCAAAAGAATTTATAGAGTCGCTTGAAATAGATTTTTTTAAAGACGAAATATACACATTCACTCCCAAGGGAAAAATCATCGAATTACCAAAAGGAGCTACACCTCTTGATTTTGCGTATGCGGTGCATTCAGAATTAGGTGATCACTGCATAGGCGCCAAAGTAAATGGGACATTTGTTTCTTTGAGAACAGAACTAAGAACAGGGGATGTTGTGGAAATTTTAACATCAAAAAACCAAAAGCCAGTTTTGGGCTGGCTTAATATAGTAAAAACTTCAAAGGCAAGGAATAAAATAAGAAAATATATAGAGAAAACAAGAAATATCTCTATAACAAAAAAAAGGCCTGTTGAGAGAGAAGAACAACAGAAAGAAAAGGCAAGTATAATAATTGCGAAAGGTATAAAGAATCCTTCTTTTAAATTAGCAAAGTGCTGTTTGCCTAATCCCGGCGAGCATATTATAGGTTTCGCTGCTAAGACAGGAATGATTACAGTGCATAAAAAAGAATGTGAAAAAATAAAAGAAGAAAAAATTGCAAAAACAAAGGTTAAGGTGGAGTGGAGAAATGATTATAGCGACTTAATAGAACTGAGGGTTGAAGCGATAGATAGGGTCGGGTTGCTTGCGGACATACTAAACACAATAGCTACTACAGGTACGAACTTACAAAATGCTAACGCGAAAATGCTAGGGAAAGGAATGGCTGAATGCAAATTCAAAGTAAAAATTTATGATTTGGAGCATGTAAAAGATATAATACAAAGGATAAATAGATTACAAGGTATTAAAAAGATTTATGTAGGTAGTTTAGGTGTTTAATTTTTTTAAATTCTTTTTTTATAATAATTTATATTGTTAAAATGATTGTTAATGATTTTTAGAAATTATCATAATTCTTTTTTTTCTTAGGTTTTCTTAAAGGGCTCTTACTTTCTGCTCCTTCCGCAAAACCTTCCTCCCACACTTCAATTTCGTCCTCCTCTAATCCCTCTTCTCTTCCTTCTTCGGAATACACATCCATTTCTTTTTCCCCTTTGACGAATTTAATTTTTTCTTCTTCATGGGTTCCTTCATGCTCTTCTGGCTCGTCTTCTATACCCCTTTCCATTGCAAATTCTTCATCTTCTCCCTTTTTAACATCAAAAATTGATATTTTCTTTTTAGCCATAGCATCACCTCTTATTTTGATTCTTATTCATTTTTAACATTTATCTTATTGTTCTCTTTCCATTCATATAGGGCACTAAAACTTCAGGTATATTAACAGAACCATCTTTATTTTGGAAGTTTTCAATAATCGCCACAAGCGCCCTTGAAGTAGCAACACATGTGCTATTTAATGTATGGACATATTTATTCCCATCTTTTGTGCGGTATTTTATGTTTAACCTTACCGACTGGTAGGATGTGCAATTTGAGCACGAGCCCATTTCACGAAATTTATTTTGTACAGGCATCCACGCTTCTATGTCGTACTTTTTTGCAGCGACCACACCTATATCACCGGTGCATATATTAACTGTTCTGAAATGGATACCTAAACTTTCAAAAAACTCTTCTATGTTTTTTCTTAGTTCTTCATGAAATTTCCACGAATCCTCTTGTTTACATATTATGATCTGTTCAATTTTATTAAATTGGTGCACTCTGAAAATGCCCTTTGTGTCTTTCCCGTGTGCACCTGCTTCCTTTCTAAAATTGGTGCTATAGCCAGCCATTTTAATTGGCAAGCTTTTTTCTTCCAAAACTTCACCCATCCACATAGCAGTTAGGGGATGTTCTGATGTTGCTATCATGTAAAGGTCTTCGCCTTCAATTTTATAAAGCATATCTTCAAAGTCAGCTAACGAAGTTACTCCTTCATAAGCTTTTTTGCACATCATATATGGCGGAACCACAAAAGAATATCCTTTTTTCATCATAAAATCAATAGCGTACCTTGTTATTGCCATTTCAAGTAATGCTAACTCCCCTTTAAGAAAGTACCACCTAGCTCCTGAAATTTTTGCTGCTCTTTCAAGGTCAGCCCAGTTATTTTTTTCGATCAATTCAACATGCGACTTTAACTCAAAATTGAATATTGGCTTCTTCCCAAAAATTTTTATAACCTGATTATCATCTTCATTTTTTCCTACAGGCACAGAATCATGAAGAATGTTTGGTATTCTCATAAGGTAATATTTCATTTTTTCTTCTATTTTTATTATGTCATTTTCTTTTTCAGAAATTTTTTTCGGGAGTTCAGAAGCCCTTTTTATTTGCTGGGATGCATCTTTTTTTTCTTTTTTTAGCCTATTAATCTCTAAGGAAACCTTATTTTTATCGCTTCTTAAGTTGTCTAATTCTCTCTTTAGCTTCTTCCATTCTTTATCAAGAACTATTAACTCATCAACCCATTTTATTTTTTCTGTATCCCCTCTTTTAATCAAATCTTTTTTTACTATTTCCGGGTTTTTTATAATAAAACTTTTTTCGAGCATAGAATATATAAAAATCTTTTATTTGTATTTAAATTTTTTTATTAAAAATTTTAAGTTATATAAAAATTAAACTAATATACTGATTTTTTCTTTATTCTTTAAAGCGTCGTCTAATCTTTTACCAAGTTTGTTTGTTTTTTTAATTTTTATTTCCCCTTTTTTTCCTATATTAACGCTGAAAAAATATTCGCCATCTACATAAATATCAACATTTTTATTTGCCCATTTTTTATCTACACTTATTATTATGCTGTTACCCCTATACAAAATTTCAAAAGGGATCTCATTTTTTGTTGTTCTTTGCTCTTCAAGAATATGAATATCTATACCCACACCAAGCTTTTCTTCAATCTTATCAATATTCTGTCCTTGTTTTCCTATAATTGCAGCAACATATTTTTCAGGTACAAATACAGAAACTCTATCATCAGAAGTGAATTCTATATCCATTTTATCAGTATATTTTAAGAATTCCTTTTCTATCTGTTTTTTTGCAAGTTCTTGTAACGGAGTTTTGAAATTTTTTTGGACAGGAATTACAACAGTTTGTTCTCCATAGCTATATATTTCAAATTCTGCCTTCTCTGTTTCAAAATCAGAAACAACAACTACAGGTCTTGCTAAATCACTTTCGCTCATTCCGGAAGGTACTTTTACACACATGGAAATATTGTATGTTTTGAATACTCTCCCATCTTTGATAAAAAGTACAGTATCAATTACATGAGGTATTATTCCTAGTTCTATTCTTCCTATAAACCTTTGTATAGCATCTATAGGTTTTGTAGCGTGAATAACCCCAATCATCCCAACACCTGCAAGTCTTAAGTCAGCAAATAATTTAAAATCTTGCGTGTTTCTCATTTCGTCAAATAATGTGTAATCGGGTCTTGATAAAAGTAAAATGTCCCTTATTTCTTCTGGGGAGCCATGTGAAACAGCATACTGAGTTATCTCATCAGGCAATACGAGATCTCTAGGCGCTTCTACCGTTTTTACAATTTTATTTTTCAAACAATACTCTTCAACTAATGCCTGCGAAAAAGTGCTTTTGCCCATCCCGGGGGCGCCGGCTATGAGTATTCCTTCTGCTTGCTCTTCGAGCCGTTTTTTTAATTTATCTGACAGATTATAATCTTTGAGGGATAATTTTTTAACAGGTCTTACAGCAGTTATTTCCCATCCGTCAGAAAAAGGAGGTCTTGTTATAACAATCCTAAAAAGACCGAGCTGTACGATAGTGGAACCTTCCCTGTCTATTTCTATAAAACTATCTCTTCTTAAATTTGATTGTTCTATTATCTCTTTCGCTATTTCTCTAACTTCATCGTAAGAAAGTTTTTTTGAAGAAATTTTTTCAAAAGACCAGTTGCCAGGAGCGCCTTTTTTTGCAAAAGCAAAAACTCCCTCTTTTAGATGGACGCTCATCGTTTTTTCATCAAAAAAGCTTTCAAGTTTTATCTTCTTTGGTTTGGTTTTTACTTCTACAAAAAAAACATTTATCCCTTTAGCTTCCGCAACTTTCGCCTGAACTTTATCCGCAGTTATTAGTGTAGCTCCGTTTTCATATGCAAGCTGTCTTATTAGATAATCTATTTCGCCTAATTTTGCGTATTTTATTTCGGAAGCTCTAGGCCTACTACCCGCAAAAGTCATTTCAAAATTATTATTTAAAGAGAGTTCTTTTATTTTTTTAATTTCTTCAAGGCCAAAAGAACCTATTGATTTATTCATATTCGCCTGGTGCTCAAGTTCTGCAAGAATCGCTTCGTGAATTATAACTTCTTCAGTTATTATTTCCTTGCTTTCTAATTTCTTTGAAACAACACCCTCTATTATTACAGAAGTATCGGGTACAATTTTTTCAATTTTCATTTTTAATTTTGGTTTTTTCAATATTTTCGCAGAATTTTACGAAATTTATTATAATTTCATAAATTTTATTATATACTTCGTTAAGTTTTGCTGTTTCTGAGGAAGAGATTAAAATATATTTTTTGCAGTATTTCTCAAGTTCGTCTAAAATATTTTTTTGAGCAGAAATTTTTATTCTTACATCCTTTATATTATAAAATTTCTTTTCTTCCTCTCCCAAAACAGCCCTTATTCTAGGAATCATTTTTATTATTATGTCTAATTCTTCTTTTACTTTTTCTTCGTCTCCTGCCGCTTTTAGCTTTCTGAGATTATCAAGAATTATCAAAAAATATCTCTTTTTTACTTTTTCATATTTATCTAAACTTTCTCTTAATAAAACTATTTGGTCTATCATTTTTTATTCTTTTCCTATTAAATCAGCAGTGCATGCGCCTATCATTGCTATCAATGTTATAGTGCTCGTTTGCTTAAACGCTTCTTCAAAGGATTCTCCGAATCCTGGTTGGAAAAACGCCAGGACAATTATGGCCATTACTATAGCTGTCAGATATAGTATAATAAGCCGAACAGGTAAAAAAACAAGGATTTTTATGTCTTTTATTTTTCTGAACCCTGTTGCGTAAAGAAAAATAGCACCTATTATAAATGAGAATATGAATAAAAATACTGCTCTAGTGAAAGTTATCAATTCGGCGACTTTAAGCCCATAAATAAAAGTATAATGAGCCACAGCTCCGAAAAGAGCGCCGATAGCCCCTCTAGCTAAATCTTTAATAGTTATCTTTTTTAATGGATGTGGCGCAGTTCTTTTTTTAATTTCTTCTTCAATTTTTTCAAGTTTTTCTAGTTCAGAAATTTCTTTTTCTTCAAGAGTTTCTAATTTTTTTTCTTTGCCTATTTCTTCTTCCTCTCCTTTCTTTATTTCTTCCTCTTCTTTTAATAATTCTTTTTCTTTTTTTTCAATTTTTTTTTGTTCTGCGATTATGATATCTAACTTGCGGTTTATTTCAGAAAGTGTTGCTTTACCTTCCTTTTTTTTATTTTTTTTCGCCTTCTTTTTTTTCATTTTTACAAAAATGCTTTTTATAATATATAAAATTATCGAATGGTTTGGGCTTAGAACATATAAAAAAGCGTCGGGGCCGGGAATTTCAGCTTTATGCATTTGAACCCGGAAATCCCTTGCGGGAAACAAGCTTAGCAGGCTTGCGCCGTACCAGGTTGGGCCACCCCGACACAGCAAAACAAGAAGGCCCTCAAAAATGTTCAAAAAACAACCAAATTTTTAAAGATTTGCATAAAAACTTTTATAAAGAAGCTTAAAACTTTTAAAATAATAAACAAAAAACAGCGGGGTAGGGCAGTCAGGAGACGTGAACTTATTTATTGTTTGCGCCTAAATGCCCGACGGGCTCATAACCCGTAGGTCGGTGGTTCAAATCCACCCCCCGCTATTTAATATATTTTCAGAATTTTATTAACTATTTAAAACAACCAATTTAATGAAATTGTATTATAATAATTTAAAATTATTAAGTGCCTATTTTCTTATGTGTTTAGGTCTTGGGTGGCTTTCGTCTTTATGTATATCTTTCTTTATTTGGTTTTCTAAATCTCTAAACGCTTTATGTATTGCTCTTGCAAAGTCCCAATCTTGTGATTTATTTGAGACATAAGTTTTCCTAGTCGGGCTTATTACTTTTATATCAACTGAGAACTTTTTCCTTTCCCCAGTTTGGTCGTACGCTTTGATATGTATTTCAATTTTTGTAGTATTTTTTAAGAAATGATTTCTTATTTTTTCGTAATATTCAGAAGAGAGTTTATTAAGAATTGATTTTTCAGATTCGTTCAATAGATTTATTCCTTTGTATTGTATTAGTTCGGATATTAAACGAGGCATTTTCTATAATTGTTTTAATTTATATTTATAAATATTTTTGTTATGTTCGTATTTTTTATTTAGCAAATAACAAAATCAGTAAAAACATAATATTTTATAACAATTAAAGATAATTTTAAATAAACAAAGAATAACTTGGTTATATGCTAATTTGCGGAATTGACGAGGCAGGTAGGGGGCCCGTAATAGGACCACTTGTTATTTGTGGTGTTCTAGTAGACGAAAGGGGAAATGAGAAGCTGAAATTGGCAGGGGTTAAAGATTCCAAGCTATTAACAAAAAAACAAAGAGAGGCATTTTTTGATAAAATTAAAAATATTGTTAAAAAATTTAAGATTATTGAAGTAACCCCCCAAGAGATTGATCTGGCAGTTACGGGTTTTGGCGAAAAAAACTTAAATTTTTTAGAAGCAAAAAAAACAGCGGAGATAATAAAAAATTTTTCTCCAGACAAAGCTTATATTGACTGCCCAAGCCCAAATGTTAAAGCATATAAAGATTATCTCTACGGCTTAATCGGCGCAAAGACAGAGATAATAGTCGCCCATAAAGCAGATATAAAATATCCTGTGGTTAGTGCAGCATCTATAGTTGCGAAGGTAACTCGTGATAGAATAATTGAAAATCTTCAGAAAAAATACGGAAGGATAGGGTCGGGTTATCCTGCAGATCCTGTAACAAAAAAATTTTTAAAAGATAATTTTGACAAGCATCCAGAAATATTTAGGCATAGTTGGGCAACTATGAAAGAATTAAAAAATAAAGCAAAGCAGAAAAGTTTAAATGATTTTTGATCTAAATTTTTCTTAGGTTTTTTCTAAAAATAAAAAAATTTAGTGAGAAAATTTAATATCTATAAAGTTACATAAAGAAGAATTTTCAAAACTTCCAAGATATAATCTTCTATAATTTTTATTGAGTTCAATTGCAAGAGGCCTAAATTTAAGTTTATTAAAACTTCTTAAACTAACGGAGAACATACTAAATTCTTTGATTTTTATATTGTTTCTTAGCATAGCACGAGCATAATCTGTTGCTAAAGAAAAATCACCGCTGAAATATTCTAATAGGGGACCAAAACTAATACTATTTTTTTCTTTTTCAAAAGTTACTTTATAATTTAGATAATTTATAGGAGTTAGAGCTTCTATTTTAAAAACATTCTTCTTGTCTTCCTTAGACAGGAGATCTTCAAATTCTTCTTGTTGAATGTTGTAGGAACTGCTATATACCTCGGAGGTATATTCTAAAGAAGGGTTTTCGTTTAACTTGTTGTTGTTAATAATTTTTTCTTCTATGCTTTTTATTTGATTAATAGAGGATTGCAAATGAGCAAAGAGGATAATATTTTTTTTATTTATGTCACCGCTGCAAAAAATACTTTTTGTGTTTATGATTGCGTTATCGCAAGACATTACTATTCCGTTGTTTAATAAAATAGTGTCTAAATAAATTAATTGGGGCATATATAAATCAATAAATAGATTTTTCTTTGATTTTTTTTCACTATATATGCCATTCTCTTCTGTGAGCATTTTTTCTTTAAACTTTTTAGTTTGTATCGTAAATGATAATAATAATAAATGATAATAACTTTTTGTAACCCCAAAAAATAAGAATAATTTATAAAACTTTTTCTTTTTAACTACTTCTAAATAGAAAATACTTTTATATTAGGCATATTTTAATTTTTTAGCATACAAACCCAAAACTTTTAAATAAAGATGTTTATCTTTAAAGGGCGAAATATGACAAAAATCAATAAGCTAGTTTTGCAAGGTTTTAAGTCATTTGCAAAAAAGACAGAGTTAGTTTTTGGCGATAGGTTTAATTGTATCTTGGGGCCAAACGGTTCAGGAAAGAGCAACATAATAGATGCAATATGTTTTGTTTTGGGAAGAAGCTCAACAAAATCGTTACGAGCAGAAAAATCTGCTAATCTCATATATAGCGGGGGCAAATCAAAAAAAGGAGCTGACAGCGCGGAAGTATCAATATTTTTTGATAACACAAAGAAAATATTCCCAATAGAAACGAATGAAATTAAGATTTCTCGCATAGTAAAAACAAACGGACAGAGTATTTACAAAATAAATGACAAAACGAGAACGAGACAGGAAGTTCTTGAAATGATAAATTTAGCAAAAATAGACCCCGAAGGGTATAATATAATATTACAAGGAGACATAATAAGATTTGTTGAAATGTCTTCAATAGAACGGAGGATGCTTGTTGAAGAAATATCAGGAATTTCAATTTATGAAGATAAAAAACAAAAAGCTTTAAGAGAACTAGAAAGGGTGGAAGAAAAGTTAAAGGAAGCAGAGATAATTCTAAAAGAAAGAGAGGTAAGATTAAAAGAGTTAAAAAAAGAGAGAGATGAAGCAATAAAATACAAAGATATAACAGAGAAACTTAATAAAAACAAGGGTTCTTTAATAAAACTTCAAATTGAAGGAAAATTAAAGCAAAAAGAAATTATTGATAATAAAGTAAGAAGTCAGCAAGAAAAAGCGGACAAACTAATACAAAAAATAGAAGATCTTAAAAAGGAGATATCCTCTAAAAAACTGGAAATAGAAAAAATAAATAAAGAAATTGAAGCAAAAGGGGAAAAGGAACAAATAGAAATCCACAAAGAAATTGAAAGATTGAAAGTAAATATTGCGGCTTCTTTAAGCAGGAAAGATGCTTACGATGCCGAAATAACAAAAATAAAAGAAAGAAGGCAGCAGCTCATTTCTAATATTTTGGAAATAGAAGAAAAAATAAAAAAATTGATGGAAGAAAAAAACAATCTTATAAAAAACAAATCAACAGCAGAAAAATCAATTGACGAAATAAATAAAAAAATTGAGGATTTTAAGAGAAAAAATAAGCTTGACAGTTTATCAGACATTGAGAAAGAGATAGAGAGTATTGATAAGAACATTGAAGAAAAAGAAAAAGAAATACAAGAAATAAGAGCAGAACAACAAGAGTTATTAAGAAAGAAGGATAGGTTATTGTTTCAGATAGAATCTGTAGACGAGAAAATATCAAAAGTTATTTCTTTAGAAAAAGAGCAGAAAGAGCAAATAGAACTGTTAAAGAAGAGACAGCAGGATTTCAAAAAAATTACCATAGATTTAAGTGAGAAACTGAATCAAGATTCGTTATATTCTGCTCAAATTTCAGAAGCAAAATCAAAAATTGCTAAAGCTCAGGAAGAACTTGCAAAACTTAATGCAAGGAATATAAGCATACAAGAAAGTATAGCAACAGACGCGGCTGCTAAAAAAATACTCTCAAGCAAAATAAAAGGCGTTTATGGTATGGTTTCTGAACTTGGGGAGGTAAGCTCTAAATATGCTCTCGCTCTTGAAATAGCCGCTTCAAATAGAATAAAAGGCATAGTTGTAGAAGACGATAAAGTAGCTGCGCAGTGTATAAATTATCTTAAGGAGAATAAGTTTGGTGTAGCTACATTTTTTCCTTTAAACAAAATAAAACCTAAACCGCCTCACCCAGAAATAGAAAAAATAAAATCTCAAAAAGGGGTCCATGGTATGGCAATTGAGTTAGTAAAATTTGATAAAAAATTCAAGAATGTTTTTTCTTATGTTTTTGGAGACACAATCGTGGTTGATGATATTGAGACGGCAAGAAGTATAGGTATAGGGAATATAAAGATGGTTACTATTGATGGAGATTTGGTAGAAGTGAGCGGAGCGATGCAAGGGGGCTACAGGAGAAAAACAGGATTAGGATTTAGAGAGACAGAGATCAATGAAGGCATTTCAAAATATGAAAAAATCATAGAAGATAGTAATCTGGTGATTTCTAATGTTGAGAAAAAAAAGAAGGAAAATGAAAAATTAATAGAATTGTTAAGAAAGCAGAAGGCAGAATTAGAAGGGGAAATAATAAAAATGGAAAAGTCATTGCACTTAGAATCGGGCGACTTTGAAATAAATAAGAAATTGAAGAAGGAGCTTCAAAGAGAACTAGAAGAGGTTGAAAAAGAAATTATAAAAGTTGAGAATAAAGTTCGTGATTATAATTCTGGGCTGGCTTCAATTAAAATTAAAAAGCAGGAGTTAAGGAATAAGATAAATACACTTAGAAACCCAGTACTTATCGCCGAACTTAACGCTTTCGAAGAAAAGAGAAAAGAATTAGAGATGAACATAATCAAAATAAGTGCCGAATTAAAAAACATAGAATCACAAATACAAGTAATTTTATTACCTGAAAAAGAGAATATTGCCAAAGTTGTAAAGAAATCGGAGAAGGAAGAAGAGGAGTTTAAGTCAAAGCTTGAAAACATCTCAAAAAGTATTAAGGAACTTGAAAAAGAAGTAGCTGAAAAAGAAAAGAAGGAAAAAGAGTTTTATAGCAAATTTAAAGAATTATTTTTAAAAAGAACTAAAATAGAAGAATCCATTCGCTCAATAGAACAAAAACTTGAAAATGAGAATTCTTCATTGAGAGAGATAGAGTTAAAGTTAAATTCATTGTTTCTTGAGAAAACAAGAGTAGCAACAGAAATAGAAGCACTTGAACGAGAATTTGAACCATATAAACATTTAGAACTATTCACTCATAAATCAGAGGAAGAACTTAAAAAAGAAATAAGAGATTCAGAGAATTTTATGACAAGGATAGGTAATGTGAATATGAGAGCTCTTGAGATTTACGAAATTATAGAGAAAGAATACAACGAGCTTATCTCAAAGAAAGAAACATTAAACATTGAGAGACAAGATGTTCTTGTTATGATAAACGAAATAGAAACAAAGAAAAAAGATCTTTTTATGAAAACTTTTGACTTAGTAAATGAAAATTTTAAAAGAATATTCTCTGCTCTATCAACAAAAGGCGAAGTTAATCTTGTGCTTGAAAATAAAGATAGACCTTTTGAAGGCGGCGTGTTAATAAAGGTCAAGATATCAGGAAATAAATTTTTGGATATAAGAAGTTTGTCCGGAGGTGAGAAAACATTAACAGCTTTGGCTTTTATATTCGCTATACAAGAACACGAACCTGCATCTTTTTACATTCTCGATGAAGTTGATGCAGCACTTGATAAAAGAAATTCTGATAAACTTGCAAAGCTTGTAAGAAAATATTCAGAAAAAGCGCAATATCTTATGATTTCTCATAACGATAATATAATATCCCAAGCAGACATTCTTTATGGGGTTTCAATGGACGAAGAAGGAGTTTCAAAAGTTGTAAGTTTAAGGTTTGATGATAAAGATTTAGAGAAAATATCTACTTAAAGTTTATTAAATATCTCTATCATCTTTCTCGCAGTACTCTCCCAGCTAAACAAAAGCATTGTTTTTCTTGCGTTCATACCGAGAATTTCTGCCTTTTTCTTATCGCCCATAATCTCTTCTATTCTATTAACTAATGTATTGACGTTTCCTTTCGGAAAAATAAACCCATTATAATTTTTTTTAACATACTCTTTTATTCTCCCTACAGGCGTAGCAATAACTGGTACTCCACAGGCCATGGCTTCCATAGTAGCAAGAGAAGTTGTTTCTGTTAAGCTGGGCATTACAAATAAATCAAGCGCCTGAATATAGGGCAAAACATCTTCCACAAAGCCAGTTACTTTTATATTTGGAATTTTTTTAAGAGATGAAATTTCTTCCTCTTCACCACCGCCTATTATAAGCAATAAAGCTTCTTTATGTCTTTTATTGATGTCAATGAAAGCGTCTATTAGAGTTTTGATATCTTTTTCTTTACTCAACCGGCCACAATAACCAATAACAAATCTGTTAGGATCTATACCTACATTTACTTTTGCAGATTCTTTATTTTGAGGGGGTCTGAATCTTTGAACATTTATACCTAACGGCACTATCTCTTTTTCTTTTCTAACACCTTCTTCAAGAAGTTGTTTATCAACACTTATGGAAGGAACAAAAAGAAGAGAACATTTTTTGTATATTCTTTTTGTAACCCATTTTGTTATAGAAATAAGTAACTTCTTTATGATTTTATGTCTTGTAGCTATATTACTAAATTGTTCCCAAATAATTTGGTGGATATAAGCAACAACGGGTTTTTTATATTTTTTTCCATAGCTAATTGATTTTCTCCCAATTAAAGCAATATCCTGAGAAAAAATTATGTCCGCTTCCTTTACATTTTTTTTAATTATTTTTCTTGTTTTTTTATTACACTTAACAGGGTTATAGCCAGCAAATTTTATTCTTTTTGATATAGGAAGTTTAATAACTTCAACATTTTTAATATTAAAACCATCACCATCATATTTTGGTGCTAAAATTTTAATTTTAAATTTTTCAGCAAGTAAAGGCACGATATTCTCTAAAAACCTTACAACACCATCTTTTTTAGGATAAAACGTATCCACAGCTATAAGTATTGTTTTCATTTTAATTCTTTTATCTCATCTCTTATATTGTTTCCTTTGGTTACTTAATTTTATAAAATGCTTCTGCAAATTTTGTGCCACTCTCAAAGCCGTTTTTAACTGCACTAAAATAAACGCTCCAAAGAAGAGATATCAATGAAGCGGTTTGGCTTTTAAAACATTTGAGAGCTTTTATTTTTATTTTAAATGTTTCTGAGATATCAACATATAATAAAGGATTTTTTCTTTTTATAGAATCTAAAGGGTTCCATACATCAAATGTATAAACGCTACATCTTTTTCCTGACTTTTTTAACGAATTTAAAACTATATTATAAACTGAATTATGGTCAGGGTGAGGATCGTCTCGGGAGTGTGTAAAAATTTTTGTGGGACTAACTTTTTTAATCATAGCAGCTAAATAATTCTCAATGTTTCTTTTTTTAACATCTTCTAAAAAATGGCCTTCTCTAAGAGAAAGAAAAATAGGAATCTCCGAACCGAGAATTTTTGCCGCTTCTTGACTTTCTTTTACCCTTTTTTCAATTACAAACTTTTTCTTAATCCAAGGGTGGCTTTGCTCTCCATAAGAAAAAACAACCGTCTTAACTTTAAAACCTTCTTTGGAATATTTTGCAATTGTCCCACCCACCCCGAAGGCTTCATCGTCAGGGTGAGCACAAAATATTATTATGTTTTTATTCATAATTCATTCGCACTCCTTTCTCCAAAAATCAATATCTTTCTGTATAAAAAATTCTAACTCTTTTTTAATCTCTTTAAAATATTCAAGATTCTCTCTTATGAATAAAGCTTCCGCTTTTTCGTCGTTTTGAATTTCAAGAATTGTGGATTCTTTTGTTATTTTTGAAAACTTAGTTAATAGCTTGTAAATTTTTTCTTTTTCTTTATCGTTAAAAACTTCAGAATCTTTAAGAGAAACCATCGAATGAGGATTAGGAATTATAAAATTATGGAGGTATCCCGCCCATAAACTACAGACATCAACGATTCTTCTTCTAATAACTCTCAAAGGAAAATTAGGCAATTCTTTTTTTTCAACGAAAAGATCAATTATTTCAAATTCTCTTTCAAGTTCCTCTATTTTTATGTTGTATTTTTTTCCTATCTCGCTGAGGGTTTTTTCTACTTCCTTTTTTTCCATTTTTTATTTTTTAAGATGCGCCGGCCGGGATTCGAACCCGGACAGACGGCTTGGAAGGCCGTAGTCATGCCATTAGACCACCGGCGCTTTAATTAAAAAGCGAATATAATTAGTTTATAAAACTTTTTGCGTATATTTATTAATAATACTCAAAAATCTTCTGAAATCTTTTTTCTTTATTGTGGCACCACAAGCATAAGGGTGCCCCCCACCAGAACCTTCTACATATTTAAAAGCTTCTTGCAGAACAGGTAGAATGTTAATTTTCTTTGAACGAAGTGAAATTCGCATATAACCAGATTTTTCTCTTCCAGCAATGTATATCTTTTTATTAGGTATTCTATACATTAACTCATTTATTATATCGCCTGTAAAACTATATTTTTCTTCTTTGTAAATAAATACTAACACTTCTTCGTATTTTCTTTTAAGAGCTCTTGATAATAAAGCATCGTATTCTTCTTTTATTTTTTTATATCTTTTAATAACCCATTGTGTATCCGAATTTTTGGGGGTGAGAATTTCTTCGGGTTCTTTTAATTTTAGAAATATATTTACTGCTTTTTTTATATCACTAGATTTTCCTTTAAGAGAAAAGTTAAATATTCTTATTAGTTCCCCCAACTTTGTTTCGTAAAGTATTTTATCTAAATGTTTTGTTTTCCCAACAAGCGAGCAATATTTCTTTGCGAATGTATCAAAAAAAGGAGGCATACAATAATCGGCGATGGAACCAATAGCCCCTAGCCACATATTCTCTTTTACAACATCATAGCATATTAAGGACACAGGAGTGTATTCATCCGGGTTTTTTATTCTCGGGTTGAAATACTTAACTTTAAATACGTGTTGAGGCGTGTGGTGGTCAATCCAAACAAGATCTTTTTTTACTTTCTCTATAAACTCTTCTTCCACAATAGAAATATCAAGAATGAATATTTTATCATGCTCTTCCAACACAAACTTTGCAAAAGAACCTTCAATAACAGGAGTGCTTTTAACAATCTTCCAATCACCTTCTCCTTTATATTTCCTTAACAAAAGAAAAGAACATAAGCCATCAGCGTCGTCATGGAAAAAAAAGATAGGGTTTTTACACTCCTCAAGCTCTTTTTTTATTAATTTTATTTCTTTTTCGGAAAGCATTTTATTTCACAAATCTATTTTTTTTGTTTCTTTCAGCGACTTATTTATGATTTTTTTAATATTAAGTTTTTTTTCTTCATTTTGTATGTCTTCTAATTTTGATTTAGTTGCTGGATGTTTTGGGCCAAGAACACAGCACATTTCAGGACCACATGAAACTTCGTAAGTAGTAATCTGTTTAGCAAGGTTTATTATTTCAACTTTATCTTTGCATAAAAGCGGCCTTAGAATCTTTATTTTTACAGCACTGTCTATTACGCTCATATTATCAAGTGTTTGGCTTCCTACTTGGCCAAGATTTTCACCTGTAATGAGAAAATCGCATTTTTCTTTTTTTGCTATTTTTTCTGCAATTCTCCACATAATGCGTCTTCCTATTATATAGTAATATTTATGTTTGCATTTTTCAATTATTTCAGCATGGACATCTCCTTGCTTTATTACATAAATTTTTTTAATTCCTAATTTCTTTGCTAACTCGATAGATTTCTTTTCTGCGCTGTCGTCCGTAAAAGGTTCTAACGAGAAATGTATTGCTATTATTTCAATACCTTCTTTTTTCATCAAGTAACCCGCTACAGGACTATCAAAACCGCCTGATAATAGTAGAACTCCTTTCATCCTTTTCCTCGGTTATTTTTCATAAACAATCTGGGCGATCTTCTTTATTTTGTTTTCGTCCTTTAAACTTTTAAATGTTATTTGTCCGTATCGATGGACTATGAATTCTTCACCATCATAAATAAATACCCCTGCTATGGGGGTTATTTTTTTAACCTTAAACTTTCGTGCAAGTTTTTTAATATCAACATTAACATTATTTAATGGCTTAACATTAAAAGCCGCTCTTGTTTTACACGGTTTTATTTCAAATTTCATAACATAAAAAAAGTTGTTCTGCTTTTAAACATTTGTTTATTATTTATCATCTTTTATTAATAGGGACATATCTGGTATAATATCTTTTTTTGTTTTCTTTATATTTTACAATAAAATTATAAATTGTATAACTTAAAAAGATTTATAATAATAATTGTTTATAATAAATAGTTTAACTAAATAAATATTAATAAAAATAATAACGACTTTTAATATAATAAACTTTTTATTTTTATTCCTATTTTTCTTTCTAATGAATGCACAATATTGTTTAAGATGTAAAGGAAGATTATGGTGTAAACTTTCTTATTGCCCAATATTAAAGAAGATGAATGCTCTGATTAAAGCTGTGAAGACAATAAATAATTCAGAGTTTTCCGGGTCTGCTCCTTCTGTTTTTGTAGGCAGAACAGGTTATCCTCATTTGAATGTAGGGATATTATCAACAAATACAGATAATTCCGAGATATATGATAATCCTCGTAGATGGGCTTCTGAAAATTTTCAAATACCACAAATAATTGACTTCAGAGCTTCGTTGATTAATTCAAGGTTTAAAGCAGATGTAAAAGAAAAAAATAAGTTTTTAGAGACAGGACAGGAAATAGCAATGGCCTCGAAACCAGTAGAGACAGACATAACACTAAAAGACAAGCCAAGATTTAGAATATCCTTTAACATAACTGCCCCCCCTATGGGCCCAAACGCTCAATTACGGAGCATAGAATTTAAAGAAAATCCTAAAATAAGCAGGAAGGTTGAAAAAGTGTACTTGGAAGGAGACAGAAAAGCATCGGATTCTTTAGGGTATTTATTTAATAAAGGTTTTGATGAAAATTTTTTATCAAAAATTTTTAGTATGGGCATCGTGGGGGTAAAAACTCAAAGAAAGCTTGTACCTACACGATGGGCAATAACAGCCACAGACGATATTCTTGGAAAAAGGATTATTGAGGAAATAAAATTTTTCAGAGAAGCAGATTGCGAATTTTACTTTGGGGATTACTTAGGCAATTATTATATGATAATGTTTTTTCCGGAAGTGTGGTCCTACGAACTTTTTGAAACCTATATGCCCAAAACTGCTTGGAATGTTGAGGATAATATAAACTATACAACGGATTATGAGTTTTATGAAGGAAGAAAGAATTATGCCGAGAATTGTGTTGGAGGTTATTATTCTGTAAGATTAGCGGTATTGGAGAAGCTTAAAGATAAAAAAAGACAAGCAAGCGTTTTGGTGCTTAGGTTTATAACAGATGACTACGCAGTGCCTTTGGGCGTGTGGGTTACGCGGGAAGCAGCTAGGAAAACACTAAAAAATAAGCCAATAGTTTTTGAGGATAAAGAGACAATGCTTAAATATGCACAAGCTCTTGTAAAGAAGAAGTGGGGCTACGATGCAAACTATTTATATAGTAAGAGTAAGTTATTAAATAAGATTAAAGAACAATCTAAAATAACTAATTTTTTTAATTAATTTTATCACTTTGCGAAGAGCAAGTTTAAATTTTGAGAACAATAAAATAATTTTAAATTATTTTTTGTTTATTAAACAATTATAAACGATAATTATTAAATTATATTTACTTGTTTAACTACAGGGAATTTTAATAGATAGAAAGGCATTTTAAACATAAAGCTTTAAATATAAAATATTTTAATCATTTTAAAAATGGAAGCAAAAGAACTCATAACAAAATATCTAAAATTTTTTGAGTCAAAAGGTCACGCGATAATAAATTCAGCTTCTCTTATACCAGAGAACGACCCTACTGTCTTATTCACAACAGCAGGCATGCATCCTCTTGTTCCTTTTTTGTTAGGTCAGCCACATCCGCTCGGTAGAAGACTAGCGAATGTACAGAAATGTATACGAACGACCGACATAGACAATGTTGGCGACGCCTCTCACCTAACATTTTTTGAAATGTTAGGAAACTGGTCATTAGGGGATTACTTTAAGAAAGAAGCAATACAATGGAGTTATGAGTTTCTTACAGAAGTGCTCGGTTTTGACCCTGATAAATTAAGTGTAACATGCTTTGCGGGAGATGAAGACGCTCCTCAGGATAACGAATCAGCACTTGTGTGGCTTTCTCTCGGGATACCACGTGAAAGAATTTATTTTCTTCCTAAAACAGATAACTGGTGGGGGCCTGCCGGTAAGACCGGCCCTTGTGGCCCATGTACAGAAATGTTCATAGACACAGGAAAAACAAAATGCAGCCCCGAGTGCAGACCTGGATGTGGTTGTGGCAAATATTTTGAGATATGGAACGATGTTTTTATGGAGTATAATAAAAAAGAGGATGGCACTTTTGAGAAATTGTCCCAACATAATGTTGATACAGGTATGGGTGTTGAGCGAACAATTGCTATGATTAAAGGCAAGAAAAGTGTTTACGATACTGAGATATTCATACCTTTAATAGACGAAATAAAAAAACTTGCTAAAGTTGATAACTTTACTCATGAGCAGCAGAGAAGCGTGAGAATAATAGCGGACCATATGAGATCTGCAACATTTATTCTAGGAGACGAGAAAGGGGTCGCTCCTTCAAATATAGACCAAGGTTACATATTAAGGAGGTTTATAAGAAGAAGCATAAGGCATGGAAGGATTTTGGGAATAAACAGCGGATTATGCATCCCTCTTGCACAAAAAGTAATCGAGATGTATAAAGAGCGGTACGATTGTCTTGCGAAAAATAAAGATTTTATTTTTAGAGAACTTAAAAAGGAAGAGGAAAAATTTAGAACAACACTTGAAAAAGGGCTTCACGAGTTTGAAAAACTTGCAAAAAGTGATCGTTTGTCGGGGAGAGATGCATTTTTTCTATTTCAGAGCTATGGTTTTCCTCTTGAAATGACAAGAGAGCTTGCTCAGGAGAAAGGTATAAAACTTGAAGAGTCAGAATTTGAAGAACTATTTAAAGAGCATCAAAAAATTTCAAGAGCAGGTGCAGAAAAAAGATTTAAAGGCGGTTTAAGCGATTCTTCGGAAGAAACCATTCGCCTACATACAGCCACACACCTTCTTAACGAAGCACTAAGGCGAGTATTATCCAAAGATATTGTACAAAAGGGTTCTAATATCACGCCCGAAAGATTAAGGTTTGATTTCAATTTTGATAGGAAACTTACACCTGAAGAGATAAGAAAAGTAGAAGAACTTGTTAATCAGAAAATAAAAGAAGGACTCAATGTTGTTAGAGAAGAGATGACTCTTGAGGAAGCAAAAAGAAAGGGTGCGCAAGCAGAATTTGGCGGAAAATATGGAGAAAAAGTTTCTGTTTATTCAATAGGCAATTTCTCAAAAGAAGTCTGTGCAGGGCCTCATGTTAAAAATACAAAAGATTTAGGGACTTTTAAAATCGTCAAAGAAGAAGGGGTTGCTGCGGGAGTAAGAAGAATAAAAGCTGTTTTAAAATAAAGTTTAATTATTTTTCAGAAAAACATAAAAATTCGTTTATTTATAAACAAATTATTTTAAAAAAATTAAAAGAGGTGTTACTATGGTTTCAAAACTCAAAAAAAATAAAAAGAATAATTCGGTTAAATCAGTAGTGAAGATGGAGAATGAGATACGAGACATAATAAATTGGCTTGCTGTTTTTAAGGAAGAATACGACATACCAGAAGAAGCGGTTGTTGTTTTAAGAGGCAAGCTTGAGAAATTAGCTAAAAAAATCTCTTTACTAAAATAATTTTTTAATTTATTTTAAGCAGATTTTATAAAGCAATAAATCTTTGTTTGTTTTTTTGATTACAATATATTTTAGTAGCGACATCAAAGTTATTGTTAATTTTTGATAAGAAATTTCTGTCTCTTTTCTTATTACACGACATAAAAGATGCAAAAACAAGAAAATCATCATTTTTTAGTTCTTTTTCTATTTTTAGCGCAAGGTTCTCAGCTTGTTCTAAAAGGTTGTCTGTTTTTGTTATTGCAATTATTCTATTATTATTTTCAAGATATATTGAGAAAAAGATTTCTTCTAAAAGGTTATTTTTAAAAAAAGTATATATTTGGTTGTTTTGTTTATTCGGGTTATTACTATTTGTATTAATTTTTCCGATTATTAAATAGGGCGCTTCTTCGCGATTTGTTTTATAAGTAAATTCGGCGAGAGCGGATTCTAACGCAAAAGAGTTGAAAGCGAATTTTTCCTTTGATTTTAATAGTGAAGTAATTTTTGATTCAGTATAATTTTTAAGAGCGACTTCGGGCTCGTAAATTTTATATTTATTTTTTAAATAAAACAACCTTTCGTCTTTTACTTCCTTCCTAACATCAGGGTCTGTTATGTGGATAAAACATAACGCTTCGGAACTAACATTTTTTGGGGATTTGTTTATTACATATCTTGTGGGCATTTCAAAAACAGAGCCACATTCTTTGCACTTTTGAATATTGTCTCTTACCATTTTTATTGTGTTTTTTATTTGACTAATTTTTTATTTAATGAGGTATTCTTTTTAAAGTGTTATAATTTTTATTTATAACTTAATTTTACAACCATCCACTAGCGTATCTAACCTTCCCTCGCGCAACAGAAGATTCAGAAGCATTTTTAAATCTTTCCTCAATTAATGTTATAATATCTTCATCCCTTTTTTTATGACAGGATATGTTTGCACAATACGGCATAGCTAAAGTTTTTTCTTTTTCTTCAAGAAAACTTTTGATATACTCAATAACATCGTTACTTAATCTTGTTAGTTCTTGCGGGTTTTTTGTTTCTGTAAGAATAGTCAAGAGTGAATAATCACCAACTGTTCTAGCAAAAAAAATTTTGTCGAATCTGTTTTTTATATTTTCAATGTTTAAACTTATTTTTATATCTTGTAATTTTATATTTATTGTATTATTATTCAATTTTTCTTTATCTAAATCGTCACCTATGATTATTATACCAGCTTCTCCATTATTTTTTTCAAAGGCAAAGTTTGTAAGAGCGTTCTCAAGGGATATTCCAGTATTTTTTCTGTTAATTAATCTTAGCATATTAGTTTTACTATCCGCTTCTTTATATTCGGGATAAAGTTTTTCGTATTTTTGTCTTACAAACTTTTCTCTTTCAGATTTTGCTCTTTTTCTTAATTCTTTATCTTGAAGATGTTGAAAACACAAACCTTCGCCTTTTGGTTGAATAATATTATTTTCTATAACATATAAAGTTGGATGTTCAAAAAAGACCCCACATTTGCAGCACCTGTATATCTCTTGCATTTTTTATCCCTCATTAGAAATTTCTTTTTTCCACATAAGCCCGATTTTTATAAGGGTTTTTTGGAACTTATCATCGAGTATATAATTCTTTTTATACATATCATAATCTATCATACCCATAGAGCGCATAGGTGTGAGAATTCTATCATAAAATTGTCTTTTATTGTAGGATATTTTTGTTTTTTCTGTTTTTTTAAAAGCACCTGTTCCTTTAGTTAATTCTATTATTATTCCTTCATGAAGCTGGTTAGCAAACATAGACATCTCTGTTTTTCCCATTATATTTTTATTTTTTTTCATATGTTCTACAAGCATTTTTGCTACTAATGCTTGCTGGTCTGTGGAAAAAACTATGTCAAATACATTTTCAGGAAGGTGGTACTGGTCAAATAATATAACCATAATATAAAATTAAATATGCTAGTATATAAATGTTACTATTTTGTATACTAGAATGGTTTAGTATAATTATTTTTAATGTTTCGCTAATGTAATCTTCTGTCCAAACAGAAATAGAGATTTAGTTTATAGAACTATAAATATAAATTTAAGATTCAAAAATTTATTTTTCAACTTGACTAAAAAAATCTATTATCTTTTTGTTGTAGTTTTTAGTTACTTCATAGTTTTCAGGAAAGCATCTTAAATAATTGGGCCAGATGTATCTTTCATCCAAAAATACTATCACACCTTTGTCCTTTTCACTTCTTACGCATCTGCCAGCTGCTTGTAGAGCTTTGTTTATAGCTGGAAATATGTACCCATATTCCCAACCTTTTCTAAAATTTTCTTCATAATATCGTATTGTCTCTTTTGTTTCAAGATCCGGCATTTTTAACGGAAGCCCCACAACGATAACACCGCTTAATATTCCCGGCAGGTCTATCCCCTCTCCGAAAGAACCAGAAGTTACAGCCATAAGAACTGCTCCGCCTTTGTTTTTATAAGCGCTAAACTCTTCTAGGAGTTCTTTTTTTTCTTTTTTTGTTAAACCTCGCATTTCTGAAAAGATTGTTTTTCGGGATAGTACGGATAAAGATGCGAGTACCTTATCTTTTATATTATAACTAGGGAAAAAAATTGCAACATTTCCCGGTATTATATTAATCATCTCAGCACAAATTTCTGCTATTTTTTTAAATTGTTTATCATTTCTTGCGTTAAATTTTGTTGTTGTTATTGGCACTATTAAATCTAGGCGATTATTTCTTGGGAAAGGGCTTTCGTATTCGTATTCATCGCAACTTTTAATTCCTAAAATTTCTTTGTACATATCTGTAGGTTTCATAGTTCCGCTCATAAAAATTGTGGAATACGCTTCGCTTACAATCTTCTCCGAAACAACTGCGGGGTCTAAACATTTGTAACTTAATGTTATTGATGGAATATCCTTATTAATGGAAATTATTCTTGTAAATCCTTCTTCGGGTCCTTTCCAAGCTTCAAGAAATTTTATGATGCTGGAAAGGGCGGATCTTTTTTTGCTTTCCTTAACTATTTCAGAGGCATTTAAGAGCTCTTCAATTAAATCTTCATACCTAATATGTTTCTCAATTTCGTTAATTAACTCTTCTTTAAGCACTGTACCTTCCTCTCCCTCAATTTTTTCAGCAATAGAATTAATAATTTCTTGGATAGTACTTAAATAAGGTATCAGAATATCAATTCCTACTTTCTTTACTTCTTTTATGGCCCGTCTCAAAATAACGCTTGATATTTTTTCAGATAACGAATTTTTAATTCGTTCTGGTAAATTGTGCGCTTCATCTACTATTATGATGCAATTTTCAAGATTTTTTTGGGTCTGGTTAAAAAAAGCCTTTCTTATCTTTTCGTTGAATATAAAATTATAATCAGCTATTATAACATCAGAAATCTTTGCAAGTTCTATAGAAAGATAATAAGGGCATAGTTCTTTACACTTCTCCACAACTTCTTCTGCGTGTAGCGGGTTTAGTGATATAATATCAGCAACTTCTTTTTTTGCTTCTATTGAAAGGTTTTTTTCTTTTTTTGTTTTGTTGTATTTTTCGCATATTCCTTTTTCTTTGAGATGTATGCAATATTCTTGAAAATCAGCAGCGTTTAAAAGAGGAGCGCCGTTTAAAGAGCACATATTTTTTTTGCCTATAATATCTGTTGCAATAAAATTAAGATGATGTTTATTCTTAATTTTTCTTAAAGTATCAACCACGATTTTGTGCTGTGTTTGTCGGGATGTTAAATAAAAGATAGTCATTCCTTTTTTCAAAGCAAAAGCAAGCGAAGGAGAAATAGCAGCAGCAGTTTTTCCAAGACCTGTTGGTGCATGCACTATGAGATTTCTTTTTTTAATAAGCGCTTCTTTAACTACCTTAACAAATTTTTCTTGCTGAGGTCTAATTTTTTCGTGAGGAAAAATATCAATAATATCGTTCATAAAATTAAGTTTTGGCTTTTAGTATAAAAATTCTGCACTTCTAAACTAGATTTATATACTACAGAATATAAATATTTAAAAACAAATTAAAATAACTTTTTAGATATAATTTTTTCAATATATTGTTTAGGGTGGCTAAATGGAAAGAAAGATTTTTAACATTTTTTTTAGAGAAAAACCCGCAATGATGGTTATAAAAATAAAAAACTCCAAAGGAGGTATTTACGCTTCTTCTCTTGCAAAATGTGTGGATTGCACATACTCCCACATTGTTAAGATTTTACAACAAATGGAAAAAGCGAAGCTAGTAAGTTTTGAGAAACAAGGAAGATTAAAACTTATTACTCTTACAAAATCAGGGCAGGAGTTGGCAGAACATATAGAAGCAATTAAAAATTTAAATTAAATAACTTTATTTTGAATATTTTTGATTTAATATTTTCTTAGTAATATTTTACAAATATTAACAAAAATAATTTTTTTCGTTCTTCATATGATTTATTAAGTACTCTTCTATTCCTAAATTTTTTGCAAGGGTGTAAACTTCTGAATTACTAAGAGTTTTCTCTTCCATTAATTTAATTATGCTGTCTAAATGTTCTGGTTTATTAACAGCAACCTCAACGCATAGTTTCATCTCTTGCTGGCTATAACCGCTATAATAATTATCTTGATTATGATTTCTTCGAAGCGAAGCTTCAAAACCTTTTACAAAACCTAAAAGTGCTACCTTTTGATCATTTTTATTGTTGTATTTCTCAAAAACCGCAGCAATGTGCGGCCAGAATACCTCTGTTAATAGTTGGGTGTAGGCACTATTTATTTTAATTTCTTTTGTTAATTCCTTAATTTTTTTAGCTGTAGCAACTTTCTTAATAAGCGATTTTGGTGTTTCCATTTTTGATACCTCCTATTTGTTGGTTGAGGCGATTTGCTAAGAAAGAAAAAAATGCTCCTTCCTTAGCAAACCGCTAAGTTAGAGCTATTGCCAAAATTTAAAGAACCCTGATCTTAATAACTTAAAATGATTATGAACTTCTCCTTGAATAAATGCATATTTTATTTTACTCAACATTTTTCTTTATATTAGTAAAGGATTTTAAAGTATATAAATTTAACTAAAAATAATTTTTAAAATATTAAGTAATTGAATTTAGGGCGTTTGATAAAATCTAAACTATTAACTTAGATAAGTTCTTGCTTTAGCAGGATCGTAATTCCATTCTTGAGGCAACACTTTATTTTTTTTGTAATATTTTACTAATCTTCTTATTTTTGATTCTGTAAGTTGAAGCCCTCTTAGCGCAGTCATGTCGTTTTTATTTGTTTCTAAATGTTTTCTTATTGCTATACTTTTTTTAACTAGTGCTTGGAAATCCTCAGGGAGTCCTGTTTGGATTCCCTTTTCTTTTAGTATTTGTAGTATTGTTTTTCCTGTTAGTAATTTAATATCCGGTATGCCATAACTATCTCTTAAATGCATACCTATCTGTGAAGTTTTTAGTCCTTCTTTGAAAAGTTTTACAACAAGGAGCTCAATCTCGTTTGCTTTGTACCTTGTCCAAGTGGGTATTATTTTTTTCGCAGGCCTTAAACTTCCTGCTTTACCTTTTGCTCTTGAATGCATTCTTGCCATATTATTATCCTCCAGGTGCGGAAAAGCTTATACCGTTCCGCCCAACCCATTTTTTCATATCTAATATTTAAAATTTATCTTGTTTAATTTCAATATTATAATTTTTTATATTGAATTTTATAGTTATTTCATTTGGTTATCTATTTCAGCAGCTATTGTTTTTAAGTCAGCGAAAGCGCGTATAGCATCTTTTTCTATTTCGTCTATAAGTTCGTATAATGTTCCTCCTCTTAGGAGATACCTGTTTTTGAGAGGAATAACTATGCCTGCTTCTATAAGTTTGTTTATATGGTACATAACAGTGCCCCTTGATAGGCCAAGATTTTTTGCTATATCCTCGCTCGCCACAGGATTTCTTGCTTTTGTAGCTTTTAGAAGTTCTATAAATATTCTAAAACACGATCGGTCTTTATCGCGAATATTAAAAAGGTCCAAAGAATTGCCAAGCCATTGCAATTCTTCGTTTATATTTTTTGATGGTTTAGACAACCTAATAATTGTTATTTTTTGTTGTTTGATTATCATCTTGCCTTTTTGCTATTGAAAATTTCGTTTGAATTTGCAAAATATTTTAAAACGCTTTAAAACTAAATTATTATTTTTGTTTATAAAGATTTTGTTAAACGAGAAAAATTTAAATATAAGTTTGTTTATAATAGATTAATATTGTTGATTTTAAATCAACGATATATTTAAATATTTGGCAAAGATAAAAAGGAGGTGCAAAATGTACTGGGACCCATTTGAAGAAATGAGAAGAATGCAAGAAGAGATGAACAGGATTTTTTACAAGCCGCTATTATTGGGAACAAAAGAGCTAACAGTTAGAACACCAGTAACTGATATTAAAGAGACAGAAAAAAGTGTTATAGCAACTTTTGAGTTGCCAGGAGCAGATAAAAAAGACATAGAACTAAATGTAACAGACGACTATGTAGAAGTAAAAGTAAAGAAAAAACAAGAGTTAGAAAAAAAAACAAAGACAGAATACAGATACGAAGCTTCTGCTCAGCAGTATTATAGAAAAATAGCATTGCCAACAAGGGTAATAGCTGAAAAAGCAGAGGCAACATACAAAGACGGCGTTTTAAGAGTAGAGATACCAAAACAAGCAGCTATGAAAGGAGCAAAAAAAATCCAGATAAAATAAAACAGGTTTTTTTGTTTTTATTTATTTTAGTAGAATAATAAAATGACGAACCAAGAATACAATACAAAAAAAGAAAATTTTGAACGGATAGACTCAGAAATAGAAGAAACAAAAAAGAATGAAAATTTAGTTGAGAAGGGAGAGCAAGAACACCAGCAAAACATAAACGAAAATGAAAGGAAAATAAAAGAGCTCACTGAAACACTCTTAAGGCTTCAAGCAGAATTTGAAAACTACAAAAAAAGAGTAGCGAGGGAAAACATAGAAATTATTAAGTGTGCATCGGAGGAGCTCGTAAAAAAAATTTTACCAGTGATTGACAGTTTTGAACAGGCATTAAAAAATCCTGAGTCAAAGAATTTTATAAAAGGTATAGAACTAATTTATGCTCAACTTTTTTCTATACTAAAAGAAGAAGGGCTAGAGCCAATTGAATCGTTAGGGAAAAAATTCAACCCTTATTTTCACGAGGTGCTTATGCGTGAGAACTCAGGCGAGGAAGATATTATTTTGGAAGAGTTCCAGAAAGGATATCTTTTGAATGGAAAGCTAATAAGAACAGCGAAAGTTAAAATAGGAAAGGTGATGAAAAATGGAGAAACAGGAAAAACAAATTAATCTGAATATAAACGACGGCGAAGCTTTTTTTGCTAATGAGATATCTGTAAATTTTAATCCGTTGAATATTTTCTTGGACTATAAAAGCATAACTCCCCGTATTGACCCACGAAACAGGGAAGGGGGAACATTTAATATGAAACATAATGTAATAATACTTGACCCTTACACATTCAAACAAACAGTTTCGTTAATGAACGAAACTCTGAAAAGATACGAGAAAGAATTTGGCAGGATAGAGAAACCAAAACCGCTTGAAAAAATTGAAAAAGAACAAAAAATAGAGTTAAAATCAAAAAAAGGCGGAAGCGTACCAGCATATCTTGGCTAAATACATTTTTAGGAGGAGGTTAAAATGGTCAAAATAATAGGTATTGATTTAGGAACATCAAACTCAGCAGCAGCTGTTTTAGAAGCAGGAAGACCGGTTATAATACCCAGCGCCGAAGGAACAACGGTAGCAGGCAAAACAGTGCCGAGTGTGGTCGCATTTACAAAGGACAATCAGATATTAGTAGGGGAACCTGCGAGAAGACAAGCAGTTTCAAACCCTGAAGGAACAGTAACAGGTGCGAAGAGAAAGATGGGGACAGATTTTAGGTATAAAATCTTTGGTAAAGAATACACACCGCAACAAATCTCTGCTTTCATATTACAAAAAATAAAGAAAGATGCAGAAGCTTTTTTAGGTACAAAAGTGGAAAAGGCAGTAATAACGGTACCAGCTTACTTTAACGATTCTCAAAGACAAGCAACGAAAGATGCAGGTACAATAGCAGGTTTGGAAGTAGTTAGGATAATAAACGAACCAACAGCAGCGGCTCTTGCTTACGGCCTTGATAAATCAGATAAGGAACAGAAAATTCTAGTTTTTGATTTAGGCGGGGGAACACTTGATGTTACAATAATGGAATTCGGTCAAGGAGTATTTGAAGTTAAGTCAACTGCTGGTGACACCCAGCTTGGCGGTAGAGATATGGATGATGCTTTGATGAATTTTATAATAACAGAGTTTAAACAGAAAGAAGGAATAGATTTGTCTCATGATAATGTAGCAATGCAGAGATTAAGAGAAGCAGCTGAAAAAGCAAAAATTGAGTTATCAACAATTCTTGAAACAGAAATAAATCTGCCATTTATAACAGCGGATAGTAGAGGCCCTAAACATTTAGTTATGAAGATTACAAGAGCGAAGTTAGAACAACTTGTAAATCCGATAATAAAAAAATGTCAAGCGCCAATGGAAAGAGCACTTGAAGATGCGAAGCTGAAACCTTCTGAGATAGATAAAATAATACTTGTTGGCGGGCCTACAAGGATGCCTGCGGTACAGAAATTTGTAGAGGATTTTATAGGGAAGAAGATAGAGCGAGGCATAGACCCGATGGAATGCGTTGCTATGGGCGCAGCAATACAAGGAGGAGTATTAGCAGGAGAGGTAAAAGACATATTGCTTTTGGACGTTACTCCTCTCTCATTAGGAATAGAAACTCTTGGGGGGGTTATGACAAAGTTGATTGAAAGAAACACAACAATACCTACAAGGAAATCACAGATTTTTAGCACTGCTTCGGATATGCAAACAGCAGTTTCGATAAGAATATTTCAAGGTGAAAGGCCGCTTGCAAAAGATAATCATTTCTTAGGAAATTTTGATTTGGTTGGAATACCGCCAGCGCCAAGAGGAGTGCCACAAATTGAAGTAACATTTGACATAGACGCAAATGGAATACTCAATGTAAGTGCAAAAGACCTCGGCACTGGCAAACAACAGCAGATAACAATAACAGCATCCACAAATCTTTCAAAGGAAGAAATTGAAAGAATGAGAAAAGAAGCAGAGGCACACGCAGAGGAAGACAAGAAAAAAATGGAAGAAGTAGAAACATTAAATCACGCAGACACAACAATATATACCACAGAGAAATTATTAAACGATTTAGAAGGAAAAATAGAAGCTTCTAAGATTGCGAATATAAGAATTCAACTTGATTCTTTAAAAGAGTTAGTAAAGGAAAGAAAAATAGATGAAATAAAAACAAAAATAGAGTCGCTTAATAGATTATTACAAGAAGCTTCAGTGGAATTATATCAAAAATCGCAAAAAGAAAAAGGGCCTACGGTACACGAAACAGAAAGCGGAGAAAAAATTGTAGATGGCGAGTTTGAAGAGGAAGATGAAAAGAAGAAATAATTTTTATTTTATATTTTTTTAGTTAAGTTGATACTATGTCTATACAAAAACAATTATATCTTTTAAAAAAATACGCTCTCCCAGAAAATAAATTTAATCATTCGGTTAATGTAGCGAGGATAGCATATTTTATAGCGGAGCAACTTGAAAAAAAATCAATAGATGTTGACAAAAATAAAGTGTATGTAGGTGCGCTTTTGCATGATATAGGTTATGCACTAGCATTAACAGAGCATGATAAAATTAATCATGCTGAACTAGCAGCTGCGATCTTAAAAGATGAAGGATTTGGGGAATATTCAGATATCGTATTAAAACACAGTATTAAAAGCTGGATTTCTAAACTCAACGCACCATTAACACTCGAAGAGAAAGTAGTTAATTATTCTGATAAGCGAGATAAGAATGGTAGAATTGTAACACTCGCCGAGAGAGAGAAAATATTTTTGTATTCTTTAAAATACGAAGCAGATTTAATAAAGAATGCTTTTGAGGAGGTCAGAAAATTTGAAAAAGAAATTTTTAGTATAATTAATAAAAAACCAGAAAATTTAAAAGATATTATAATGGAAAAATTTAATATATAATAATTTGAAAAACAAGACACAAAAAAACCATACGCAATATAATTACTAAAATGAAAAAGGATTACTACTCAATATTGGGCGTTTCTAGAAACGCATCCCAGGAGGAAATTAAAAGAGCTTACAAATTACTTGCAAAAAAATACCATCCAGATCTAAATAAAGAAAAAAATGCCGAAGAAAAATTTAAGGAAATAAATGAAGCATACAGGGTTTTGAGCGATGAGAAACTAAGACAAAGGTATGATAAGTTCGGAACAGCTGAAGAACAGTTTTCTGGTTTCCAAGCAGGAGATTTTGGTTTTGATTTTGGGGATTTTTTTGATACAATATTCCAGGAGTTTCCTTTTGGTGCAAGGAGAGGGCCGAGAAGAGGAGCTGATTTGAGGTACGATATTGAAATAGAACTTGAAGAGGCCGCTCTCGGAGCAGAAAAAAAGATTTCTTTTGAAAAATATGAGAAATGCAGTCATTGCAAAGGTGTTGGGGGAACAAAAATAGAACAATGTCACAGCTGCCACGGAACAGGATATACACAAACCACAAGAAAGACATTTTTTGGAGTTTTTTCAACAACAACTACTTGTAATAAATGCAAAGGTGAAGGGACGATAGTAAAAGAAAAATGTAAATTTTGTGGCGGAGAAGGTAGGGTAGTAAAAGAAAAAACAATAAAAGTGAAAATTCCTGTAGGAATAGAAAACGGTACTAGCATAAGAATCGCTGGAGAAGGCGAACCTGGAGAGAAAAATGCCCCTCCTGGCGATCTGTATATTTTTGTAAAAATAAAAAAACATAAAATCTTTGAAAGAAAAGATAATGATATATTTGTGACAATACCAATATCTTTTGTACAGGCAGTTTTTGGTGATGAAATAGAAGTTCCTACTTTGGAAGGAAAAGCAAAATTAAAGATCCCAGAAGGAACCCAAACAGAGACGCTTTTTAGGTTAAAAGGAAAAGGAATAAAAAATATTCGGACAGGGGAGTATGGGGACGAGTTTGTGAAAGTAAGAATATACACCCCCACCAAACTAAATATGCAGCAGAGAAAAGCTCTTCAAGAATTCGCAAAGTTTTCTGGGGAAGATATTTTTCCTCAAAAAAATCTTTTTAGCAAGCTTAAAGATAAATTTACTAAATAATTATTTTGTATTAAAAAATCTTATTGTAAATAAAAACACAAAAATTAGTGATGTTCTAATTCGTATATTTCTGCTTCTTTTTTTGTTTTATGGATTAGTTTATCAGGATGATTTGGTGGCGAATAAATAGTGTAAAGTTTAAGCTTTTTTGTTTTTGAATTATTAATTACATTATGATACGTTCCTGCGGGTATAATCACCGCATCACCATCTTTTGCGATAAATTTTTTTCTTCCATCAACGACAAACTTTGCTTCCCCTCCTTCTATCCTGAAAAATTGGTCAACATTATGATGAACTTCGTTGCCGATTTCTTCTCCAGGTTTCAGGCACATTACAACAAGTTGGGAATATTTTGCTGTGAAAAGAACCCTTCTGAAATAATTATTCTTAAGAGTTTCTTTTTCTATATTTCCTTTGTAAATCATAAAAATTGAGAAAAATTATTTATTTATAAATGTTACTTTTTTATAAAAATCTTAAAATATTTTTTAATTGTTCATTACAAAATTAACTTCGTTTAAAAAATAAAAATTCATAGATGATTGTTTGAAAAATTTGCCTTTGGTTATATACCCAAGTTAGATGATAATGTCTCGTTGCATTATTGAGAGAAGGTCTTCTTGCAAAAAAGTCCTCCAAGAAAAAACAAAAGGATACAGGTTTTACCCTCAACTGTTAAGTTTCAAAGCAACCAAAAATCCTTCACAACCATTAATTCTTATCTGTATGAAATATACAAAGAACCAAACAGGTAAGGTATTCACTTTTAAGAAAGGAAAAATAAAAAAATTTGCTTGGATAATAAGATTTTTGTTAATTCGTGCAAATTAAAATTTGAAATTGACTTTTTCTAAAAAAACTTAAATCAAGAGACATTAATAGATATAATAGAATAAAACATATGAAGAAAATACAAGGAGTCCTTTAAATTTAAAAGAGAAAAAGTTGAAGTGCGGGAAAAAACAACTAATTACAGAAAAATAAAAAAATGGAAATTAATAATAATTAATAATTTATTTTAAAATTTTGAACATTTTTTCTTACATATCTCTCTTCGTCTAATTGATGTTTCATAAATTTTGAACATTCCGACTTACTCTCCCAAAAAAAATAACAGTCCTCTTTAAACTGAGCATATCTCCAGCAGTCGGCGCAAACCCCCAAATCTTTTTTTTGTTTTTTTTCTTTGTTCTTTGGCATCTTTCTAAAAATAAAAAGCACCTTTTTAAACTTTTCTTTCACTGGTCAACCGCTCGCATAATTTTTAAATAAAAGGTTTTTAAAAGCTTAGTCAGGGAGTGGCGATTATTAAAATGATGAAAACAGGCATTGCAAACCTTCCGCTTCATTCAGGAAAAGCGCCACGTTGGCTTTTCAATAGAATGGTAAAGTTATCAAGAGAGATTTGCGAGGCAATAATCCAAGACTACGGGGAAGAAGAATTTATTAATAGATTGTCAGACCCTTACTGGTTTCAAGCATTAGGAAATGTTTTAGGATTTGATTGGCATAGTTCAGGAGTAACTACAACAGTTTGTGGAGCTTTAAAAGAAGCACTTAAAAATTCAAATCTTGGAGTTACAGCATGTGGTGGAAAAGGAAAAAGTTCGCTATACACTATAAGCGAGATAGAAAAATCTTCATTATCTTCAAAAAAGTTAGAAAAATTAATATACGCAACTAAGATGACTGCAAAAGTAGATTCGGCATTAGTGCAGGATAACTATACACTTTATCATCATTCTTTTTTCTTTTCAGAAAAAGGTCACTGGGCTGTTGTTCAGCAAGGGATGAATAATACAAATAACTATGCGAGAAGGTATCACTGGGTTGGCGGAGTTAAAAGTTTTGTTGAAACGCCTCACTCAGCCATTTGTTGCGACGAGAAAGGGAGTAATGTTCTTGATCTTACAGCAAAAGATAATAGTAACATAAGAAAATGTTCTCTTGACTTAGTAAAAGAAAACCCTATTCATTTAAAAAAATATTTTTCAAAACAACTAACTTTAAATAAATTTTTAGGCGTTGAAGAGGTAATTACAAGAGAACTAACTATGCCAGCACATCACCATATTATTTTATCCAATCTTTCTGAAAAAACAATTCTATCCCTAAAAAACGCTTATGAAATACAGCCAAAAAACTACGAAGAACTAGTTTTTTTAAAAGGTATAGGGGCAAAATCTTTAAGGGCTTTAGCCCTCGTTTCGGAAATAATTTATGGAGAAAAAATAAAATGGGAAGACCCTGTAAAATATTCATTCGCTCACGGGGGGAAAGACGGCGTTCCTTACCCAGTTGATAAAATAAACTACGACAAAACAATTTTGATATTAAAAGAAGCATTGCAAAATTCAAAAATCGGAGAAAAAGAAAAAATAAATGCAATTAAAAGATTAAGAAAATTCATATAAATAAAATAAAAACCGTAGCTTTTTCTTAAATTAGATTTTTGTTATTTATAAGACATTACTAAACATAAGTCAATTTATCTTCCATTTTTTAGTTAGGTTTAGTAGAATAATGAATAGCCCCGAGCGGATTCGAACCGCTGTCAACGGCTCCAAAGGCCGCTATGCTTGACCACTACACCACGGGGCTGTATCTTTGTAAAATTTAAAAATTGTTTAATTTATAATTGCTTAATTCTTTATTTGGAATTTTAAAATTTAAATTATTTTTTAAATTTTTTAATGCTTTTAAACCTTTCCTGTTTTGGGGGTTTAATTGCCATAATATATGTAGTTTATATTTATCAACATAATCAAAAAGAAATATTTAAATATACAATTTTATTTACAATTTTTATAAAATGAGCCGAAAAAAAATTTTCTTTAAGCAGCTGTTTATTTGCTTTTTAGTAGTGTTGGTTTTAAATGGCTGTAAAAAAGATAAAGAAACAAATTCAGAAATTTACAGCGACCAGCCAACTACGATAACCAACGAAAACGCAATAGCATCTGGTTGTGTTGATTCGGACGGTATTAATATTTCTATTAGGGGAAATGTTACTGCGAATGGTAAAACCTATTTTGACGAATGCGCAGGGCCTTTTTTGATAGAATATATTTGTGAGAGCGGCGGGTTAAGTAACCAGAATTTCAGATGCGAAAAAGGATGCAACAGGGGAGCATGCGCTTAAAATTTTTTTTAAAATTTTTTTTGATTTTTACATTATTGTTTTTTGTAGTTAGTTGTGGCGAAGAAGAAGTAAAAGTAGTAAAAATAGATAAAAATCAGCTTGATATTATAAAACCTGCGGAAGATTCTCAGTCAGATGCGAATAACAAATCAGGCGTAGTACAACAGCAGGCATTGCAAAATTTAGAACAAAATAATCAATCTCAGACGCTAAGCAAACAAACTATGACAGCGCAAGGCGCCGATACAAAAGCAGATTTAGAAATTGTTGATTTTTTATTAAGTACTTTGAATAGCAATCAAAACGAAGAGTTCGAAGTTAAATTTAAAATAAAAAATTCAGGAACAGATGCGATAAGCAATTTTGATTACGCTATCATATTCGTAAAGAATAATATTACTATAAGAACCGACTACTACAATTATACCCAAATATTAGGCGTAAATTCGCTAACAGATAAAATAACACTTTCGTATTCGTTACCGGAATTAGGGTTATATGATGTCATTGTAAAAGCAGACGCTTCTGAAAAATTTCAAGAGCCAAACGAAGAAAACAATTTGAAAAAGCAAAAAATAAATATTATTGAATCAGCTACTTCCTCTTCATCCACAACCTCTACTTCAACCACTGCCCCGAGCACTAACTCCAAAAAATGTTTTGAAAGTGATGGAGGAAAAAATTATAATGTTATGGGTAGTTGCGTAGATGAAAATACTGATATTAGAGATGTTTGTATTGACGTAAACGAGTTGTGGGAATGGTATTGTAGCAATGACAGATGCGTTTATGAAGTTCGTACTTGTCATTGTAGCGAGGGGAAATGCCTATGAGTAATGAGAGAAATAAAATTTTTGCGGGTATGATTATATTCTTTTTACTTTCTTTAGTTTTTTTATCAGGATGTGTTAAAAAAAGCACAGAAAAAACAGAAATAAGGAAGGTTCAAGATAACTCTCTTAGCAAAGAAAAGGATGAAACATTAAATGAGAATAAAATTTTAGAAGATAAAAGCGTAATAAAATGTTACAGCGATGAAGATTGTGGTGGTAGAATCTTAGTAGGCCAGCCCTATTGTTTTCAGGGAAACCCGCAGGGAACCGTAGAGATAAACAAATGCATTAACCCAGGAAAAACTGATTCTTACTGTATATCTGAAACAAAAACAGGTATCTTACAGGAATGTTCAGAAAACCAGTTCTGCAAGCAAGGCGAATGTATAAATTATGATAACTGCCAAGATAGCGATGGCGGCTTAAATTTTAAAGTCGCTGGAAGAGTATTACAAAACGATGGCGCTGTTTTTGAGGATTATTGTAAAAGTAGCAATATCCTTATTGAATATTATTGTTCTTCAGACAATAGAGCGTTTTCTAAACAGTATTCTTGCGATTGCTCAAAGGGAGCTTGCGAATGATTTGTGTGAAGGATTTTTTTGAAAATTTTAAATAATTGACTAATTTTTTATTAAATTTCGTAAAATTTTAGAAATTCTTCTTCTAAGAAATGAAGCGTTTTTGAAGGGACTACGAGGCAGTGTGGGGGTTTTCCTAAATTAATATTTTTTAATTTTTCAACAGACCCATACTTTATTATAGAATCGTTACTTCCTAACCTTGCGCACACAATAATTTTTCGTTTTTCTGTAAAAATTTTTTCTTTTCTCTTGTGCTCTATGTCGAGGAGTATTTCTATTGCTTCGTTTGCGCTCATAAATTTTTTTTCATCAGGTCTTAAATCCAGTAGGATTAATGTATGCGATTTATTTCTCTGATTTTCTTTTATGATATCGTAGGCAGTTTCAGGTTGGTAATTCTTCTCAGGAAAGGGTATTGAGGTAGTTTTTCCAAACTTATACAGTTGTAAGCCAGTTTCGGTTACAGCTGTGAATATGGATGCGTTATGTATTACTCTGACAGAGATATTTTTTTCTTTTGCAATTTTAACGAGTTCGATATGTGTTGTAGCTGATAAAGCATCTCCGCCAACAAGAAGAACAACATTCTTTGTTTCCGCATCTTTAATAATTGTTTCTTCACTTTTTTTCTCAATAAGTTCTCTATCTGCGGTAATTATTTTTTTGTTATAAAACTTTTCTAATTTTTCAACAGGAACATTTAACACAGAAGTATAATTTTCAAGATAAACAATATCCGCATTTTTTACTATTTCAAAACCCCTTATTGTAATATCTTTCTCGTCGCAAAGTCCTATCCCTATTATGTTTAGCATATTTTAGGCATTATTGGTTTTTTTATAAAATTTTGTTAAATTTAAAATTGTTTAGTAAAAATACAATTAAAATAAAATTACGAATTAAAACAAATAAAATTAAACCACTTTGTAGTAAATAATGATTTTTAGATACCAGTATACATAATTGTATACTTTAATATATATTTCAATTTACAGAAGTGTTTAAATATTAGATATATTTAATATATAGAGAAAAAAGCGAGTTTTTGGCGAAACTCGTTTGGCGAAAAAACTTTTTTGGCGAAAAACTTTACGATTTCTAAGGTAGAGTGTAGAATGAACTACTATATAAAATTTTCGTTAGTTCACTCTATATTCCCATTCAGAAAAAACAAAAAATCCCAAGACAACAAAAAAGGGGGAGGGTAAAAATGGACTTTTTGGTGCAAAACGCATTAAAACAAGAAATAAGAACAGATTTTGAGGCGTTAGATACAGGTCAGGCAAACATTAAAGTTATAGGTGTTGGAGGAGCAGGTAACAATATGGTAAACTGGCTCTATAAGAAAGGGGTTAAAGGAGCGGAAATAATTGCCTGCAATACAGATCAACAACACCTTCAAATTACAGAAGCAGATAGAAAGTTCCTGTTAGGAAAAAATGTAACAAGAGGTCTTGGGTGTGGAGGATTCCCCGAAAAAGGTTCAGAAGCAGCAAAGGAATCGTTACAACAGCTTAAGGAACACTTAAAAGACGCGGATATGGTCTTTATCTGCGCGGGTATGGGAGGAGGAACTGGAACAGGGGCATCTCCTGTTGTAGCCCAATTGGCAAAAGATAATGGGGCCATAGTCATAGGAACAGTTACGATGCCTTTCAAAATAGAAAGAGCAAGAATAGATAAAGCAGAGTTTGGTTTATCACAACTGAGACAAGTATGTGATACAGTAATAGTTATTGATAACAACAGGTTAGTACAAATTGCAGGAAACCTCCCTGTAACTCAAGCATTTGCTGTTGCAAACGAACTTATCGCAACAATGATTAAAGGAATAGTAGAAACAATAGCAATACCTTCCCTTGTAAATCTTGACTATGCAGATGTAAAAGCTATAATGACAAACGGAGGAGTTGCTGCTATTGGTGTTGGAAGTTCTGACACAACAAACCGGGTAGAAGAGGCGGTAAGAGGTGCTCTTGCAAACCCACTTTTAGACATAAACTACGCAGGAGCAACAGGAGCAATAATTCAAGTAAATGGAGGACCGGACATGACGCTTGATGACATAAATAGAATTGGGGAACTCGTAACAGATTCGATGGACGCAGATGCAAATGTTATCTGGGGCGCGAGAGTACAAGACGATATGAAAGGAAGAATAACAGTTATGACAATAATAACAGGGGTAAAAAGTCCTTGGATACTTGGCAAGCAGGATTACAGAAGACCTAGCCCTCAAGCGAGACAAGTAAGCGAAGAGCTAGGCATAGAAATTATAAGGTAATACTTACCTTATAATTTTTGAATGCAAGAATCACGCTCACCTGTAACGGTGCGTTTTCTTGCCTTCATTTTAAACCACCCCCAACAAAATGTTTTGATGAAGGCAAACCCTG
>JAWAEZ010000005.1:0-36508 GCA_038890975.1 Candidatus Woesearchaeota archaeon
ATGATAAAATGTTTAAAATTGTTAATGACATAGTACATAATAAAATCACAACAATAGAACTTACCTATTTCATTTCTGCTTGTTACACAAAAGGGTTAACAACAAAAGAAACAGTCGCTTTAACAAGAGCAATGATAAACACAGGCAGTATTTTAAGATTAAAGCGTTATCCAGTATTGGACAAGCATTGTATAGGTGGTGTTCCGGGTAACAGGACAACAATGATAGTTGTGCCTATACTTGTCGCAGCAGGCCTTACAGTTCCGAAAACAAGCTCAAGATCCATAACAAGCCCGGCAGGCACAGCTGATACTATGGAAGTTCTTGCGAAGGTTGATATAGATTTATACAAGGTAAAAAGGATTATTGAAAAAGTTGGTGGTTGTATGGTGTGGGGCGGCGCAATTAACCTTTCACCAGCAGACGATAAAATAATAAGAGTAGAAAATCCTTTGAGTATAGACGCAGAGGGCAATATGCTCTCTTCCATACTTGCAAAAAAAGGTTCTGTTTCAAGCACACATGTGTTAGTAGACATACCTGTTGGTAAAGGTGCAAAAATATTTCATAGGAGAGAAGCAGAAAGAATAGGAAGGCAGTTTGAAAAGGTAGGTAGAGAAATAGGGATGAAAATAAAAATATTAATCACCGACGGAAGCCAACCAATAGGTAATGGGATAGGCCCGGCTCTTGAAGCAAGAGATGTTCTTTATGTGTTGATGAATGATAAAAGAGCACCTTCTGATTTAAGAGAGAAATCACTTTTTATTGCAGAAGAGATGCTTGAGATGGCCGGAAAAAATAAAAAAATCGCAAGGGAAATGCTTGAGTCAGGGGCGGCATACAAAAAAATGTGTCAGATAATAAAAGCTCAAGGAGGCCCAAAAATAACAAACCCGGAAAATATAAAGATAGGAAATTACAGATTTGATTACAAGTCCAATAAAGTAGGTAAAATCTCCCACATTGATAATATTTCTATATCAAAAATAGCAAGAATAGCAGGAGCGCCACAAGACAAAGGAGCAGGTATATATCTCTATAAGCACAGAAATGAATCTGTTAAGAAAGGAGAGAAGATATTCACCATTTATACAGAAAACAAGGAGAAGATGGCTTTTGCTTTAGAAGTGCTTAAACAATCCGATAAAGTTGTTGTTATAGATTAATTTATCCCTAAAAATTCTAAAATAAAATAATAATAAATTCAAAAATTTATTTAACTTTGTAAATTACTGTTACAGAAGCACTTATATCAAGTGTTGTCGGCTGGATATTTGTAGCTACTGATTTAACACTTATCTCTGCCGAATCCATAGCCCTGTAAATAGGTATAGGGTAATAATTATAATCAGAAGATTCTACTCTTACTAAGTCCCCAAGTTTTTTGCCTAACCCTGTTGCTATTGATTCTGCTTTTCTTTTTGCGTCGAGAGAAGCATTTGCAAGAGCAGCCGCCTTGTATTCATTACTTTTCTCAATAGATAGTTCAAAATTTATGTAGTTTATCCGAGCGCCAGAATCAACAGAGGCGTCAATAATCTTTCCAATATTATTAAAGTCCTTTGTTATTATTTTAAGGTAATTTGAAGCAACATACCCTATTAATTTTTGTGTGCCATTACTCCAATCGTATTCTGGGTATATATTAAAGTTCTCTGTTTGTATATCTTTCTTTTCTATACCTGCCTTGATTAGCGAAGTTAATACAGCATCGCTTATTCTTGAATTTTCATTTTTGGCTGCTTCGGCGGTATTCGCTCTTGTTTCAATAACTGCATAAACAATTGCTTCGTCAGGCATGACTTTTGTTTGATAAATCCCCGTTGCTGAGATAGTTGTTCCTTCTCCTTTGCTGCTTATAAAGTATATCCCTGTAATTAGCCCAGCAATAATTATCAATGTCACTGCTATTATTGTTATATTTATTTTTGCCATAAAAACAAAAACATAGTTTTATTATTTAAATATTTCTATTATGTTAAGTGAAGGATTAATAATATTCGCTAAAATAATCTTTAACATTTTTAAAGTTGTTTTTACAAGTTACTTAACATTTTAATATGCTTATTTTATTGATTTTTTAATTAATTTTTTTGTTCTTATTTTTGATTATGATTTTTTATATTTTGTTTTGCTAATTCAATTGTGTTAAATTTATGTTTGTAAAGATTAATTACAAAACCCGGCAAAGCAGTTATGTTTGTCCCTTATTATTCTTATTCTTGCCGAATCTCCTACCTTTTTGTTGCACCTGAGAATATTTATACTTCTGCCATCAGCAACAGCTATTTTTTCGTTTTTGTAAAGTCCTTCGCACACTATCTTTGCTTTTACTAAGTCACCCTTTTTGAAAGGTTTTTCAAGAACCCTGCTTTTTTTAATACCAAAATCTTTCGCGGAAAGAATAAGTTTTGTTTTGTATTTTTTTTCTAAATCACTAAGTTTAGAGTAAAAAACGCTCCATAGCATCTGTTTTGTAGGATTTCTGCCTCGGGGATATTCAAGAAAATTTTGTATGCCTAATTTTATTGTATCTTTTTTATTTATTTCAAGAGCAAATTGTATTATTCTCTCAATCTCTTTATCGTTCCATCCTCGTACAAAGACAGGCGCTATTAGCAGCGAAGCTTTTTTTGTTATATACTTACACATATTTTTAATATGGGAAACATTGTAGTGCGCGTTACACATTTTTTTTGCAATTTCTTCATCTATTGCATCGAGGGAAACATTAAATCTTGTAAGCCCTGCTTCAACTAATTCGTCAATTTTCTTTTCTGTAAGAAGAGTTGCGTTTGTGTCCATGGATATTGTTCTTATATTATCAATTTTTGCCACTTCTCCAATAAGCTTGGTAAGGTTAGGGTATAACAATGGCTCACCATGAGTTCCTATGTGACAATGCCACTCTTCTCCTATAAATTCTGCCATTTTTTTAATCTCTTCAACGAGGTAATCGCATTCTACTACGAAATCGTTAGCTTTTTTTGTATCAACACCTTCGTCGATTGAACAATATACGCAATTAAGATTACATCCTGTTACAGGTTTAACCTCAATAATGTTTGTGTTCCTGTAAATAATACCAAAAACGGTATTTCCTATAAGAGGGATGCCTAAATTTTTTCTTATGTAAATAGTAGGTTTTTTTGTTATTAAATTTGTGAGGTTGTTAAAATATCTCTCTAAAAGATGGCTGAACTTGTGTTTAGCACTTTTTTCTGACACACCTTTGAATACTATCGTTCCTTCTTCAATTTTGTATTCTCCTATTTTTTCTATTTCTTTTCTAGGTATCTTAAAATAGTAATTTGTAAGAAATACAGCGTTTATGCTGTCTTTTTCTTCTTTAAATTTAATGTCCTGATATTTTAATTTAACAAATTCGGTTTTCATTATATTTTATTCTTTTGGGTTTTTGTTCCAAAAATTTTAAAAGTTACCTGTTAGATATATTTTTATATTAAATTATCACTAACAATAATATTTAAATATCTATTTAATTTAAATATTATAATTTAAATATTATACTTAGGGGGGAGGATGGCGGAACAAGAAGTTATAATAAACTACGAAACTCTATTTGAGATTCTTAGAAGAGAAAAAAATAGAGAAGAAATACAGAAGCTTCCAGAAGATTTTTTTGAGAAGATAAGAAGCTATATTGAGGAGAAAAAACAGACAACTCTTGTAAGGAATGACGACCCTTTTTCTGATATAGAAAACGAAAAAACACAAAGACAACTTGTTAATATAAAAAAGATTGTAAAGGAAATATACGAGAGAAGAGAGAAAAAAATTATTGCTATGGCATTAAATAAGAGTAGGATACCTGCTAGTGTAATGGACACTTCTCTTCTTCTCCCAGAAGAAAGAAGGTTTTATGAGCAACTGGTTGATATATTCAACAAGACAAGAGAAGAAGTTCTTTTGAAATCGTTGAATAATGAAAAAGTTTTGGATAAAAAAGAGAGCGAATGCGAAAATCCTTCGGAGGAAAAACCAGTATTGGGAAGCGATTCAGAAGAGAAAACGCAATTTGAGGGGAGTAAAGAAGAAGGCGGAAGCTTTGAAAATGCCAGCACGCTTAAAACAATAAAGTTTGTTGTTGATGTTGGCCAATTTGTAGGGCCTAATCTTGAAATATACGGCCCTTACTCAAAAGATGAGGTAGCAAATCTACCCCAAGAAGTATGTAATGTTCTTGTGAATAAAAACAAGGCAATCTTTTTCGAATTAGGGGAATGATGTATCTTGATTTATAATACTATTTTAATAAGCCTTAAATAATTTTATTAATCTGTGAAATGCCTTAACAATAACGCCAAAACTAATAATTAAGTAGTAACATTTTTAAATAAGCTCTTTTAAACCTATTAAAATGGCAAAATACCCTAAAACAATAAAAAGGTATTGTCCTTATTGTAAGAAGCATACAGAGATGAAAGTTCTTCAGGCGAAAAAGAAGACAAGAGGAACTGCTCATCCTCAGTCGTGGGGCTCTAAAGTGAGAATAAGAAAAAGAGGAAAAGCAAGAGGAATGGGAAATCTTGGAAGGTATTCAAAGCCCCCTAAACCTAAGATGACGGGCAAGAAACAGTCCAAAAAAACCGATTTTAGGTATGAGTGTAAAGAGTGTAAAAAACAACATGTCCAAAGAAAAGGTTTTAGGGCTAAAAAGGTGGAGTTAGTATGAGAATAAAGCAATCACCAAGCAAGTTCATAAAAGTGAAATGCTCAAAATGTAAAAACGAGCAGATAATATTTGGCAAAGCAACCACTTATATAAAGTGTCTTGTCTGTGAGAAGCCGATAGGCGAGCCCACAGGAGGCAAGACAAAAATAAAAGCGAGAATATTAGAAGTTCTTGAATCATGATGCTTTTGAGAAGAGAGGGCTGGCCCGAAGAAGGCGAGCTTGTAGTTTGTACAGTTAATAAAGTACTGCCGAGTTCTGTATTCGTAACACTGGACGAATACAAAAAAACAGGGATGATTCATATTTCAGAGGTAGCACCGGGCAGGATAAGAAATATAAGAGATTATGTAAGCGAAGGAAGGGTTGTTGTATGCAAAGTACTACAAGTAAACGAACAGAAGGGTTATATAGATCTTTCTTTGAGGAGAGTTTCAGAAATAGCAAAAAGAAAAAAACTTGAAGAAATAAAGCTTGAACAAAAAGCAGAAAAGATAGTTGAGATAGTCGCTAAAGAATTAAAGGTAGATGTACAAAATTTATACGAAGAAATAGCAAGAAAATTATTTGAAAAATATAATTCTTTATACGCCGCTTTTGAAGACATAGCATTAACAGGGAAGTCACTTGTTGATTTTGGGATAAACAAAAAATATGCTGAGTTAATTGATGAGATGATACGCCAGAAGATAAAACCCGAGGAGATAGTGATAAGTGGCATTTTAAAAGTTTCAAGTTACGCTTCTGACGGCGTTGAAGTAATAAAAAGCGCACTTAAAAATTTTGAAGAAGAAAAGAATGTAACAATAAAATACTTGGGTAATGGTCAGTTTCTGCTTCGCTTATCAGCGAGGGATTATAAAACCGCAGAGAAACTTTTAAAATCGTTAGTGGAGCCGGCAATAGAATATGTAAAAAAACACGAAGGGAGCGCAGAGTTCATAAGAAAAGAAGAATAAAATTACTCTTTTGCACTATTCAAAAAGAAGATGAAACATATAATGAGATGCGTTGTTTGTGAATCTTATACTATGAAAAATGAACATTGTGGGAAAAAAACAGTTGATACAAAACCAGCTAAGTTTTCTCCGCTGGACAAATATGGCGAGTATAGAAGAAAAGCAAGAAAATTGGGATAGGAGAACATCAAAATAAATCTTAAACTTCTTCTCTTTATTCAGGATTAAATTTTTTTATTCTCTTTTATTTAAGTTATTTTTTTGAATTTTAATAACCTCAAAAAATAATTTTAGTATAAAAACTATCAAAATAACCGAATTTTATACAAACATTTTTAAATAAATATAACCTATAAAAAATTTAAATGATAATTAATAAAATAAAGGCAAGAGAGGTAATTGATTCGAGAGGCAACCCTACAATAGAATGTGAGGTTTTAACAACCAAAGGAGTTTTTTCTGCTATTGTTCCTTCGGGCGCCTCCACAGGCACACACGAAGCTCTTGAGTTGAGAGATGGCGACGACCGATTTTTAGGGAGAGGTGTTTTAAAAGCAGTTAGAAATGTAAATACAATAATCGCAAAAAAAATTGTTGGCAAATATTTTAGCGAACAAAGAGAAATAGACGAGACGCTTATAAAATTAGACGGCACACCTAACAAGTCGCGACTTGGGGCTAATTCAATACTCTCAGTTAGCATGGCATGTTGTAGAGCTTTTGCGAGACAAGAAGAACTCGAATTATATGAATATATCGCTAACATAATTAACAATAAAAAGTTTGTAATGCCTGTTCCGTCATTTAATATAATAAATGGGGGAAAACACGCGGGTAATAATTTAGAGATACAGGAGTATATGATCTTTCCTTACAAAGCAAAATCATTTAAAGAGGCATTACAAATGGGCTGCGAAACATACCATTTACTCAAAGAAGAAATAGAGAAAAAGTATGGCAAAAACGCAACGGGCGTAGGGGACGAAGGCGGATTCGCTCCAAAGGTAACTGACATAGAAGAACCAATAGTTTTGTTAGAAGACGCTATTAAAAAAGCTGGCTATTCTTCAAAAATAAGAATAAACCTTGATTGTGCTGCTTCTGAATTTTCAAAAAATGGCAAATACTATCTTGAAGGTATGCAGTACAGCGGTTCTGAACTGCTGGAACGCTATAAAGAAATAACACAAAAATATCCCATTTTCTCAATAGAAGACCCTTTTTCCCAAGAAGATTGGGTAAATTTTAGTGCAATCACAAAAGAGCTAAAAAAAGTTCAGATTGTAGGAGACGATTTATTATGCACAAATACTCAAAGAATACAAAAAGCATTAGTGCTTAACGCTTGTAATGCCCTGTTGTTGAAGATCAACCAAATAGGAACTATTTACGAAGCTATTGAGGCCTTTCAGATGGCTGCCAAACATGGTTGGAATATTATGGTTTCGCATAGGTCAGGAGAAACAGAAGACACTTTTATATCTGATTTAGCAGTAGGGCTTGGTAATGGACAAATAAAATCAGGGGCTCCTTGTAGAGGGGAAAGGACTTCTAAATATAATCAATTGTTAAGGATAGAGGAAAGATTAGGAAAAAGGGCAAAGTTTGGAAATTTTTAGTATTTTATTAAACGAATAAGAATTCATATTTAAAAAATTTTAAACGAATAAACATTAACATCTTATAACTAACAATCTGTTAGTGTTTAGAAAAGAAACATTTAAAAAGAGCATATTTTTAGTTTATTTAAAATGGCAGAATACGCGACTAAGTCGGTAATAATTGGGAGAAAGAAAGATGCAGGTAGAATATTCGCTTTTATAGCGTTATTTGACATAAACGACCCGCATAAAAGCGCAAAACCTCCCAAAAAAATACTTGAATTTGCAGGCGCGAGGAATGTAAGAATCTACGGTTGCGACATAAAATATATGCTTGCAGGTAACGATATAATAATAAACGATCTAGAAAAAGTGCAAATAGAAGAAAAAGAAGGGAGAGTAATAGTAAGGGGTTGTCAGGAAAAGAATAAAACTTTAAATTTATCTTGATTTTTTATGCTTCTAACAGAAATTAAAAAATTATTGAACCCTGTGCTTTATTCTATTATAGAAAAACAGAACTTTAAAGAACTAAGACCTGCACAGGAAAAAGCGATAAATGCAGGGCTTTTTGATTTTAAAAATATTCTTGTATGCACGCCCACTGCTTCTGGCAAAACTTTGATAGCAGAGATGGCTGCGATGAATGCCATATTAAATAACAAAGGAAAAGCAATTTATGTTGTACCTCTGAGAGCGTTAGCTACAGAAAAATACAACGATTTCAGAAAGAAATATGGTCATATAGCAAGAATAAGAATTTCCATAGGGGATTTTGACTCTGCCGACACTTACTTAGAAAAATCAGATCTTATAATAACCACCTCTGAAAAGCTCGATTCGTTAATAAGACATAATGCTCCTTGGTTACACGACATAAAAGTTGTTGTTATAGACGAGATACATTTAATAACCGATATTGAGAGAGGGCCAACATTAGAGATACTTATAACAATACTTAAAGAAATTCTTGGTAATGTGCAATTAATAGGGCTCTCGGCTACAATAGGCAACCCGCAAGAGTTAGCAGGATGGCTTAATGCCAATCTTGTAGAAGACGATTGGAGACCTGTTGAGTTAAGAAGAGGAATTTATTTTAATGGCGAAATAGAATTTTATTGATTTTTTTGATTTTATAAAGCGGAGTATAATAAAGAATAAATAAAAAATCGGAATTAGTTATAAGTATAAGGGGTTGCACCAAACTTCTGCGGTTCTGCCGGAAGAACAAATACAGAGTCAGCAACACTCAGAGCATAATTTTTTGCGGTCATCTCATAATTTGATGCTTTAATATATAAAACTATACCCTCTTTTGAGTAACATTGTTCAATTGTTTCTTCTCCTGCTTTTATCTTATAACAAGCTGTTGTTACACCAGCAATAGTCCTGCTTGGTAATTTACTAATTTCATATCTTTCTATATTCTCTTCTATCTCTCTCGAAGCGGAAAAAGTGCTTGTTTCTTTTTCCGAGCTTTCAATGGTATAGCACATTACCTTAGGCGTTTCTATACAGCTATACAGCTTTCCATTTATGTTAAAAAGAGATGTTTTAAAATTTTCACCATCCGCTTCGGCACTCTTTTGAAAATCAATTCTATGGTTCTGCCCCTTGTAGTACATTGTCATCTCCGATTTTTCGTAATCAGAAGAAACGACATAAGTTACTTTGAATTCTCTTATTTTGTTTTTAATAATAGAACTCAATGATAACTTAGCGTCTTCTTGAGTTGTGGATTCTTTCTCATAAACCTTCTCTTCATTTTTTGAAGTAAGATTATTCGATTGTTTTTTTTCGGAGCAAGAAACAAACAAAAAAGAAAAAAACAATAAAAACAAAAAAATAGATACTCTTGTGCTATTATTTTTTATTTTTTTCATATTTTAAGTTTTTCCCCAAAACTACCTATAACCGGCAAAGCATTCTTTTTTCCTGTTGCTGCATTAATTATTCCTAATAACCACAGAACAAATAAGCATAGTTCCAATAATATGATGATCCAGTTCGTGAATGGCACCCGAAATAATATCGTTGCTATTATAGACACAGCTACCCCGGATATCAATAAAACAAGTCCTTGCTGTGCATGAAACCTCGCGAAAGAGTTGTTCTTCATTTTCTCATCTGCAAAATACCAGATGATACCTATAAGCAGATAAGAAAGAATTGCACAAACTTTTCCTTCTTCTATTTCTTTTTCAGACATCATACCACCTCCACAAACATTTTTTAATCTTTTATTTATAAAGTTTTTGTTATTTTTATTTTGTGCATTGTTATTTTTTATTATTTGTCGGTCCTTGTGCTTGTTTTAGTTATTTTTTGTTTGTTTTTAGCAAGTCATCAGCTTACCAAAAAATAATTTTAAGCTAAGGTAATTTTAAATTAATCCTCCGTAAGTTTTATCTTCTGATTAAAAAATTCTGCAATGAATTAAATTAATAAAATAATAATAATTTAAATTAATAAAACAATAAAAATAAATAACAAGAGACGCTTCTCTTTTTCAGAAACCCATTTTTTCCATAATCTCTTTTTTGTCAAAACTAATAAGGTCTTCGTATTTTTGTCCTACCCCTAAAAAATAAATAGGTTTATGTGTAACATAACTAACCGATATTGTTGCGCCTCCTTTTTCGTCAACATCCGCCTTTGCTAACACTATTCCGTCAATTCCTATTTTTTCGTTATAAATTTGAGCTTGCTCAACCATATCGTTGCCTGTTAAAGAATCTCCTACAAAAATTTTTAAGTCCGGCTTCGCTACACGTACAATTTTTTGTAGCTCATCCATCAAGTTAATATTAGAATGGCTCCTTCCTGCGGTATCTATTAAGACAACATCAATGTGGTGTGCATTTGCGTATTGTATTGCGTCGTAAGCAACTGCCGCAGCGTCTGCGCCGTAGTTTTGTTTTATAACCTTAACACCTATTTTTTCTCCATGCTTGTCTAACTGATCTATAGCTGCCGCTCTGAAAGTGTCTGCCGCCGCAAGCACAACGGAAATTCCATTTTTTTTTAAAAAATATGCTATCTTTGCTATTGTTGTTGTTTTTCCGCTTCCGTTTATGCCGAAGAAGCAAACAACATAAGGTTTTTTTAATTTTATCTGTTTAAGAAGATTTACTTTTTCTTGGGTTAATATTTCATCTATGCTCCTCCTTAGAGTTTCAAATATTATCTTGTCAATCTCCCCCCTTTTTATTCTTTTATTTACCAATTCATTTTTCATATCTTCTTTTATTTTTTCAATTATTGAAAGTGCAACATTGTTTTCCATAAGAGTTATTTCCAAATCCCAAAATAATTCTTCAAATTTTTGTTCAGAAAGAACTTTTGTAGTAAATACATCTGTTATTTTTCCAAAAAAACTTTTTTCTTTCTCAGTTTCTGCTTCTGAAACTTTTTCTTTTGTTTCTTTTTTTTGTGGGGTAATCTCTTTTTTGGCTTCTTTCCCTTTCTCTACTTCTTTCTCCTCTTTTACTATTAAATTTTTAATCTTGCCGAAGAGTGAAACCTTCTCTTCCTCTTTTTTTTCTTCCAATATTTTTTCTTTTACCTCTTTTACTTTTTCTTTTTTCTTATATTTTACTCCTTTTTTTTCAGGAATTTTTTTCTTTTTTTCAGGAGGTAGTTCTTCTTCCTCCACTTCCTTTTTTACTTTCTTAACAAATACAGAAACTGCAGAATTCAACTTTTCTTTTAAAAAATTGAACATTTTTTCTCCTCTTTTAACTAACCATTTTTTCTATTTCTTTCGCGCGGGATTCAAGAAGTTGCATCCCTTTTAATAGTTGTTCTTTATACGATTTTAATTCTTCAATTTGTTTTTTGAGCAATTCGAATGTTTCATCTCCATTTTTTTCTACTGCTACATTTGCACCTATATTTACAATAAACTTGTTGTTATGTTTTAATTCCCCCCTTGCAAAAACTCCCCCTCCCAGAGAAGCAAAAATTTCGCTTCCTGTTTTATCTTTTAGGTTTTTTACTGCCTCTGCGACTTCCTCAAATTCTTGAACTTGATTTTCTATTATTTTTATTTGTTGATACATCTGTTTCATTTGTTGCTGGATTGCTTGCATCTCAAAGTATGCTTCTTTAATACTATCATCATTTAACTGGCTTTCATTTGGTTCTTTAGTCATTTTAAAATTCTTTTCCCTCCACAATTTTTATTTCTATATCCCCGAAGTGTATCTCTTGCAGGAGATCGATTTTACCCTGATTGCTCAGATGAAGAAGAGGTACGAATGTAGCAATTTGATCTTCTTTTCTGTCAGAGCCGACAAGCTCTTTGAATGTTAGTTTTTGTTTGGATGAGAGGTATTCTTTTATTTTTTTGTAAATATCAAGAATGATTTTTGTTATATCAACATTTTTGTCTATCTGGGGAATTTCTATAACAACTTCCCTAAGGACTCTTCTTTTTTTAACTTCTATCGCTTGGTGGAGTGCTTCTACCAAATCAAATATTGAAACTTTTCTTTTTCTCGGTTGTGGAGTTTTGGGTATTAATGTTATTCTATCAGCAGGTATATCTTTAAGATTATTTTGGCTGTATCCTATTTCTTCTTGTTCTTCGAGAATTTCAGGGTTTATTATTTTATCAATATTAGCTTCTTCTTCAAGAAGTTTATTGGACTTTATATTTAAAAGCATAGCTGCTGAAAGCACAACCTTACCGGATATTACCACATCAAATTCTTGTAATTTTTTAATGACTTCAATATATTTTTTAGCAAGTAAAGAAACATCTATATCCCATGGATCCATTCTTTCTGTTCTTATGAGTTCGTAAATAAGGGATTGCCAAGTAATTTCGTCTTGTTTTAGTAAAATCTCAAAAAATTCATCAGTGCTGGTTTTTTTGCTTTCCATAAAACATTTTTTATTGCTCTTGCTTTATAAAAGTTATTCTTTAATAAAAACCAAAATCTTTAAATATAACCAGTGTTTTTTTAAGACATAATAATTTATTTCAAAAACATAAATAATCAAAAAAAAGGGGGTTTAGAATGGCAAAAAAGAAAAAAGCAAAAAAAGCCGAAGTTAAAGAGCAAAAAAAAGCTCCTTCTAAAAAAGATAATACAATAAAATATATTGTTGCAGGAGTAGTTGTGGTTATAATAATTGTGGCGTTGATTTTGTTGTTGAGAGGCAAAAAAGCGCCTGAGGCGCCTGTTACTCCAACACAACCAGTAGAACAGCAGAAACCTACACCAGAGAAAACTGAAAAACAAAAAATTATTTTAGAACAGCCAGAAGAAATAAAATATTGCACAGAAGAGTTCGCAATAGGTTGGCCTAAAAATAAATTAGAGACGCCATGTATTGTTGATGGCAAAACAGTAAAGGCAAAAATAACTTACTCTGGGAAGGGAAAAGAACTTGAAGGTATGTGGTTTTATATAACGACAACATCTGGGAAAGTTGAATACCTTAAAGACACAGATGACTTAAAACAAGGAGAAACAAAAGAGTATGTGATAGATGTTGGAGAAAAGATAAAAACATTAATGGCAGTGCCTATGTCCGATGATAAAGCATGCCTCAATCAAAGATTATTAATCATAAAAGACACATCTTGCGTGGTAGGTAAGTAAATAAAATATTTTATTTTTTATTTTTTATTCTGTTTTCTAAATAATTTAGTTGTGTAATCGCTAAAATAAGAACTCTCATTAATTTTTTAAATACAAAAACTTTTTAAAATGCATAAAAAACCAAATATAAAAGTATTAAGCAGATTTGTAAGTTACGGGTCCGTGGTCTAGTGGCTATGACAACACCCTTACAAATTTTTTATGATATTTAAGAAAGGTGTAGGTCGCCGGTTCGAATCCGGCCGGACCCATACTCGCGCCGGTAGTATAGTGGTTAGTATACGGCCTTGCCAAGGCTGCGACCCGGGTTCAAATCCCGGCCGGCGCATTGTTTTTTTTTGCTTTTGTTAAAATCTTTTTATTATCTATTTAAATTAATTATTTTTAAATTAATTATCATATTATTAAAAATATTAAAGAATGGACTTTGCACTATATTACACTATATTTTGGTAAAATAAAAGAACAAATAGTTAAGTTTAAAAGTAAGTTAAGCAATTAAAATAACTATGTTTAAAGAAAAAATATTTTTTTGTGTTATCTCGTTTTTTCTAATATTTTTTTTAGGATGCGCCCCGCAAACAGAACCCGTGGAAACTAAAATAAGAGAGCAGATAAGTAGAATAAATCTTTCTCCAGAAAGCTTTGATTCACTACTAGAAGCTTCGCAACTAATAGAATCTCAACCTCCAGAAATTAAAGCGCTATTTGAAAATAAAACTTCTGAATGGTTTATAAGAAATGTGGAAGCACTTAACATCAACGATGAAAACTTTACAGCATTTGAAAATTTTGAAAAGGCAAAAAATTCTGTTTTATGGAATTGGACAAGAAGAGAGGTAAAAGATTATTGCAACGCTGTTTTGAAAAATAAGACCTACGACTGGGCGAGAATGAAGATTATATTTATAAAACCGGAAGATAGCGCCTTACCCATCATAGAAAAAGTATGGCGTTTCCAAAAGACAGATGTTTATAATAATAACCTTTTTGAAGAAGAGAAAAAAGAGCAGAAAGCTTTACTAAAAAATAAGACATTAATGTGGATTGAAAAGAAACTTGAAAATATGAGTCCTAAAGACCCTGCTGTTTTTGATAAAGCAGAAGAAATTTCTTTTATACTCCAAAAAGATTTCCTAAGAGACATTTTAGGGGGGCAGGTTTGGATAACTAAGAGGATTGAAGATATTTTGTCGCAAGCAAGAAAAACAGAGAAATATATTTTTGATATCAAAATAACAAATCCTCTAAATAATTCTTTTATAAGAAAAAAAACTCCTATCACTTTTTTATATAACTCTAGTTCGGGGATAAAACTTGTTAAGGTTTATATTAACGAGGAACTTGTTGATGCGGATACCGTTCCTGTTTTTGAGTGCGTATTAGACCCTAAAAATTATCACCCAGGGGTTTATAATCTGACTTTGGTGGCTTATGATTACTCAGGAAAAAACATATCCCAGACGATAAGAGTTATTCTGCCAGGTGAAAGTTGCGGTAATAAGCGTTGTAACTATGAATATTATGAAAATTGTGAAGTGTGCCCTGAGGACTGCAGTTGTGGTAACTTTTCCTGCGTCCCAACAGCGGTAGGAGCGAATAGAATCGGATGTTTGGTAGAATAAATTATTTTACAATAAAAATCAACCGCAATTTTTATAAATTAAATGTATTAATCCAAGTTCTTACACGAGCCCGTAGCTTAGCCTGGAGCTTTACCGCTTAGGCGGCTGAGCTGGCAATTAGAGCGCTGGTCTTATATGTCCCGCGTTTTAAACAGAAAACTAAGAGAGCCAGCGGTCCGGAGTTCAAATCTCCGCGGGCTCATTTTTAATTAACAACCTTTAAAAAATTAATAAGGTGTTTATTTATGTCTATTAAGGATTTTTATGAAAAAATTATACAAACTGACAGAGAAAACTTGGATAAAATAATAAATGCAGGTTCTACGAAACAGAAAGTTGGCTTACTAAGAAAAATAATAGAAGATGACTTGAATATTATTAAAGAAGGGGTTGATAGAAAGGCAGTAATGCCTTATTTGGTATTCGCTCAAACAGTTATCCATAAAATATGGGATATTAAAAATTTTTTGTACCAACAAAATAATATTAATAATTCATACAACACTCCGTTTGATAACAACAATTCCTTTGGTAAAAATAATATAGTATATGCTGAACCCGAATTTGAACTTTTTCTCCGAGAAAAATTAGTAGATTGTGACAGATTAATTACCGAAATTAAAAAAATTGAAAATTACGCCTCCCGTAAAATAAAATTAGATATATGGCCCGGTGTAGGTTATCCTAATGCAAATATTTTTATAAACTCAAGTAGTTTGAATAAACCTATTTTGTATAGTATATCAATAAGAGAAAATGTTTATCATTCTTTTGGTACGATAGCAGAAAATAATTCTTTTGGGTGTATTAATGACGAAAGTGACGCTATTAAAAATATTGAGGAAACTATAATCTTGCCAAAAAACATAGGAGAGTTTCCTGTTGAGGAAACAACTTTGTTTATTGTAACAAAGAAGTATTTTAATTTTGTTAATAATAACCCATTTCTCAATATAACCCGAGGAAGCAAGGATATTCACTAAGAAAAACCACAATCTTTAAAAATAAACTTTTTTCTTTTTCAATCAAACGCCCCGGTGGTGTAGTCCGGACGTCTTTTAAAAAAAAGTCGCGTCAAAAAAAGTAGGCCGATTTTTAGTTTTAAGCCACTTTGTGAAAGAGCGGCTTTTGGCGAGGCAAACAATCATGCAGCCCTTTCAAGGCTGCGACCCGGGTTCAAATCCCGGCCGGGGCATTTATTCCTTGAAAGTTTTTTATTGGCTGACTAAAAAGAACTAAATAACACATTTTTAATAAAATAAAAAATCATACAACTAAAAAATAAAATTTTCTAAGAAAAAACCAAATGTATATATCTAATAATCCTCGTCAAAATCGTCTTCGTCATATGAATCTTCGTCTGTGTCTGTATCCTCGTCATAGTCGTCTTCGTAACTATCATCAAAATCTTCATCGTCTTCTTGGGTTAAATATTTTATTCCTTTAACCATATATCCACCTCCAAAGTTGCTTTGCAAACAACACTTTAATTTAAAAAAGTTTCTATTTTGTTTATAAATAACACTTAAAAACGCTTAAAAATGGTTATTAACCATTTTAAACCGCATTTCTTAGTTTTTTGTAATCACTTTTTATGTTTTTAATCACTTTTTTTGCTTTTTATTCTTATTCTTTAGTAATTCTTTTATTGCTTTATCTACCTCTATGAACAGCTTTTTGTTGTTGTCGTGTTTATAATCTTTAAGGACGGATTCAAAACTATTTAGGCGTTTTAAAAAATTCTCTATCGCCTCTTTTGTAGCCGAATAAGAAAAATCTCCGTATCCTAGCATTTTCACATAATTAGCATTTAGTATTTGTTCAAACTGGTTTCTTATGGGTATTGAAAGAATAGGTTTTTTTAAGTAAAGTGCTTCGCTTATAACGCTGAAACCTCCATTTACTATTACTCCTTTAGAAGTTGCGAGATCTTTTATGAACCTTTTTTCGTTAAATTTTTTAAAAACAATATTTTTTTCTGTTTTTTCTTTATCAAAACCATACACAATAAATTTATATCTTATCCGCTTTAATGTTTTTAATAATTCTTTATTGCTGGGTGATGTTTGATAAACTAGTATATGTTTCTTTTTTGAGGTTTTTATTCTGAGAATCTCTTCCCTTATAACAGGCGAAACAAAAACACACTTTTGAGAATCTTTAAGTTTAGGATAAAAAAATGTTGGTATTATGTACTTGTCTGCATCTATTTTAACTAATGTTTTAGTAACAAAAACAGCAGTTAAAAATGAAGAGATCTCGTTAGGAGGACTTTTTATGCGCGCTTTATTAATTATGGAAATATTGTCAATAGCAATAACCGGGATGCCGAAGAATTTTGAAATAAAATTTGAGAAAGGTTCAAAATCGGTTATTATTATATCTGGTTTGAACTTAATCATTACACTAAATAACCTATTAAAATTTTTTACAATTATTTTAGGAAATTTTTTGGCGTTAAGAAATAATGTATCAATATTCATCGCTCTGTTGTTCTTATAAACAATATTGTAACACTCAATATCATAAACATCGCTGAAACGTTTTGAGAGAAAATCAAAAGCTCGGCCCCCACTGACTACGACTATATCGTGATTTTTCTGTTTTAGATATTCTATAACTACGGAGCTTCTCACAGCGTGCCCCATTCCTTCACCATTAACAGTGTATAGTATTCTTGCCATTTTTATAGCATTTCCTTTTCATAAATTGCTTTTAATAAATTTAATGGATTTTAAAAATATTGCTATGATTATGCATTATTAGTTAATACAAAAATCCACTTATCTTATAAATATTTAAAAATTAATTTTGATTAAACAACTTTTTGATTACATCAATTGTGTAAAGAACTATTGCTTGTGCTTGTTCTTTTGAAGGATAAAAAGGATTTTGTTTTTTATGCACAGAATAAATCCTGACTTGGTTTATAAGGTGTATCTGCTCGCTTATTCCTGGGTCAAACTCAAAATGGAGTTCTTTTAATTTTGCTACAAGATTTCCTAGACCAATTCCCGGGCTTGTTTCAAGAATATCTTTGCCTGTTATTTCGTAATACTTCCTATGTAATGCTGTTTCTAAAATCCTTCCGCAGAGTATTATTGAAGAGCGAAAGCACTCATTTTCAAAACATTTTTCAAGTTCTCTTAAATCAGCGTTTATTTCATCCTTTATCTCGTATGGGATATTCGTAACCGTGAAGCTTATTCTTTTCTTAGGTTCGTCTGTTAAAATTTTTAATTTTGATAGTTCCTGCGCTAGCGGTAATATCTCAGAAACTCTTTTTTGTTCATACAACGCGGCAATATTCTCTATTAATTCCTTCGCCTTTACTTTATCAACACATTTCTTTAATTCAATATTTTGTAGCCGTTTTATAAGGCCTTCTACCGTTTTCTTATAATATTCTGCTCTTTTGTCTTTATAATCATCTATTCTAAAATCTTTTTTTGTTATATCAATTTTAGAATTAATTACATTACTTATCGCTTTGTATAATTCTTCTGCTTCCTCCATAATTACAAAAATAGAATTGTTATTTTAAAACTTTATTGTTTCGTAGTGGATATGTAATATTTTTGGCTGTCGCTCACCACTCTTATTGTTCCATTTTCTTTACTATAAACCTTCGCTTTTGTTGTAAAGTTTTCAGGTATTTTGTTAAAGATTATTACTTTTGGAGAAACCTTTTCAATGATTTCTGGGCTGATGTGATTATTGACTTTTACAATATCAGCGCTCAAATCGTTATTTTTTATATTTTCAAAACATAAATCTGTACAGTCACCTAAAAATAAATAAGAGGCATCTCCATATTCAATCTTAAAAACAAGTGTGTCGTCTTTTGGGCTTCCTAAAGAATTATTTTCAAAAGGCACAAAAACATAAAACTTTATTGTATCATCAATGTTAATCTCTTTGTTTTCCCTTATTGAATTTATTGAATGTGCGATTTTATCTGCATAGTTCAAATAATTTATGTAAGCATTGTAAGAACTATAGCGCAATCCCGAGTAAAAAGCAGAGGTTTCGTTATAATTTAATATGACACTATCCAAGCCGCCAACATTGTAATCCAGCGCATTAGAAGCGAAAATATAATCAACTTTGTATATTCTTCTTGAAATAAGGTATTGAACTATATAAAGTCCGTCTTTGTTAGTTCCTCCGTCAATAAGTATTTTTTTATTTTTTGGGGTGGTTATTAATATTGAGTTCCCTTCAATTATCTTTGTTTCAAATTGATTGATAAATTCTATTGTCAAATTTTTTAAGTAGTTACTATAATTGCTAACATTAATCTCAGTTGATAGATTTGACATATTTGTGGTGATATTGTGAGTAGAAACTGATATGTTATGTTGTGTTGTATTAGTAATATTTGATATTATTGTTTCGTTTTGGGTTGTGGTATTATCTGAAGATTGTTGTTGGTTTTGTTCAGAAATGTTTTGTGTGTTTGAAATGTTTATGATACGAATGCTTTGGTTTGAAGAAGATTTAACTACCTTTTGTAACTCCTGTTCTTCTGTCGCGCAACCAGCCAAAAGAAACGCAACAATAATTATATAAGTAATTATTCTCATAATTTAAATAAAGGAAAAAAGCTTATTTATAAACCTTTTTAAAATCATTTATAAAGTTTTTTTAGAGACAAAAAAGAATAAAATATATTTATATATCCTTATATACTATTGGATTATTTAAAATATAATAAAAATAGAAATAAGAATTTGAAGGGCCTAATAAAAAATGCCGCAAGAATTCTCAGCAGGGGTTATTGTATTCTTAAAAGAAGGGAACGCAATTAAATATCTCCTTCTTAGATATACAAAAGGTTATTGGGGGTTTTCTAAAGGAAACATAGAGAAAGGAGAAAGTTCAAGAGAAGCAGCTTATAGAGAACTGAGAGAAGAAACAGGAATCTCTGATGCAAAACCATTTGAAGGGTTTAAGGAACGTATAGAATTTTTTTATAGGAGCGGCAAAGAAATAGTGCACAAAGAAGTGATTTTTTATTTAGCAGAAGCAAACGAGCAATACAAAGATAAAATAAAACTAACAGAACATACAGATTACTGCTGGGTTAGTTTTGAAGAAGCTTTATCAAAACTTCAATTCAAAAATGACAAGGAGTTACTTAAAAAAGCAAATAATTTTTTGTTGGCTTATTATTCTTAAATCATTAAATGATTATTAATTTTGTTAGGGAATATTCTTAATTAATCACACTTTTAATATAATTACATTCTTCTGTTATTATTTATTATTTTTGAGTATTATTCTCTTTTATTTATCTGTATTGTTATTGAACTATCTTATTAAATACAACCTCCACAATTAAATAGAGAAAATAGAAAGATAAGAGCAGGAATCCTTCTTTCTTTGTTAGAACTTTACCTGATTTTATGAACATAACAGCCAGCAATCCTGCGATAAACATGGCTGTCCCTGTTACATAAGCAATTACCTGATTAAAGATAAAGGGATGTATTATTGTTATAATCCCTACAATTATTGTAGCGTCTGTTATCACGGTCCCTAATATATCCCCTAAAGCCAATTGGTCTTTGTTTTTTTTAATTGCTCTTAAAGAAAACATCAATTCAGGAAGACATGTGCCTATTGATATTACCGTGAGCCCAATGAGTATAGGAGGGATGTGTAATTCCTCTGCGAAAATAACCGCTTCTTTAATAGTATAGTGTGCCCCAAAAATCATAACCGCCAAACTTATTATTAAAAGTATGATGTCTGTGAAAAATGGTTTTTCCTTTAAGTTATTAAATTTTTTTCTAAACATATGTGACTCAACAGAAAGTGTCATAAAGAAAAAAATTCCTGCTGCAATAAGAAGGAGCCCTTCTATTCTGGATAGTTGTCCATCAAGAGATAAGAGAACAGGAAATAGAAGGAGAATCAAATAAAAAAAATCTTTTGAAAGTATCTGGCTTCTTATTGAGATATTGTGAGAGGATGTTATTGCGATGACGCCGAATACAAGCGCCAAATCAGCGACATTTGACCCAAAAAGCGTTCCAAGCCCCAATTCGGGCACGCCCTTTATTGCAGAGATAATCGCTATTGTCCCTTCAGGCAATGCTGATATTATAGCTACGATGAAGAAACTTACAATAAATTCCGAAAGACGAAATATTTTTGCGAGTTTTGAGGAATAATAAGTAGCATAATCCGCGCTCTTTACCGAGATAAAAAGGAAAATAAGAAAAAATAAAAGATTTAAAATTGCCATTTTTATTATACCATACTTAATTTTTTAATAAATTCTAATAAAACTATTTTTATGTTTTTTATTCACCTTCAAATTCGCAAAGCGCATAATAGTCATAACCTGCATTTTTTAATTTATCGCCACCCTTTAAATCAGGAAGATTAACTATGAAGGCGCATTCTACAACTTTTCCTCCTAATTTTTCTACAAGGCGGCAAGCAGCAAGAGCAGTGCCTCCCGTCGCGATGAGGTCATCAACAATTAAAACATTCTGCCCTTTTTCTATTGCGTCTTTGTGTATCTCAATAGTATCTATCCCGTATTCAAGCTTGTAAGTTTCTGCTACAGTTTCAGCAGGAAGTTTTCCTTTTTTTCTGATAGGAACAAAACCTTTCTCTAAAAGATAAGCAAGAGCACCTCCGATTATAAAACCCCTTGAATCTATGCCTGCAACAACATCCACTTTTTTGTTTTTATATCTTTCAATAAAACTTTCTATTACAATCTTAAACCCAACAGGGTCTTTTAGGAGTGTTGTTATATCCCTAAACATGACCCCGTTTTTAGGCCAGTTAGGTATTGTTCTAATTCTAGATTTAATTGTCATTTTAATAATCTTTATTTTATAAATATCACTTTTCTAAAATATTCAGCTGTTTTATATAAATTTTTGTTTTATTTATTTTAAAATTTTGAAACTCTGTTGGGATCTTAGTAAATTATCAGCAAGAGATTATATAAAATATACACAAGTTATATAAATTAAAATAAATTTTTTATGCTTATGAAAACAGGTTACCTTGTTTGTGATGTTATGACACAAAGGCCAATTTCTGTAGAACACGATGTCCCTATTTCAGAATGTGCGAAGATTATGTCAAAATATCATGTGAGCACGCTCATAGTTAAGAAAGCAAACAAACTTCTTGGATTATTAACAGAAAAGGATATTGTGAGGAAGGTGGTAGCCGATTCTTTAGACCCTTCAAAAATATTGGCTAGAGAGATTTGTCAGACATCTTACCCTTTAATCACTCCAGAAAGGGATATTTACGAAGCGATAATAACGATGAGGGACAAAAATGTAAGACACCTTCCTGTGATGGAAAAGGGAAAACTTGTAGGGTTTCTCACAGGAAAGGACATACTTAAAATTCAACCTCAACTTTTTGAAATTCTCGCAGAAAAAATAGAGTTAAGGGAGCAGGAGAGGAAACTTTCTCTTTTAAAATAAACGATTAATAATATAAATAAAAAAAGAGCAATAATTTTATAAACTCATTATTGAATACAGATTATAATGGTTAAAAAAGAAGGCGAAATAGGAGACAAACTTTCAGAGATTAGATTTTCTGGCATTTTTGATTACGAAAATTTTTATCTTACAGTTTATAACTGGCTAAAAGATCACTATTACAATGTTAATGAGGTTTATAAGCATAAGATGACATCTTCCGGTGCTGAAGTGGAACTATCATTCAAAGGAGAGAGGAAAGAATCAGAATTTGTGAAGTATATTATAGAAGTAGAAACACATTTTTGGGACCTGATAGACACTGATGTAGTAATTGATGGAAAAAAGAAAAAATTAAATAAAGCAAGATGCACAATAATCATAAGATGGAAGGTTATTTTAGATTATCAATCGCAGTTTGATAAATCGGAATTTTTAATACGACTTTTCAATATGCTTCGGTTCAGTGTGCTTAAAATGAAGATACTTGCTGTATGGGCAGGAAAACTTATTGGAGAATCTTATAGGTTGCAGACAAAAATAAAGGAAGAACTTGGGATGTATACTGCCTACAACGCTTACTAAATATCAAAAATGCCAGAACAAAAACTTGTTGTTGAAGGAATTGAAATAAACTATGAAGGACTGTTTAGTATGCGTGAGATATACAAATTAATAGACGACTGGCTTAGGGATTACGATTACGATAAAGTAGAAAAAGTTAATACTGAATATTTAAGGCCCGAGGGAAAATATGTAGAGCTAATTCTTGAACCTGAAAAGAAAGTAAGCGATTATGTTAAGAACATAATAAAAATAAAACTAATAGGGAGAAACCTTAAAGATGTAGATATTGAAGAAGACGGTATCAAGAAGAGGATGCAAGAAGGTAATTTATATATTACATTCACCGGAGTGCTTGAAACAGATTATGAAGGAAAATGGGAACAGAAACCTACATTATTCTTTTTGAGAATTATTGTAGATAAATATATTTACAAATTTTATACTGATAAATTTGAGAATGCTCTCGCGAGAGACGTAAAAGAACTAAGCAATCAAGTTAAATCTTTTCTTAACTTGTATAAATACTGAAAATCATTCTTATTTATAAATTCTTATAAGTTATCTTGCTGCATAATAAGAATATCTTCTGTTGTTAATTTTTCCCCTCTTTTTATTTTTTCTTCAACTTCTTCCTTCTTTTTCTTCAATGAAATATCTGATTTTTTCTTTTCTTTTCTTTCTTTCTTTTCTTTTCTTTTTTGTTTTTTATTTCTTTCCCGCTCGACACTTGCTGAAAAAATTGAGGCAGATTCTTCTAGCTTCTTACCTAACTCCGTCTCTATTTCAGAAATTTCTTTCTTCTTCTCGTTGCACTTTGCTATTAATTCTTTTTGTTTTTTTCTAAGATCGTCAAGTTCTTTAGTTATTTCGATTATTATTTCGTGTTTTTTCTGGCTCTCTTCTGCTTTTTTCTGTATTTCTTTATGGATATCGTCAGCTTTTTTTCTCGTTTCGTCTGTTTCTTTGGAAAGATTATAATATTTTTCTACTATTTTACTCGCGTCTCCAAACTCTTTAAGCATTTTTTTCTTTTCTTTTAATATTCGCATAAGTTCTTTTTCTTTTTCGTAACCCATTACTTGCGTTTCAATTTTGTGTTCTATCGCCTCAATATCATTTTTTATAGAGGTTATATTTGTTATGTTACCTTTTCTAAAACGCTCTTTTTTTTCTTGGTTAAGTTTTTTTAAATCAGAAATAAGCGTTTTGAGATGTTCATTACATTCTTTTCTTTTTTCTTTTAGAATTTTTATCTCGGCAGTTAGAGCGTCCCTGGATTTCTTAATGTCTTTTAGGATTTTTATTTTCTCTTTTATAGCAGTGTTTATATTTTTAAGATTAGAGAAATAATTTTCTTTTTCTTTTACTTTATCCTTTAATTCCTTCTGTAATTTAGCCAGTTCTTTAACTGCTCCTTCCGGGCTTTCTTCCATTCTTCCTTCACTTTGGCAAAAAGCAAAAAATTAGGAGCTTATCCGAATAAAGCTCCAAGACCTGCTGCTGCCGCTTCTTCTGAAACTTTTGTTTCTTTCTTTTCTTCCTTTTTTGTTTCTTCCTTCTTCTCGGCGGCCGCCACAGGTGCAGCAACGGCAACAGGTGCGCTAGTAGCTTTCTCTATTGCTTTGTCTATGTCCACTCCTTCAAGAGCAGCTACGAGAGCTTTGACCCTTGCCTCGTCAACACTTACCCCTGCTGCTGTTAATACTTTTTTTACATTTGCTTCATCTATTTTTTGCTTTGCCTTATGAAGCAACATTGCTGCATATATATACTCCATTTTCTTACCTCCTTACATATTAATATGATTTTTCAAAAATTCTGCTTGAACATTAATCTTTGAAATTATCTGTTCTACGACTTCTTTTTCCATTACTCCGAATTCAATAGCAACTGCTCTTGATTCCCTCTCTGCTTTTGAAATTATTAAGTTAGCATTTTCTTTATTTACATAAGCTGCTTCTACGGATACATTAATCGCCCATAGCGCAGCTTTTGTTATATTATTTATGTATTGTTGCTCGTCCACACTCAGAACATCCGCCCCAAAAACAGCACCGTCTTCGTATATTGCTACAACATTAAGTCCTATCTCCATGGGGGCTATATTAAATTTTGCTAAAAGTCCTGCTTTTTTGTTATCTATGACCTCACCTTTTTTTGCAACAACAAAATCGGTTTTTATTGCTATTTTTCCTCCCTCAATCGCTGTTTTTATTCCAAACTGGCCAAGTTCTCCTATTATAGGACCTGGTCCGAATTGTGTGGGCCCCGCAGGAATGATTATATCAAAAGGCGCTATCTGTCCTGGTTTTGCAAAAGCTTTTGATTTGTTTTTCTGTATCAGTTTGTACACTTTAAAAGGTGATTCTTTAGTGAATATCAGGCAAGGTATTCCTTTTAGATAATCCCCTAGCTTATCAACTCCTTTCTTCTCTTTTTTTAAATTTTCAAGAGCTATTTTTATTATTCTTTTTTTGGCAATAAAAATCACAATTTTATCTTCAAGTTGTCTTCTTAATCTTTGTAGAGAAGCACAAGGAAAAGATGTAACGTCAGCAATACCTACATTAGGATATTTTTTTAGGAGTTCCTCTATTTTTTTAAGCATATTTTTCTTTTTCTCTGATATGTGTGCTTTTTTCTTTTCCATCTTCACAACAATTTAACAGGAGGACCCATAGTAAATTTTATTAGCACATTCTTTATGTTATGTCTTCCTTTTGGGAGTTTCGCCTCAACTTGTTTATAAATTTCTATTATGTTGTCTGCTAAAACATCGTCTTTCATATCCTCTTTACCAACAATACATTGAACTAAAGGAGAGGTTTTAGCGCTTATTTTGATAGTGTTTTGGAGTTTATCGTATAATGGTTTTAGCGCTGTTTTAGGGGGCACAACACACCCTGCTTTTGGATTAGGCATTTTTCCTTTCGGCCCGAATACTTTTCCGAAAGCCGAAGCTACTTTTGGCATTACATTCGCTTGGGCAATAAAAAAATCGTACTCCGAAGCTAGCTTTTTTGCTGTTTTTTTATCTTTTGCGTAACTATCAAATTCTTCAACAAGTATTACTTTATCACAAACTTTTTTTGCTTCGTCAAGCAACTCTGGGCCTACCAGTGCGCATATTCTTTTCTTTTTGCCAACAGGATGGTGTGTGATAGCAAAAAAGTCAATTTGTTCTTCTGGTTTCTTTAAATCTATATCTTTTAGATTTATAATTATGTCAACGCTCTGCACAAACTTTCTTTTCTTTGAGCCCTCTCTTAATTTCTTTAATGCTTCTAAAACTTCTTCCTTTTCCATTTGCCCTCCTATCAGCGAGAAAAGAAACTGATAGTAAGTATGGGTTTTTATGAAAAAAATGGAAGTATTTAAAAGGTTTTTGATTTTTTATGTATTAATAATAAAATTATTAATTTTCTAATTACAAATAAAAGAATTTTATTTTTTTAATACACTGTTTTAAATATATAATGGATAACATCACAGGACCACGAGAGATAAATTATAGTAAATTAAAATAAAAATAGAGAAGAAAGTCGTTGCTATATACTTCAAAACGAAATCTTTAAATATAACTTCTATAATAATATGTTATAATGATTTCTAAGGGGACTTAGGATGGAAGCAACAGAAGCACAACTTAAAACAGGCACAACAACAGTTGCAATTGTATGTAAAGATGGCTTAGTGCTCGCTGCTGACAGGAGAGCAACAGCAGGAAATTTGATAGCAAATAAAAATATTACAAAAATACACGAAATTTCTGAGAATATGGTATTAACAATGGCAGGCAGTGTTTCTGATGTGCAACTTTTAATAAAATTCATAAAAGCAGAATTAAGATTAAAAAAAGTAAGAAGCAAAAGAGATATGACTGTAAAAGAAACAGCGAATCTCCTAGCGGGCATGGTATATTCTAACATAAGAAGATTTAGTATAATACCCGGAATTTCTCAATTCATCCTCGGAGGGAAAGATAATGAAGGGTTCCATGTTTATGATATTTATCCTGACGGTTCTGTTACTGAAATAAACGACTATGTAAGTTCTGGTTCTGGTAGTGTTATGGCTTATGGTGTTTTAGAAACATTATACAATAAAAATATGAGTGTGGATGAAGGAATTAAACTGGCAGTAAAAGCTCTTAATGCTGCAATACAGAGAGATACAGCGTCAGGTTCCGGCTTTGATGTGGTTACTATAACAAATAAAGGAATAAAGCATGTTATAGGCAAGCAAATAGAAAAGAAAGTAGAAGCATAAGCTTCTTTTTAATTTAATAAATTCTGAAAATGGGGGATATAATAAAAGAAATATTAAGTAATTTGCCTGAGGGTAAGATAAGCGCAGCTGTTTTTGAAGGAGCAAACATAGTTCTTTATACAAAAGACATAGATTTCTTTTTAGACAATAAAGGCACCATAAAAGAAGTTGTTGATAAAGTAAAAAAAAGAATAGAACTAAGACCGGACCCTTCATGCACTCTTGACCCGGAGAAAGCTGAAAAGGAAATAAGAAAAATAATGCCAGAAGAAGCGGGCACAGGAAACATAATTTTTGACCCTCAACGCTCGCAAGTTATAATAGAGGTTGATAAACCGGGAGTTGCTATTGGGAAAAATGGAGAACTTTTAAGAGATATAAAAGAAAAAACTCGTTGGGTGCCACTAATAAGAAGGATGCCTGCAATACGTTCGCTTCTTATAGAAAACATAAGAGCAGTTCTTTACCAAAACTCTGATTATAGAAGAAAATTCCTTGATAGAATAGGCCACAGAATCTACGATGGGTGGATAAGGGGGAGAAAAAAGGAATGGATAAGGGTTACATATCTTGGAGGTGCAAGACAAGTTGGGAGGTCTTGTATTCTTGTACAAACTCCCGAATCAAGAGTTTTGCTTGATTGCGGTATTAATGTAGCAGGCGACCCAGAAACAATGTATCCGCATCTTGAAGTTCCGGAATTTAAGATTGAAGAACTTGATGCAATAATCGTGAGTCATGCGCATTTGGACCACTCGGGACTTGTCCCTTACCTTTTCAAATTCGGTTACAGAGGCCCTGTTTATTGTACAGAAGCCACCCGCGATCTTATGGCATTATTGCAACTTGACTTCATTAAAATACAGCAGTCAGAAGGTAAAGACCCGATCTATACAGCAGAAGATGTGAAAGAAATGGTAAAGCATACAGTATGTTTGAACTATGAAGAAGTTAGCGACATTACCCCTGATTTTAGAATAACTCTCTATAACTCAGGACACATACTTGGAAGCTCAATGATACATCTGCACATAGGAAATGGGCTTCATAACATTCTTTACACAGGAGACCTTAAATTTGGTAAGACACAACTTTTCGACCCAGCCGCTACTGTTTTTCCTCGTTTAGAAACATTAATGATAGAAAGCACTTACGGCGGCAAAGATAATATTATGCCTCCTGTAAAGGAAGAAGAAGAGGAGTTCAGAAACAAAATTATTGAAACAATTAAAAGAGGCGGCAAAGTTCTTATGCCTGTTCTTGGTTCAGGGAGAGCTCAAGATATGATGATAATCTTAGAAGAAATGATAAGGACGGGGAAGATAGAAAAAATTCCTATTTACATCGACGGAATGGTATGGGACATAATGGCAATACATACTGCTTACCCAGAATTCTTGAATAGCAATATGAGAAAAATGATTTTTCATAAGGATGAAAATCCTTTTTTATCCGATGTTTTTAAAAAGATTGGCTCTCAAAAAGAAAGACAGCAAGTGATAGAATCAGAGGGAAGTTGCATAATACTTGCCACTTCAGGAATGCTTGTTGGCGGGCCGTCTGTTCAATACTTAAAAGCGCTCGCAGATAACCCTAAAAATTGTATAATTTTTACATGCTTCCAACCGGAAGGTTCTCTTGGTTATAGGATAAGAGCAGGTGAAAAAACTTTTACTTTTACAGAAGGCAAAAAGACAGAAGTTGTTGAAATTAAAATGGAAGTTCATAAAATGGAGATAACAGACCACGCAGACAGAAACCAGTTAATGAATTTTGTTTATAAGTGTGACCCTCGCCCTAAAAAGATAATTATTAACCACGGCGAGAGTTCAAGATGTTTGGATTTAGCGAGTTCGATGCATAGACAATACAGGGTAGAGACAATTTGTCCTAGAAATCTTGAAACAGTGCGACTTAAATAATACAAAATGTTCGGCAGTGGCGTGTAGAGTCAATAATAGATAAGTTTAAATAATAGTTATTTTACACAAAAAAATTTATGGAGCTTGTTCCGAGAAAAGTTTTTTTTACAAAAGGAGTAGGTGTTCATAAGGACAAACTTGCTTCTTTTGAAGCAGCATTGAGAAACGCCGGAATAGAAAAGTGCAACCTTGTTTATGTGTCGAGTATTCTTCCTCCTAATTGTAAAATAATTCCTAAAGAAGAAGGTTTAAGGGCGCTTAAACCTGGGCAGATAACTTTCTGTGTTATGGCAAGAAACGAAACAAACGAACCTAACAGGTTAGTAGCATCAGCGATAGGACTTGCTGTTCCAAAAGATAGTAATAATTATGGTTATCTTTCAGAGCATCACAGCTTTGGGGAAAAAGCAGAAAAAGCAGGCGAGTATGCAGAGGATTTAGCAGCTACAATGTTGGCAACGACTTTGGGGGTGCAATTTGATCCAGATCAAGCGTGGGACGAGAGAGAACAAATATACAAATCAAGCGGTCTTTTTTTGAAAACGACACATGTTTGCCAATCAGCAGAAGGAAACAAAGATGGACTTTGGACGACTGTGATAGCAGCGGCTGTTTTCATAAATGAAGATATTAATGGGAATGGAAATACAATCAATAACTGATTCTGTTATGGTGATATATAAGATTTTGAGAAGATTTAAAAAGCACATAGCTTAAAATAGATTTGAAAAATAAAAATTAAAAAATGAATATAATAAATTAATAATAAAATGGTAAATGTAACAAGAAAAACAATAATCGCTGAAGCAGTGCAAAAAAATAAAAATGCAGCGAAAATTATGTATAAATACGGATTGCATTGTATAGGGTGTCACATTAGCCCTTACGAAACAATTGAGAATGGCGCACGAATGCACGGCATTGCAGAGAAAGATATTGATAATATGATTAAGGAAATAAACTCCCCAAGAGCAAAAAATTTAAGAAAAAATAGCAGGAAAGTAACAAAAAAGAAAACTAAAAAATAAGGGGACTGGTTAATAATAATATAATCACAAAACAAGTAATAAAAATTAATAATATTTTTTAATTAATAATGAAAAATGTAAAAATCAAAAAAATGAGAAAAAAATATTTTCTGTTATCCTTAATGTTGGTGATAGTGTTTATTTTTTTAGTTATTCGTTCCTCTTTTGTTGGGGCACAGGAAAATATTTCTGGTTCCAGTGTGAGAATTTTAAAAGGTGATAAGTGGAGAGCAGTGGTAGGCGCAAAAACTCATGAAATAAAAGTTATTGATGTTACACAGAACGGAGACATGTGCGGGGTTTCTGTTGACGGCTCAATTCAATGGATTTATGTAGGCGATAGCAAAGTAATAAATGGTGTATATATAAAAGTTTTTAACGCTTATCCTGTTCATTCGTATTTGCAGGATATTGATACTTGTGAGCTCTTCATAGGAGGAGCAGTTTCAAGAATAATCCCTTTTGTACAGGAGGAAGAACAAGCGCCAATAGAAACATCAGAAATTAAAAAACAAGAAGTTAAAAAAATAAATACAGATTTAAAAAATATATCTGAAATTCCGGAAAAGAAATTAAGAGATTGTAAGGGTTGTTTTTACGAGGGGGTATGCTACGATTACGGATACGAGATGAATAATAGTTATTGCTCTGTTTTTGGTTCTTTTGAAAAGAAAAAACAGTATGCGGAATATTGTGTTTATGATTATGAATGTTTAAACTTGAAATGTATAAAAAATCGTTGTTCAGTAGATACAATGTGGAATAAGATAGCAAGATTTTTAAAGAAGATTTTTTTGTTCGGTTAGAGAGTTAATAATCATACTCTTACTTAAATAAAAATGCATAAAATTAAAGAGATTACTTTGGAAGATTTTTTTTGTAGAATAGTCAATAATGAAGAAAGAGATTTTTCTAATTTAGCCGTTAAAAATTTTTTTAATCTTGAAAATTTTTTAAAGAGAACAAATCATAAAATTCAACAATTAGTGAAGAAAGGTATTTTTTTCAAACCAGATACGAATTCTTATGAAGGAATAATTGAGATAGTAAATTATTATTCATCTTCTAAATTTCACGAAAAAATTTTTAACTACTACGATTTTTTTGATGCTTATGAGAAAAATTCATACTTTAAAAAAACTATTAGAAAGGATAATGGCTTAATGCTTTATGGTTCAGAGCTAGCAGGTTTATACCTTCCAAATTTTAGTTTCGCAGCCGCTTTGGGTTGCGGTATTAATTTTGAAGGGGCAGATATTGAAGGAGGAGGTTTTCAAGTAGGCGATTTTAGTGGCGGTAATTTTAGAGATACACTCCTTAGCGGGGCGGACTTTTTAATTGCGGACTTAAACCAATGCGACTTTTCAGGAGCGATTTTAGAAAGAACTAATTTTTATGGTGCAATTCTTAACAGAGCAAAATTTTGCGGGGCAAATCTTTTTTTTGCTAATTTAAGAGAAACAGAACTCATAGATACTGACTTTACAGGTGCAAACCTTATTTCTGCTAATTTTTCTGGAAGCGTTATCAGGAGGGCATCTTTTAAGAATGCCGATTTGAGAAAAGCGGAAATTAATACTGCAAAAATAATAGAAGAAACTGATTTTTCTGGAGCGAAAATGGATAAGGATTTTTATAAAGAAATAAAGCAATTGATAAAATAAATAATGTTATAATTTTGTTATTAATTATTTTTGTGAAGTGTTTTAATTAATTCTTAAATATGACAAGAGAAAATTCCCAATTTTTATTAGTGTTAAAAATAAAAACTTCAACTTCCGTTCAGTGTAGAAAACAAAAGTTTTAAATAGAAATAAAAAAAATATTTTGATAAAATGAAGAAGGTTGATTGTATTCATCGCAGGTAATTCTTATATTTTAAATAATGATTATAGTTACACTTATAAACTTAACATATATTCTGAGTTTTACGGCGGCGATAGTTTAGTGGTAGAATACGGGACTGTGGATCCTGAGGTGGGGGTTCGATTCCCCCTCGCCGCCCTTTTATTTTTAGCAACAAAAAAAGCAAATATGCGGGAGGATTATGAGTGAATTAACGCCAAAAGGAGTGCGGGACTTTTTACCTCAAGAAAAAATTTTGAGGGATAAAATAATTGAAACTTTAAAATACGCCTTTGAGATTTATGGCTATAACCCTGTTGAGACGCCTGCTCTTGAAAGGTACGATTTACTCGCCTCAAAATACAGCGGGGGCGAGGAAATTCTTAAAGAAACTTTCTCCCTTGTTGATAGAGGAAAAAGAAAGCTCGGGTTAAGATACGATTTAACTGTTCCTTTTGCGAGGATTATTGCTATGAATCCAAACCTTAAAATGCCTTTCAAGAGATACCAGATTGATAGAGTTTGGAGAGACGGCCCTTTAAAACTTGGCAGGTATAGGGAATTTTGGCAGGCAGATTGCGATGTTGTCGGCTCAAAAAACCTGCTTGCCGAAGCAGAACTATTATCTCTTGCCTTTTTTGTATTTAAAAATTTTAATATGAGTATTGATATACAAGTTAATAACAGAAAACTGCTTAATGAAGTATTAAAATTTTGCGGGGTTGGTGAAGAACTTTACGATTCTGTTTTATTGTCGCTTGACAAACTTCAAAAAATTGGACTTGAAGGCGTCAAAAAAGAGCTTATTGATAAAAACATAAATGAAAGAGTGATTAAAAAGTTAATTGATATTGTTAATGTAACAGGGGAAAACCAACAAATAATTTCGTATATTAAAGAGAAAATTGGAAAAACAGAAGGAATAAGCGAATTAGAAGAGATTATGAGATTATGTGAAATTTTCAAAGTGAAAATAAGGATAGTTCCTACTCTTGCGAGAGGGCTGTCATATTATACAGGCACTATTTTCGAAATATATCTTAAAGATTCTCCTATAACATCTTCTGTGGCTGCTGGCGGAAGGTTTGATAAGATGATAGGTATGTTTGTCGGAAAAGAAGAAGATTACCCTGCTGTCGGCATAAGCTTTGGTGTGGATGTCATAACAGATGCCATTAAATTGTCAAAAAATATTATCCCTAGGAAATCTGTTGTAGATGTTTATGTAGTGCCTATAGGAAATGTGCTGGAAGATGCCATCCCCATCGCCCAGCTTCTAAGAGCAGAAGGAATAAGAACAGATATCGATCTCAATAGTAGAGGCGTGACAAAAAATTTGAATTTTGCGAATTCTTATGGAATAAAGTACGTTATCTTTATTGGAGAAAATGAAATAAAAAATAAACTAATTAAAATAAGGGATATGGAAAGAGGGGAAGAGAAATTGATGGAAGTTAAAGATGTCATTAAATTTTTGAGGCAAAACAATGTTAAGTTTTAATTTTAAAAAATGTTTATTATTTATAGATGGGACAATTTTTATAAGAATTTAAACAATATTTTTTGAGGTATTCTATATCAACATTCTTTTGATAAATTGGGTCAAGCGAATTAAATTTTGGTAATATCTTCTCATTTTCTATGCCTTTACTACAATAGTGAAAGTATTCTCCTTCTTTTTTCAGACAAGGGCAACATGATTTAGAAGAAGATTCAAGTTTTTTTATTTCTCTTTTGATGTTTGTAGGAATAAGCTGGTCATACGAGGTAATATCGTCCCAGCTTATATCTCTTCCTATCTTGAACTTCTCTCCAATATTATTTCTTTCTCCATTTATTATTATCGTGAATAATCCCATTTTGTATTATATACTTATTAATTTTTTAATGTGCTAACTATGTTAAGATAGATATCACAAATATATAGTCAATTCAAATATATAGTCAATTTATTGATTTTAATTTTAAAATTACAACGGTAGTGAGGTTTTCAATAAGTTATATATAAATTTAATGTTTGTAATATTTTCCAAAGTTTGTAATTGAGTTAAGTAATAATAAGTTAAGTAAATTCGGAATTTAATAATTCAGAATTTTCTTTTTTTTAAATAAAAAGATTTTGTGCGGTCTATAGAAGGGTACATACAGCACAAAGAAGGGTTGCTAGTGCAATACTGTTCCAGGTGTGATATTGTAATTAAATTTTCATCTTCTTCTTTGTTTAATTGTTGGCTTATTACATTGCAATAACAAATACCATCTTTTTCCCTGATTAAAAAATCGCACCTGTTTGTGGAGTTGCTTAAGATTTCATCTATTTTATTTTTGAAATTATCCGATATGTTTTTGTGTTTTTGGTATTTTTGTGAAGTTAGATTACTTATTAGGTTCCCCATTTAGTATGTAAATAATGCATATCTATTTTTAAATTTATCACTTTTAGATGATAAATATAGAAAAATTTATATATTACTTCTACATTTTTGTTATTTTGTGGTGGTAAATTTAAAATGTCGCGATTACTTGTTATAGTGTTTATAACACTTGTATTCAGTTTAGGATGGGTTTCTAACAGCATGTATTATGCTGTTTCTTCGCCAAGAAATATACAAAAACCCTTTATTTTTAATGCCCAAGGCCAAAAAATAGTTTCAACACCTTCTGATAGAATAACACCAGAAAGAATACATGTCTATGAAGATAAGGTAGTAATAGACATAAAAAATGCTTCGTGGTCAACATTCACGCCTACACATTCTATGGAACCGATAATAAGCGAAAAAGCAAACGGATTAGAGATAAAACCGTCATCTTTTGTGGATTTAAAAATAGGAGACATAGTATCTTATAAGTCAGAGTACGCTGATGGTTTAATAGTCCATAGAATTGTAGAAACAGGGTTTGATGAAAAAGGATGGTATGCTATTATAAAAGGAGACAACAATCCGCAGGAAGACCCTGGAAAAGTAAGATTTGAACAAATACATGGAGTTTTAATAGGCGTGATTTACTGAAGTAAAATAAATATAAACTCAATTAAAATTTTATTACGACTTTTTTTACATTAACATAAAAAAACAAAATATTTAAAAATAAAGATTTTTTCTCATCTCCGATTTTAGGAGGTGTTAATTATGATTTGGATTGCTTTTTTAGTATCTCTCGTTGCTTTATTATTTGCTTTTATAACAGCGTATACAATATCAAAAAAAGACGCTGGAACCGAAAAAATGAAGGAAATTTCCAGCGCAATAAAAGAAGGAGCGATGGCTTTTCTGAGTAGAGAATACAAGGTAGTTTCTGTATTCGCTGTCATAGTTTTTATTGTTCTCGCTTATTTTATAAACTGGCAGACCGCTATTTGCTTCTTGGTAGGGGCATTATTTTCGGCTCTTGCGGGGTATTTTGGAATGAGAGTTGCAACAACCGCTAATGTTAGGACAACATCAGCGGCGAGGACATCTTTAAACAGCGCCCTTAAAATTGCTTTTAGATCAGGCGCTGTTACAGGAATGACTGTTGTAGGCCTCGGATTATTAGGAATTTCTTTACTTTATACCATCTTTCAAGATACTTCAATACTCTTTGGTTTTAGTTTTGGAGCTTCTTCAATAGCACTTTTCGCAAGAGTTGGTGGAGGAATTTATACAAAAGCAGCAGATGTTGGCGCTGATTTAGTTGGAAAAATAGAAAAAGGAATACCCGAAGACGATCCACGAAATCCTGCTGTAATCGCTGATAATGTAGGAGATAATGTTGGAGATGTAGCAGGTATGGGTGCTGATTTGTTTGAGAGTTATGTAGGTTCGATAATTGCGGCTATGGCGATAGGTATTATCACATTTGGCCCCAAAGGCCTTCTTCTCCCGATAACAATCGCAGGAGCAGGAATACTATCTTCAATAATAGGCACATTTTTCGTCAATGCCAAAAGTGATAAACACATACACCCTGCCCTAAGAAGAGGGCTTGTTGTTAGCTCATTGCTTGTAATAATAGCATCTTTTTTCTTATCAAAATATCTTATAGGCAATTTGTCAATATTTTATGCGATCGTATCTGGGCTTGTTGCAGGTGTTATTATCGGATTATTAACTGAATACTACACATCTGCAGATTATAAGCATGTAAAAGCAATTGCTGAAAGTTCAAAAACAGGAGCAGCAACAAACATAATACAAGGAATAGCTGTTGGTATGGAAAGCACAGCATTACCTGTGCTTGTAATCGTTGTTTCAATACTCGTTTCTTACAACTTCGGAGGATTGTACGGAATTGCTATGGCAGCGGTAGGAATGTTAAGCACACTTGGAGTGTCTCTTGCTATTGACGCTTACGGGCCAGTTGCTGACAATGCAGGAGGAATAGCAGAGATGTCTGGCTTGCCGAAGGATGTAAGAAAAAGAACAGATTCTCTTGATTCAGTAGGTAACACAACAGCAGCTATGGGCAAAGGATTTGCAATAGGTTCAGCGGCTCTTACTGCTCTTGCGCTTTTTTCAGCATATACCTCCTCTGTAAAATTAAGTTCTATATCCATAACAGAGCCAGTTGTTGTAGCGGGGATTTTAATAGGAGGAGTATTGCCTTTTGTCTTCTCTTCTATGTCCATGCGCGCAGTGGGAAAGGCAGCTTTTAGTATGATTGAAGAAGTGAGAAACCAATTTAAAACAATTAAAGGACTTATGGAAGGAAAAGCGCGTGCTGATTATAAAAAGTGTGTTGATATCTCAACCAAAGCGGCTATAAGAGAAATGATTTTACCAGGGCTGCTTGCAGTTTTAACTCCAATAGCTGTTGGAATTTTTTTAGGACCCGCTGCTCTTGGGGGCTTACTTGCAGGTTCGCTTGTTTCAGGTGTGCTTTTAGCAATAATGATGGCCAATTCTGGCGGAGCATGGGATAATGCCAAGAAG
>JAWAEZ010000006.1:0-8557 GCA_038890975.1 Candidatus Woesearchaeota archaeon
TCAGATATCTTTATTATGTTGTGAAACCCTTGATCGACTTTTAAATGGTGATAAATCCAATAATAAATTTCTTCTATTGAAGCATTAGGGCTTTCGTAAATTAAGTGGTAAGCATTAACAGGCTTCGGATAATCTGTTTCAACGGGAGCTTCCAGCCGGTTTATTTCCATTTTTTCAACATCTGCATAATCTGCAAGTTTGTCTTTTAACAATCTTAAGAATTTTTTATAATCTTTCTCTCCAGAACGCCTTCTTTTTTCTTCCAACTCTTTTTGCTTAGAAGGGTCTATAAATCCGTGTTCAGCAAGAAGTTTTTTTGACTTTTTAAGCTCGTCAGGGCCCATCGCTCACCTCTATTTACAAAAATAACATTATATTTGTCAGATATTCATTTAAATATATTAATTTATTTAAAAATATTGCTGATTGACTAACAATTCAAAGGTTATAAACAGATAAAAAGAAGAATAAAAAAGTCCGAAAATGTAAGATTAATAAAAAATTAAAAAATGCTGAAAAAAATAAGAAAAAACTTAATAAATAACATTCTGAATTTTTTTATTAAAACAATATCATTTACTTAGCATGTTATAAATTGTTTCTGCAAATTTTTTTGCTGCTTGCGGACCAGAAGCAGTTATTATCGTGCCGTCCTGAGCAACATCGCTACTTTGTATTATTCCTCCTTTTTCTTTTACATAAGGAATCGCTGTGCTAAAACAAGACACCTTTTTACCTTTTAATATTCCTGCACTAGCAAGTATTTTAGGCGCGATGCATATTGCTGCAACAACTTTTGCTTTTATAAATGCTTTTTTCGCAAGCTGCACAAATTCTTCGTTATGATACAACTTATTATCCTCCACACCAATGCCGCCTACAAAAATAACTGCACTATACTCATCAAGAATAACATCTTTAATAAGAATGTCCGGCTTCACAATTGTACCTAACATCCCAGCTACCTTTTCTTTTGTTGTTGAAGCAACATCAACTGCTATTTTTTTGCTCTCAAAGAATTCTTTTGGTATTGTGAGTTCTTCATCCCTAAAATTTTTAGGCGCTATTACCATTAATATTTTTTCCATAAGCACAATTAAATATGACTCATTTATATAACTTTTTATTTTTTATTATAAAAAATAATTATCAAGAACTTAATTGTAAAAACACAAATAAAAAATTGAAATAAAATAATATAAACTAAACAAATAAATTAAAAATAAAAGAATAAAAAATTAATTTTTTTTGATAACATAAAAAATTTCATTCTCAAACTCTAAAATCTCGTAAAAGTAACCCAGCCGCTTACATATCTGTTCCACCCAACCCCTATAAGGATGTCTCATTCTTTTCCCCGAAAGAGTTTTCGTAGAAAAACTTATAATAACCCACTTAGAAGGAACTGCTTTTATTAATGTTTCAGATAACTTATGCCCTTTTTCTATTTCTATAGAATCAAGTAACTTGAACATAAAGCAAATATCTGTTTTTGGAAGTTGTATCTTATTATTTTTTATTTCCCTAAGGTTTATTATTTTGGCCTTGCCTTTAATTTTCCTCTTTTTGAAAAAAATATTTAGCGTTTCTATAATTCTTGAGTCAATATCAAACGCGTAATAATCCGGCTTGCAGTTTAAATAATTATAAGCGAGGGGGTTAAAGCCGCAACCTAGGTCTAAAACTGATTTAGGGACGCCGGTAATGTTAAATATTTTTTTATACACTTCGGGATAAATTTTTATTCTCTCGCGTGTTGATTCGTGCATATACAAAACTTTTTTTATATTTTTAATATTTGCCTCTTTTATGAAGGCGCCTGAAGATTTTCTTAAAATAGCTCTTGTTTTCTTTATCACATCCTTATAAAACCTTGACTTTAAAATTTTGTTGGTATCTGAATGAGAAGAAAAATACTCTATTTTTTTTCTGCTGTGGGATAATATTTTTAATATCTCATTCCTAACAAAAGAATCCTCAATTCCGGAAAGTTCTTTTTTCGCTTTCACACCCGAAACAAGTAGTTCAATTATTCTATCTGGGATATTTTTATTATTTATTATCATGACAAAATTTTCTCAATATGGCTTATTCCTAATCTCGTAGCTCCTGCTTTTATAAGTTTCTCCGCCTGTTCTGCTGTTCTTATCCCCCCTGCTGCTTTTATTTTTATTTTACCATTAACAACAGATTTTATAATTTTAACATCTTCAACAGTAGCCCCTTTACTCCACCCCGTGCCTGTTTTTACAAAATCTGCTCCTGATTTAAGAACGAGAATGCTTGCCTTTTTAATTTCTTTTTTTGTTAACATTCCTGTTTCAATAATTATTTTCACTACTGCGTCTCTTTTTATTTTTTTCGCGAAAGAAACAATTTTTTTTAGTTCTTTGAGAACATAATCATAACGCTTACTTTTAAACATCCCAATGTTCATAACAATATCCAACTCGTTTGCTCCGTCTTTTAATGCTTTTTCTATAGCAAAAATTTTAACATCAGTGGTATCTGCTCCAAGAGGGTAAGAAATGACAGACGTTATTCTAATTTTGCTTTTTTTAAGCACATTTCTAGCATATACAACATAGTGAGGGTTTATGCATATTGAGTTAGTACCATATTTTATGGCGCTCAAACAAAGTTTTTTTATATCGCTTTGTGTTGCATCTGCTTTAAGAAGCGAATAATCTATAAGTTTTGCGAGCTCTTTTTTATCTATCATCGCACTACGCTTTATGAATTGATATTTTAATTTCTTAATAAAGTAATCATTTCGTATACAGTAAGTATAGTATGATTTATTTAACTGTTCTATCTTTTTTATGTTTTGCTTCTCATCAAAAATTAATAAGCTCTACTTAAAACGTTTTACAAAATCGCTCGGGTTAAATAAAGTAGATAATGGCCTTTTATCTGAAAAATCTTCTCCTACAAGATGCCAATATTTTATGTGCTTATCTCCTATTTTCCAACATAAGAATATTGGCGTCTTGTTATACCTACTGCAAAACTTCACAATACCTTTATCCAACTCCGTAAGTATCGCTCCTTTTTCTGAAAGTTTTTCCATTTCAGAAAAAAGTTTATATGAAAGCTGATGAAATTTTCTGTTAAATTTTATGTCGCGGTAGCATGCTTCTGCATCATCTTCGCAGAGAACTTCTATTTCCGATAGCAAGTTTATTGCTTTATCAATTTTAATAATTTTAAAAACACTTCTTCTAACTTCAGGTATTAATTTTTGTGCTTCTTCAAGAGAAAAATATTTTCTATTTGTCATCTATGATTTTAGTAAGAGCATTAATTATTTAAATCTTTTGAAAAAAGTTTTAAAAATATTTTTGTAAGCTATGCTATAAATAATATTTATATTTATAATAATTTAATAATTAAAATTAATAATTAAATTACAAAAATATCCGATTTTTTAGCTGGCTTTTTAGAATTTAAACTCATACCATTATTTTTTCTCTTATTTTTTTACTTTTTATAGAATCGCCAAAAGGGTCCGGGCTCTCGTTTATTATTCTTATTGATATGTTATACTTTTTCAAGTGTTGAAGAAGGGTGATAATTTCTTCTTCACTGGTGATTATGTGCCTTTTTTCGCCTCCTTCACCCCATTCAATCCCTGAAAAGTGAGCTGTCTTGTTCTTTATCCTTTTTATTTTTCTGCAAACATTATCATAGTCAATATTTCCCTTGTTCCTTGCTTTAATGTGAGAAAAATCAATACATACACCACATCCTGTTTCTTCTGACAATCTTAATAGCTCATCTAAATCCCCAAATTGTTTTATTTTTCCTGTTGTCTCAGGACAAAGTACAACTCTCCAATTATTTTTTTTTATTGTTTCGTGAATGTCCAATATCTTTTTTTTAATAATCTTAAATGTTTCCTCTTTTGATTTCTTGCCGTAAAAACCTGCGTGAAAAACAACATATTCAGCGCCAAGATAATGTGCCCTTTCGCAGGAATCAAGAATTCTTTTTTTAGAAGCTTCTATCTTTCTATTTTCTTCAGAATTTAAGTTTATATAATAAGGACAATGAACGCTTAAAGATATTCTAAGTTTTTTTGCTAAATCTCCTATTCTTTTAGCTTCTTCATTAGTCATTCTCACTCCATAAGTAAATTCTATCTCCATCGCTTCAAGCCCCAATCTTTTTACTTCTTTCAACCCCTCTTCATTTCCTAAACCTGCACTACCCGCAGGACCTAAAAGTATTGATGTTTTCATCTTCTTAATTCTTTTTCAACACAAAAGTTATTTTCTAATAAAAACTTATTGTAATAAGATTATTTAAACAGAATAATAGATATTTAAATCTTTATACTAAAACAAAACATTTATAACTTTAATAAAATTAATAAAAAACAAAAATATTGTCTTAACAGATAAAAAAGATATAAAGATATACTAAATATCTAAGAAATCTTTTTAAAACCAAAAAAACAGAAAATTGTATTAAAATGCTTATTTTAATATTAATTTCGGTTATTATTGTGAGTGTTGCTTCTCTAGTTGGGCTTCTATTTTTATCGCTAAAAGAAAAAACTTTTAACAAAGTAATTACAGTACTCATAGGATTGGCTTCTGGGGCAATGTTAGGAGGTGCATTCCTCCATCTTATGCCGGAAGCGATTGAATCGGATATAAACGGTGCATGGCTTCTTCTCTTAGCAGGAATTTTAGTATTTTTTATAATAGAAAAATTTCTCCATTGGAGACATTGTCATAATGGAAAATGTAAAATTCATTCTTTCGCATATCTAAACCTGGTAGGAGACGGTATACATAACTTCATAGACGGCATTATAATATCAACATCGTATATTTTAAGCATTGAAACAGGTATAGCATCAACAATAGCAATTCTTCTTCACGAAATACCCCAAGAAATAGGCGATTTTGGGGTGCTTGTTTATGCAGGTTTTTCAAAAAGAAAAGCATTATTTTATAATTTTCTTAGCGCTATTGTAGCTTTGGTAGGTGCTTTTTTCGGTTTTTTAATAAGGAAAAATATTAACATAGATTACTTACTTCCTTTTGCTGCTGGTGGTTTTGTTTATATCGCTGCTTCTGATTTAATACCTGAACTTAAAAAAACAACAAAATTCTCAAAGTCAGTTTTTGAATTTATATTTATAACTTTAGGGATGGCTGTGATGCTCCTTATCAAAATATTGTTTGAATAGCAATCAATAATCAATAAAAACATCATTTAGCTGAAATAAAAAATAAATAAAATAAAATTATGGATATTATAACAAGAAGATTTACTATTTTGCCAATTCTCATTTTTTCTTTTTGTTCCCTGTTAAAAAACATCACAAGGATATATGTTGCTACATATCCTCCCATATGCGCAAAGTGTCCTATGTTATCGTTCTTTGGTAAAAGAATGCCTGTTATATCTGAAATAATCGCTAACCATCCCACAATAACCAAAGGTAAAGGTATTCCTACGATTAAATATGTTAAGTAAAAAGGTTTGATAAGTATTGCTGTTGATACTAAACCAGCAATAGCCCCCGAAGCCCCTATGCCGCCCTGTTTTGCTATCGCTGAAACAATGTCCGATATAATAGCCGATCCAAAATATATTAAGAGCATTTTTAATCCGAATTCTTTCTCGACAACCCTCCCAAAAATAAATAAAAATAGCATGTTACCAGCTAAATGAGCAACCGAAGCGTGAAGAAACCACGAAGCTATTATGGGGTAAAAATTAAGCTGAACTATATGCGCTGGCTGAAAGACAAGATTCTCAATTTGCTCTTTTGTAAGGTAAAAAATCTCCAGGATAAACACAAAAATATTTATTGTAATAAGGGTAATTGTTATTTTTGGCTCAAACAAAAATTTTACAAACTCTCTTAAAGGCATTAATAGTTTAGATAGTTTCTCTTTACGCAGAATTATTTTAATGATTATAACCGGAAGTGATATTACAAACAAAAAAATTTCCCATACAAACTCGGATTCTGATTTTATTTTTTTCATAATTAATCTTTCAACCATTAAATATATTAAAATAAATTTCTAAATAAAGTTAAAATTTATTTTCATTATTTTAGTTGTATATTAAATAATTTACTAACATAATCGTTTAGATATATTAATATAATTATATTTAATAATTTTTATAAATTTCAAAGGATTTATAGTTAGATTACATTTTTAACATTTTTACAAAACTAAAATAGTTAATTTTATTAAACCCTAAAAACAAAACTAAAAAGTTATGGACCTTGAAAAAATAAAACAGAAAATAAGACCTGACGAAGTTGTAATCCTAAAGAGAGTAGATTCGTTTCTTAAAAAAATAAATGAAGAAATAAAAAAAAGAAAAATAAAAGCAACTGCTGTAGTTGGTGGTTCTATAGCGAAAGGCACATTCATAAAAGGGGATTATGATATTGACATATTCGTAAAATTCTCAAAAGAGTACCCCAATGAAAAGTTGTCGGATATCCTTGAAAAGTGTATAAAAAAATTAAAACCTGAAAGATTGCACGGTTCAAGAGATTACTTCCAGATAAAAAAGAAAGAGCTTATTTTTGAGGTCATACCTGTTTATGATATCAAATCTTCAAACGAAGCTGTGAATATAACAGATGCTTCTACTTTACATTTTAAGTGGGTAAAGGAACAAATTAAAAGGAACCCTGAACTAAAAGACGAGATAAGATTAGCGAGAGCGTTCTGTAAAGCAAACGGGCTTTATGGAGCTGAATCTTATATCCGAGGATTTTCGGGGCATGTTATTGATATATTAACTATCTATTACGGCGGTTTTATTAACCTCCTAAAAAAAGCTTCCAAATGGAAAGAAAAAGAAGTTATTGATTTTTATAATGTATATAAAGGAGAAGCGTTAAAAAAACTTAACATATCAAAAATACAAAGCCCTTTAATAATTATAGACCCTGTCCAGCCAGAAAGAAACGCCGCTGCTTCTCTAAGCAGAGAAATATTTTATAAATTTATTGAAAAAGCAAACGAATTCATAAAGAGACCTTCGGAGAAATTTTTTGAAAAAAAGAAATTTTCCTTACCTTCAATAAAGAAGAAAAAAGCAATAATAATAAAAGTTAATCCTTTAAAAGGAAAAAAAGATGTTATAGGTTCAAAGCTTCTAAAAGCTTTTGAAAAAATAAAAAAACAATTAGAGATAAATGGTTTTGAGATCAAAGATTGTGGGTGGCACTGGGAAGAGGAAGCGTACTATTGGTTCGTTCTGAAAAATAAAAAAATCAGTAAAACATATGTAAAAGAAGGGCCGCCTCTCAAATCAAAAAACAATGTTGAAAATTTCAAGAAAAAGCATAAGAAAACATTCGTAGAAGGAAAAAGGATTTATGCATACGCAGAAAGAGAATTTAATACAGCAGAAAAATTGTTAAATTGGGTACTAAAAAAAGAGGATATTAAGAAGTGTTTTAGAACCGCGAGAATAATCAATTAAAAAACTATTTTAAAAATCCTACTACAATATTAAGTACTATAATAACCAAAAAAAAGAAGGAAACCCAGCTGCTTATTCTCTGCGCTTTTTCTCGCGTAAAATATTTCTGTAGGCCTACGAATAGCATCCTACCGCCATCAACAGGCCCCACCGGCACAAGATTAAATATTCCTATGCCTAAGTTAAGAACATAAAGCCAAAAAAACAGCCCAACAACCCACACTGCGGCGTTAGGCAAAAACACTCCATACTCTTTTAGAACCTCTTGTTTGATTTTCTTATTCTGAGAAACTGTCACCCCAAGGTAACCTTTAGATGCATTTTTCGGATTTTTGCCTAAAATAACAGAGTAATTTCCTTTGTTAGTGCTCAATAAAATTTGTTGCCCCGCACTTTTATTTTCCATTATTTTTTTAAAATCTTCAATATAAGTCGTGTTAATGTTATCAACCGCGATTATTGAATCATTTACTGATATGTTAAGAGGTAAAAGAACACTATCGTTGGCTATTGTAGTTATAGAAACTCCTTGAAAATCCATAACTGCTTCTACTATGTGCGAACCTACAAGACCGAACAACGCAAGGAAAAAAAACCCAAGCAGTATATTTGAAAAAGGTCCTGCTGCGAATACTTGAAGTTGCTGTTTTTTTTTCTTCCTTGCAAGTTGTTTTTCATCTGGTTCTACAAAAGCAGCAGGCACTATTGGAAGAAATAAAGCCAGAAAAGCAAAACCGCTTGATTTTATCTTAATATTATGATGACGCGCAACCCAGCCGTGACAAAACTCGTGCACAGAAGCTATAACAACTATAGAAATTATCCAATAAAAAAAAGGAACAAAAAAAGCACCTTTAACCTTTACAGGTAGAACGAGAGCAACTCCCGAAGTAACAGAAGGAACAAATACCACTTTGTAAAGATTATAAACTAAAAGAAAACATATTAGTAACATCCCACCAAAACCTACATAAATAGAAATTGAAGAGAATAATTTAACAAGGCGTTTTTTCTTTGAAAATGAATCCATAAGTTTAATGCCAAGTTTTGTTTTGTATAGAATAAAGTAAAAAACTGGAAAAAA
>JAWAEZ010000006.1:8656-19847 GCA_038890975.1 Candidatus Woesearchaeota archaeon
CCTGATATTGATAATACTTGAGCTGTCCTTTTTTCTATTATAGGCACTTCTACACTCTGGTGAGGCATCACAACATCTCTTTTTTTGCCGTCTATAAGTCCTACTGCTTCAATCCTAAACTTAGCATGGCCGTGTTTGCCAGGTCTTGATACTTGCACATTAGTTACTTTACAAGCCTCCCCGTCAATTACCATATAACTGCCTTTCTGTATTGTACTGACATCAACGACCTTTGTTTCTCCTCCCATCAATACCACCTTTATAATGCTGTGTTTAAGTCGGATCTTTTAAGATGTTTTAATTCTATAAAATTGTGTTTAAATAAGAAGTATTTAAATGTTTATGCTTCTTACCGATGCATATTTATAAATATTTTGGTTAATTTTCAAAATAAAATAAATTATGTTTCTATTGTTTTCTTAAAAGAATACGCTCCAATAAAAATCATTAAAATGCCAAAAAGTGCTAAAAATATTATATCAAAAAAAATAGAAAACTCTTTGTAGCTAGTCAAAGCCCATCTTAAACCATCCACTCCGTAAGTCAGCGGATTGAGTGCCGAAAGAATCATCATAACTCTTGGAAGTTTTGAATGAGGAAAAAAAGCTCCCGAAAGAAAAACAATATACATCATTACAAAAGAATTAATTACCTGATAAGTTTTAGCTCTTTTAAAAAGAAAACTCAATACCGCGCCTAAACCATAAAAACCAAAAGTTATTAGAATCATAAAAAAAGCTGCCCAAAAAAGAGATGTGAAAGAAAGTGATTTAACAATCGCAAGAAATATTATTATAACAATAAATGTCAAAGAAAAATAAACAGCCATTTCGCCCAATATCTTACCAATAAATATTGAAGCCCTTGAAACAGGAGCGACGAGCATTTCTCTTATGAAACCTTTTTTGTCTTCTATTATAGAATTGCCAATATGAACAGCACCACCCATACACATAATTGCTATTACGCCCGGCCCAAGAAAATCAGTATAACTCATTCCTAAATTTTTTATATCTACAAAAGAATCTATGCCTTTTCCTAAAACAAATATAAATATCAGCGGAGAAGCTATTGATATTAAAATGAACCACTTATCAGCAAGCGATTTTTTTATTTCCCTCTTAGTTATTGCGAATATTTCAGTATGCAGCATCTCTCATTCCCCTTCCCGTATAGTATAGAAATACATCTTCCAGCGTAGGCTTATTAACACTTATTGTTTCTATCTTCGTGTGTTTTTTTAGTATATCTATAATCTCTGCAATTTTGGATTCTGCATTCTTAATAAGAATAGACATTTCGTTTCTTGATGTTTTCATATCTTTAATGGAACGGATATTTTTTAAATCTTTAATTAAAAACTCGCTTATAGTTTTAACTTTTATTTTTATGATATCCCCTTTAATCCTGTTTTTAAGTTTTTGGGGTTCGCCTACTACAACTATTTTACCTTTGTCTATTATTGCTATCCTGTCGCAAATCACATCCGCTTCTTCTAGGTAATGTGTTGTTAATAGTATTGTAACTTTTTCTTTTGTTTTAAGATTTAAAATGTAGTCCCAAACATGCCTCCTTGTTTGAGGGTCAAGACCGAGCGTTGGTTCGTCAAGAAACAAAACTTTAGGACTATGCAAAAAACCTCTAGCAAGTTCTAATCTTCTCTTCATACCACCTGAAAATGTGTATACTTTTTTATAAAGAAAATCTGAAAGCCCCACAAGAGAAACTACTTCTTTTATTCTTTTCTCTCTTTTACTTTTAGGTATATTGTAGAGTGAAGCATGAAAATCAAGATTATCGTAAGCTGTCAAATCCGAATCAAGAACAGATTCCTGAAAAACAATACCTATTGATTTTCTTACTTTTTCTTGCTCATTTAATATATCATAACCATTTATTTCTGCTGTTCCTGATGTTGGTTTCATTAGGGTTGAAAGTATAGATATTATTGTTGTCTTTCCTGCGCCGTTAGGGCCTAACAATCCGAATATTTCGCTTTTTTTTATTCTTAAATTAACTTTATTTACCGCAACAAACCCATTAAATTTTTTTGTGATATTTTTTAGTTTTATCATTCTACACAAAAATTAAAAAAAATAAGATACCTATTTTTAAAACTTATGAATTAACTTAAAAAACTAAACCATTTTATTACTCTTTTTTTTCTTAAAAAGTTTTCAAGTTCTTTTTCCCAATATTCATAGTTTTCAAATTTTTTTTCTTCCTCCCTAAAAGTTAATGTGTGATACCTGTTATTTAATCCGGGTTTAAACTTATGCTTTTTATGTAGTATCTCGTGATACATAACAAAGTCAATAAGGTCCTCTCTTTTATTCAAGATTCTACTTATTGTTATTGTGTCTGTTTTATAATCATAATGTCCTAATGTTCTTAAAGAACTCTTACCAAAAACAAGATTCGGCATTTCTATAAGCCCTAAAAAATATTTTTCATTTATCCTATTAAAAGATTTATAAAGGAGGGGGTCTATTTTATTTTTAGGTATTGCTATATGTAAATGTTTTACAAAATTATTATACAAATCAACATTGAAAGTCGTTTTTTTATCTCTAAAAATTTTTAGAAGTAAGGATTGTACAAGACCTATTTTTATATCTTCGTCTACTGACTCCCACTTCTTATTTAATATGAAATCAAATTTTGTTTTATTCTGGTTGTAAGATACCTTCGCACCATAATTTCTTAACTTACCAGAATAAACTACATTAATCTCTGCTTTTTTATCTGGGTAGAGCAACTCAAATGCTTTTCGTGCGAAAGACATCCCAAATTAAAATAAATAAAGAAATATAAAAGTGTTATGTTTATTTAAAAAATTCCATAAAAATTAATGTACTTCATACCTTAAAATTGCCGCCACCCCTCCCATCTCTTTAAGTTGGATTCCTTCTCTCGTTTCAACACTTATCACTTCTGTTTTCGCTCCTGATTTCTCTGCTTTCTCTTCCAGTTCCTCTATGATTTTATCTTCAAGCGCTTCTGATAATAATAAAGTATCAACTGCTCCCATTTCTATCTTACTCTCAACATCTGCTTTGCCATAAGCAACAAGCGAGGGTCTCGTTGCGAGAAGTTCCAAAAATCTTTGCATTAATTTTTTCTCTCTAGAAATTTCTTCCTGCGCTAATACATCTGCGCTTTTTTCAACAAGTTCGTGAAGACCGAATTCTCCAGTATAAGATAAATCTTTTATAGCAATTATTTTATTCTTTAAATCTGTCATTATATATTCTACAAAGTCGTATTTCGTAGGCCCCGGCCCCCCGACGAGTATTCCTTTTAACTCATTGCCGAGAGGTAAAAGTTGTTCTTTCATGTATTCTGCTATTTTCTTATAAAAATCCTTAGCTGCGAGTTCTCTATTCTGTTCAAATCTGTGTGCAGATTGGCCACCCGTCTTAAATTTTCCAGGCACATGTGAATGAGTAGAAATAAGAGGTATTATTCTTTTTCCTTTAAGCAGTGCTATATCACCATCTCTCCTATCCATAACAACAAGAGCGTATACATCTTTTGCTTCAAGCATTTGCCTTAAAGGTTCAAGCACAAATTCCTTGTCACATCTGTAAATACGAACATTTAAAGGTAAAGGTGGTTCGATAGACCACACACGCACATCCTGCTGCCCTTCGCGCTCTGCGACATTTCCTGAAAATGCCGCAAGGCCGTTCTCGGGTGTCTTTGAAAAAAGTTTTAAGTGTTGTATCATCTTTTCAAGAGCGGCGATTACATTCTTTCTTGTAGAAGCAGATTTTATGTTTTCTGCTGTTCCTTGCTCTTGTTGCAAATGATTTATTATCTTATTCAACTCATAGCCAGAAGGTATATAAACAGAAACAAGTTCTGTATGTCTGCCTCTATAAGAAGCGAGTTCGTCTATTATTCTTTTTAACTGTCTTAGCTTCTTTTGTTCGTCTTCCATAAAAAAACTAAAACCGAATGATTTATAAATATAACCTCTAAAATTACCAAAACATTTAAATATTGCCTTTATGCAAATTTAAACAATAAAAAATAAACAATTAATACCTTATATAAATTTAGTCAATTAATAAAAAATGGCAGAACAAAAAAAAAAGTTTGGCTCTGTTAAAAGGTTTGGGCCAAGATACGGAAGAAGATTAAAAGAAAAATTGGCCGATGTAGAAAAAAAGTCAAAAAAACCTAATAAATGCCCTTTCTGCAAAAATTTAAGCGCCAAAAGAATTGCCGCTGGTATATGGAAATGCAAAAAATGTAATTCAAAATTCGCAAGCGGCGCTTATTATATTGAACAGTTTTTTTTAGAAAGCTCTGCTACAAAAGAAGCAGAAGAAAAAGTGGTGCTTAAAAGTAAAAAAACCACTGAGGAGGCAACATAATGGAGTATAAATGTTTCAACTGCGATAAAAAGGTTTCAGACGAGTATTTAAGAAAGAAAATAAGATGCCCGTATTGTGGGAGTAAAATACTTTTCAAACCGCGCACAATGACTTCAAAAGTCAAAGCAAGATAAATCTTTTACAAATAAACCTTTTACAAAGCACGGATAATAAAAAAACATAATTAAGATTAAAATTATAAAAGAAAAATTATATAGCAGGACCTAAAAACCAAAAATTAATTTGAAAATTAAAGGAGATGGTTTATTATTCATTAATCCGGATAAGCGATAAGGGGGGCAATATTTATTCATGCATCGCCCCGGAAAAAATAGACAAAAAAAGGTCTACTTTTAAAATTAAAAAAACAAAAAATAATATTTTTTTTGAAATTAGAGCGAAAGATGCTGTTGCTTTCAGAGCCACAACAAATATGATAACACAAATGTTAGTTGTTTTTGAAAAAATAAAAAACCTGAAAAATTTTGAAAATAAAAATTAAAATGAAAACAGAAGAAAAAATAAGAGATTTACAAGAATCTGAACAAACACTACAACAAATTCTTATACAAAAACAAACATTCCAAGCCCAACTTCTTGAAATAGAAGCAGCGCAGGAAGAGATGAAAAAAAGCGAAGAAGTGTATAAGTTTGTTGGCAACATTTTAGTTAAATCAAAAAGGGAAGATGTTGAAAAAGAATTGTCAGAAAAAAACGAAACTATCCTTTTGAGAATTAAAAATATAGAAAAACAGGAAGAAAAATTAAGTGAAAAAATTAAAAATTTAAGGGAAGAAATTCTTCGGGGTATAGAACAAAAGAAAGACAAAAAATGAACTTGCAGTTGGCAAATGCGGTAGAAATAATGAAAGAACTTTCAGAAGATAATACTCTACCAAAAAATGTGAAACAAAAACTTCTTTTTATAGTTGAAATACTTGAAAATAATGGAGACCTTTCCCTAAAGGTTAGCAAAGCGATACATGAGCTTGAAGAGATTGTAGAAGATAAAAACTTACAAGCGTATTCCAGAACACAACTTTTTAATGTCATAAGCACGCTTGAGAGTATATAATATTTTCTAACAATATCCAAAAATAGTTTATTTTAAAATTATATTAAATGCCCTTATTAAACGCTGAAAAAGGAATAAAAATAGTATCATTGTCTTTTGTCAAAACTTTTATGCCTGTTCTTTTTACTTTAATAATTTTGCCTTTTATATGCATCTTATTAATAGTTTTTTTGTTTAAAAATTTTTTTCTTAAAGAAAAACCTGCCACTATATTTTTAACAGTGGTTGTCAGCCCAAAAAATAAAGAAAGAACAATCACTACAACAAAAAATATAACAAGCAAAATTGTTAAGAAAGTTGCCAGCCCCAATTGTTTCAAAGCCAAAATAATTCCTCCCACATAAAAAACAAAAGAAACAAACTTCCCAACAGATGCACTAAAAAAAAATTTTATACCAATCGTTTCAAGAATACTATCGATCCCCAGCTCGTATATTAACTTTGCGACTATTGCACCTGCAATCCGCCCAATAGTTACCCCTAAAATGAAGATTATAAAAGATATTATTAATTTTAACATTACCCCGCTTATTAGTGACAAAAAAGTGCCCATATAATTAATAATATTTATATTAATTTAAATATTTAACTAATAAAAAACTATAAAAAATGAGTAGCGGGAAAATATTAGAAGATATCAAGAAACTTGAAGAAGAAATAAGAAGAACACAATACAACAAAGCAACTCAACATCATATAGGCATACTAAAAGCAAAAATAGCGAAGCTACGCGAAAAATTAGAGACAAAAAGCTCAGGCGGAAAGAAACCCGGCGGCTACGCGGTGAAGAAAACAGGCGATGCTACGGCTGTTCTTGTAGGATTTCCTTCTGTTGGCAAATCAACATTGATGAACCGTCTAGCAAATGCCGATTCAAAGGTTGGTGCTTATGCATTCACAACAATTAAATGCGTTCCCGGAGTGATGGAATACAAAAATGCTAAGATACAAATACTTGACATACCCGGACTGATAAAGGGTGCTTCGTCTGGTGTAGGAAGAGGCAGAGAGGTAATTTCTGTAATTAAAAATAGCGACTTGATCGTGTTTGTACTTGATTTTCTAAACCCAGAAGAACAATTTGATGTGCTACAAAAAGAGATTTACGATGCGAATATAAGAATAAACAAAAAAAAACCTGATATAACAATAACAAAAAAAGCAAGAGGGGGCATAAGTATAAGCTCGACTACTAAGCTATCAATAATGCAAAAAGAAACAATAGAAAAGATGCTCATTGAAATGAAAATAAATAATGCAGATGTCGTTATAAGAGAAGATATCAGCCCTGACGATTTAATCGATGTTGTTGAAGGAAACAGGGTATATATCCCTGCGATAGTTGTTATAAATAAAGTTGATACTGTTGATAATGATATTGCTTATTCCTTGATAAAAAAGCTTAACGCGATTCCCATCTCTGCTGAAAAAAACATAGGCATTGAGAACTTGAAATCTGAAATATACAAAAAATTAAATTTTATAAGAGTTTATACTAAAGAGATTGGTAAAAAACCAGATATGGACGCGCCTTTAATTGTCAGAAGACCCGCTACTATAGAAATTGTCTGTAAAAAAATACACCGGAATTTCGTAAACAATTTTAAGTTTGCTAAAGTGTGGGGGAGCTCTGCAAAATTTCCGGGCCAAAAAGTTTCTTTAAATCACGAAGTTGAAGATGGGGATATTATCGAGATACATTTAAAATAAAAGTATTTTATTATCTATCTGACTATTTTCTGTCTTTGGACGCATTTGTTAGCTTCGCATCTTATTTCTAGATTTGAAGCTATACCCCCGCAAAAGTCGGGGCATTGTCTTGTTTTATCTACATATTTCTCGTAATAATTAATGTTCCCGATGAAACATTGGCCTGTTTTTGTATCTATGCCGCCACAAACACAATCTGACTCTGTCTCGCAAAAAGTTCTCATATCCACTCTTTTTAGAATAAACCCGAATATAATAAACACAGTAACAAAAAAGAACATTACAACGCTAAGCCATATATAAAAATCTTTTTTGTTTTTCATTTTTAATATCTAAAGAGTATTATTATCTCTAAAAGTTCTTTTACTTTTAAATTTTAATAAATTTTGTTTTTCCAAACCAGACACGATATTCAGTAGTTCTGATATCTTTTTAATCTCAAAATCTACAAACCTAAATTTTTTATTTTTTCTCATAGATGCCCAGTGGCCTCTCTTTATCCATACTGTGGTGAAACCCATCTCTTTAGCAGGTTTAAGGTCTATTTCTGGTTTATCACCAACCATAATGCATTCTCGGGGTTTAACTCTCAATTTTTTTAAAGCGAGTTTCCATAATTTTTTGTCTGGCTTGTTCTTTCCTGTCATATTACTAGTGATAATTATATTAAAATATTTTCTTATTCCAAGTAGTCTTATTTTCTTATTTTTAATTTCGTCACTCTTATCGCCGTCCGAATCTGTGACTATAACTTTCTTATATATTTTAAGTTTTTTTAGGGTGTTTATAGTGTCCGGGAAAGGTGTTATATTTTTATAAGCAATTCTCCAATAAATTCTCTCAAGTTTTCTTAACTCTGTATCAGTAATTCTTATACCTAATCTTCTGAATGTTTCTTTAAGCCAAACATACCTGCTATAATTCATTGGGTTGAGCGAGCGACCAACAATATCATATTCTACTTCCACAAATTTTTTAAAAAATTTTTTTCTATTAATGTTATAATTTTTTTCAACAAAAGTGCAGAACTCGTTTTTTATTGCTTTCTTCGCAACATTCCAATCTTCAAGAGTATCGTCAAGGTCAAAAAATATTGCTTTATATTTTTTGGGATATTCCATCTGTTTTAGTAATCTATTTTATTAAGCACAATTAATATAAAATATTTTCTTAAAACAATTAAGATAATTTAAATTAATATTAACTAACATTTTTCCCCAGCACAGGACCTATTACCTTTAAGATATGTATTTTAAATGTTATATTCTTTCCTGCAAGAGGATGGTTCGCATCCGCTATAATAGATGTTTCATTGACACTTATCACTCTTAAAGTTTTATTTTTGCTTTTAAGAATGGTTCCAACATTTATATTTTCACTTGCATTTACGAGGGACTTATCGATTGTTATAACCTTTGTAGGATCGTATTCTCCGTAGGCTCTTTCAGAAGTAACAGTTATTGTTTTTGTTTCTCCTTCCCTCATTCCGAATATCGCATCTTCAAAACCTAAAATAAATTTACCGGCTCCTACTCTAACAATGACTGGCTTATAATTCCTTTGGGGGTTATATATCCCTGCATTTTTTGCAACTCTTTCTATTGTTGTATCAAATATTTTGTTATCAACACTTGCAACATAATCAACGAGAACAAAATCGCCCTGTTTTACAACTTTTGAATACCTGTAAGTTCTATACGCAACAATTAAAGAAATAACAACTGCTAAACAAATAATTGCTACAAAAATTTTATTTTTTAATTTATTTTTTGTAGAATTTTTTGCTTTAATAGATAAATTTTTACTTTCTTTCATCAACCAAATCCTCAATAGGCTTTTTTTCTGATACTTTCGTGATATCAACACCCAATTCTTCAAGCGCTTGTATATGCATACGCATAAGCTGTTCAACTATTTGTAATATTCTACTTATTTCCTGCCTTTCCTTAGCTAAAGTTGTTAAAGCACCTTTATGAAACCCTATTCTTTCGTCCTTGCTTAAATCTTCTACCATTTTTGATAATCAAGATCTTATGTATTTAAATTTTTTTGTTTATTTAATACTACTAATACAATATTCCTGTTTTTAGTTAGATAATTTTTAGTTGTAATTAAAACAGCTCTTTTTGTTAAGTAGTTTAAATTGCTAAAATATAAATCATTTTTATAAAAAAATTTTAATAAAAAATATTACAACATATTAAAATACCAAAATGAAACTGTAAGGAAGAGTAAGGAAGAATATAAAAATAATAAACATTAAATTTAAATACATAATTAGTATAAACATTTTTATGGGAGGCGAGCTTGTTGGCTATATTAAAGAGCAACTTAATAACGGATTTACTAGATGGGAGATAGAAGAGCATCTCATAAGGAGTGGCTATTCAAGAAAAGAAGTTGAGAAAGCTTTTCAAAAAGCAATATCAAAAAAAATAGAAATTACTAAGACCATAATTGAAGTATTAAGTATACTACTTCTTGCTCTTTTAGTGCTCATCGTGGGGCTCTCTTCGGAATCTCCTGGTTTAAATGTTATCGCTGGGTTTTTACCTTCTTTATTATCCCTCCTTTTTTTTATTTCCGTAGTAGAAACAAAGAGACACACGCAATATGTTTGGGTTATGCCTCTTGTATTTGTAATATTGTTTGTCATTCTCGGCGTTACCAATATCTCTTTATTTGGGGAGATGGAGATATACAAACTTGCGCTTCTAAACATTGTAATATCTTACATAGCGCTCCTACTCGTAAGTTATCCTGACATCTACGAAACAACAGAACATACAGAAAAACCAGAAGAACTTAAAAAAATTGAACACGAATTCAGCACCATTGAAGATAAATGTAAAGCTATTAATTTTGTGATTGGTAGGGTTTATAGGTCAAGCAACGGCGGCACAACAAAAATGAGAGACGAGATAAGAATAAGCAGTGATATTTATAACGAATTTCAAAGGGCAGTTAAAGAGGGCACTAAGGAAGAGCAGATTGCTGCATTAGAAAAAATAGAAAAAGCGCTTCTTAAATTAAAAAAAACGGAAAGAGAGGTGTTTGGGGATTTTGCTTTAAAACATCTCAAAAATATTTTAAGAAACGAAGACGGATCCAGCAGGATTATAGATGTGCTTGCTAAGAATGATAATGATCCTGTCATGATTTATTACCAAGGGGCGCTGGAATCCTACAATGAACTCAGGAAAAAAATCGAGCTCGGATAAAGAGATTTTTATTAAAGACAACCGATTGGTTTCTGAAAAAGAGTGGATCAATATTATAGACAAGATAACAAAAGATTCTGTTACGGTTAAAACAAAAGAAGAAGCTCTTAATCTTCTTTCAACTTATCTTGAAAGAGCAATAAAAAAAAGAATGGAAAACATAAACAATTTCGCAATATTCTTCTCAGGAGGAATAGATAGCACAATTATCGCTTTTTATGCAAAAAAGCTTGGAAAAAATTTTAGATGTTATTCAGTGGGTGTTGAAAAATCAAAAGATATAGAGTGGGCTTTAAAGATTGCAAAACATTTTGATTTTGATATTAAGTACAAAATTTTTGATATTGAAGAAGCGGAGGAAATAATCAAAAAAGCTGCGACTATTATAGGACCGGATGTTGTAAAGGTTGGAGTGGCTGCTGTTGTTATAGCTGCGTTTAAAATTTCTAAAAAAGAAAAAGTTTTTTTCTCGGGCCTCGGCTCCGAAGAAATATTCGCTGGTTATGAAAGGCATGCTCTTACGAACGATGTTAATGCAGAATGCATCGTTGGTCTTAAAACAATGTGGCAGCGCGATATAATACGAGATTATACTCTTTCAAAAAAATTTGGTTTTGAAATAAGAACTCCTTTCTTAGACAAAGATTTAATCAGAGCTACTATAAAAATAGCCCCCCAATATAAAATAGACAATCAACATAAAAAAATAATATTGAGAGAATTCGCTGAGTTAAAAGGCATACCTAAAGAGTTTGCTTGGAGAAAAAAGGTTGCAGCGCAATACGGAAGCGGTTTTGATAAAG
>JAWAEZ010000006.1:19947-22889 GCA_038890975.1 Candidatus Woesearchaeota archaeon
CAATATAAAATAGACAATCAACATAAAAAAATAATATTGAGAGAATTCGCTGAGTTAAAAGGCATACCTAAAGAGTTTGCTTGGAGAAAAAAGGTTGCAGCGCAATACGGAAGCGGTTTTGATAAAGCAATTGAAAAATTAGCAAAAATAAACGGGCTAAAGACAAAAAAAGAATATTTGCTTAGAATAATTTCAAGTAATTAAGAAATGAAACTTGACCAGCATTTTTTAGTTAATGAGGATATATGTAGATTTATCGTCTCTTTGTGCCTAATCAAAGAAGAAGATTGTGTTGTTGAAATCGGGCCGGGTAATGGGGAAATAACAAAGTTTATACCTAAATGCAACCTTATACTTATAGAAAAAGATAGTGATTTATGTTTTTCTTTGAAAAAAAAGTTTCCTTTTGCTAAAATAATAAATGGGGAAGGGGTAGATGAACTTAAAAATATAGATTTTGATTTTTTGATATCAAGCGTGCCTTATTCAATATGCGAACCTCTTTTATGGGAGATCTTGTTACATAGATTTAAAAAAGTTATTCTTGTATTACCACAAAAATTTGTAAATAAAATATCCCAAAACAGGAGTAGTTTGGCTTTTATATCTAATAATCTATTTATAATAAAGATTGTAAAAAAATTAAAAAAAGAGGATTTCAACCCTAAACCGAGAGTGGATTCTGTTGTTGTTGTTATTGAAAGAAATAAAAACTCAAATAAAATTCTGGAAGAAGTTATTTTTCAAAGCGATAAAAAACTTAAAAATGCTTTAAGAGAAGCGATTGTTAAAGTAAATAATAAGACAAAAAGAGAAGCAAAGGCGATTATAGAGAACATTAAAAAAAGTGTAAATGGAGAGGTAGATTCTAAAATTTTTGATAAAGAACTAAACAAAAGCGTTAAAAAAGCGAGTTTAAAAACGCTTATAAGAATAACTTCAATAAAATAATTCCTGTAAAGTAGTAAAAATAGAAATTTTTATAAATTGTTGGTTCATATCTATGCTAAAAAAGTTCATAATAAAAAAATAATATAAAAATTAAAATGTACAAACTCCAAGGAATAGAAGAAAAACTATCGAAAATAGACCTACCTATTAAAAAAGAAATAATAAAAATAAAAAAAAGCGACATTGTGGAGTACCAAATAAAATGTAACAAAATAAGAAAAGAAATTGAAAACCAAGAACCAAACATAGTTCTCTGTAAAGTACCTGAGAGTTATTCTCTTGGAAAAATCCTTTATAAAGCTGGAATTAAGAATATTAAAATGCTTCCTGAAATAAATAAAAATAATATAAAGCACTTATACAATTCAATAAGAGAAATTGTAAATTCACAACAAAAAAACTCATTATCAGTTGCTTTTTTAAACTGCGAGAAAACAATAAATAATACTTCATTTTTTTCGGCTTTGGAGCTTTTTATAACTGCAGTAGAAGAAAAAATATCAGAAAGTCCTTGGAGAGAATATTTTTTTCTGTGCTGTTCGTATAGTATGAGAGAAAATGTTAGCGACCAAAAAATAGAAGAAGAAATAAAAATTCTGGGATTTAACGAAAACGAAGAAAGGGCCATATTATACGAAAATATTAGAATTAACGAGTTCGGGGTGCATAATTTATTTAATGGTTTAGAATTTAACGGCGTAATAGACAAAAATGGCATTGTGAGGGTAAAAAACAAATCACAAATATCAATAATTAATGAGGATAATAAAATATTTAAAGTAGGGGAGAAAGATACCCACAAATTCTTTGTTGAAAATATCACCAACTATCTAATATTTAATTTTTAGGGGGTAATTAAAAAGTGAATAAAAAAACCAAAAATAAAGAAAAGCATAAAATAAATCCTATAGAGACAATTTTCTTTGACAACAGAATACCTAATCTTATAGAAAAAATAAGAAACAATAATGATTTTAAAATTGAAAATTTTGAAAAATTAGTAGAAACAGAAGAGTTAAAAACGCTTGACAGTTTATTAACATCAGACACTGCTATAACAGAAAATGTGTTATATTATAACATAGGCGCTGTTCTTAAACAAGAATTTTTTCCTTGCGAAGTTAATTATTTTTTCGAAACAAAGTGGGATAAAAAAGGCAAAATTATTGAAATATGTAAGCCGTCTCCTTTTAACAAAATAGTAAAAGATCACCAGTTTCTCAATCAGTATAATATAAATTATGATAAATTTAAAGATTTTAGGGTAGATGGAGATGCAGTTTTATTAAGCACTGTAAATATTATCAAACCAACCAAAAAAATGGGACATGTTAGAGAAATCAGGTTAAGATTAAAATCCGCGGGTAGTTTGGCTTTTAAAATAACCCAACTGCTTTTCGGTGATTCAAAAGGACAAATATATGACAGGATGGGGTGTAAAATTGTGTGCGAAGATAGCAAAAACAATAATGAATGTTATAAAATACTTGAAAAATTAAAGAAAGGAATAAAACATAAAATAAACAACACAGAAATTGGAGGAATAATAATATTAGAACCGCACTCAAAAAATATAGAAGATACAATTTATTCCCCTCGTAAAGGAAAAGAAGATTTAAAGATGATTTTTGTTAATGCGGTATACATGGGAGAAAAAATAAAAAATTATTACGCCCCCACTAAAAGAATTAATTTCAGAATACATATAGAACCTGCTTCAACATTGGAGTTAGAAAAAAATTACAAAAGTAACGCCAACCATACAGTATACAAAAAGAAGCTATGGGAAGATGCTCAAAAAAACTGGCCTCCAGAAGCGTGGAATTTCTACCACCTAATAAAACACGCACTTGATATAAGATACTGATTAGTTTGTTCTGTTAATCGTCACTTAGTATTCTTCTTGTTTTTGGTATAAAATTAATAATTTTATTTTGCTTTGCTCTACCAGTTCCTAAAAAGTCGCTTCCGTGTTTAAGAATAACAAAGCA
>JAWAEZ010000006.1:22989-32777 GCA_038890975.1 Candidatus Woesearchaeota archaeon
TGATTAGTTTGTTCTGTTAATCGTCACTTAGTATTCTTCTTGTTTTTGGTATAAAATTAATAATTTTATTTTGCTTTGCTCTACCAGTTCCTAAAAAGTCGCTTCCGTGTTTAAGAATAACAAAGCAGTTTTTTCCTGTGTTAATATCTAAATCATTTCCCCGTAACCAATTTTTTACTTGGTCTGTTGTCAAATTCACTACATTTTTAGTGGCGTCCCTTCCTATCAGCTGTGCCCCCTCAATTGACAATCTCAACTCCCCGTTTTCTGATATTTCAGCAAAATAAAGCCCCGCACTACTTATACGCATATTTTTAAAATTAATTTTTTCTACATCTTTGGATAATAGATATATTTTATTTTTCGAAGATAAAACAAAAACATTATCGCTAATAAAATCACAACCCCACTGCTCTTCTATTTTTTTTCTTATTTCCTTTATCTCTTTTGTGTTAAGGAATTTTAACTTTTGCATTTTTAAACACCCCAAACAGGGTTTTCTTTTCTCATTATATCCGCTATTTCTTTTAATAATGCCAATTCGTCAGGTCTTAAATACTCTTTTAGTTTTTTCATCTCTTTAAAATGTTCTTCCGGAACAGCGGAATACAAGATGTCGCCTTCTTTTATCTGTCTACCTACTGTTACATTTTCAAATGATATAGCAACTCTTAATCCTCGTTCTGCGGACGTGATATTTTCTCTTTCCAGCTGTATTTCTTTTATTGAAGTGATTTGCTTTCCTCCTTTCATAATAGGCATACCTGTTCTTGCAACCCCTTCCAATATTTCACATCCTACAATTGCGGGGTTTGACTGCCTAAAAACATAACCTTCAAGAATCTGTATTTTACAAGGCCTCACGAGTTGGGACAATCTCTCTGCTTCCATCTTTTTTCTTTCCTGCTCCTGCCACTGCTCAAATTCCTCTATAAGTTGGTAAATAATTTTACTTGTTATTATTTTAGCCCTCCCCGATGTCTGGCCTTCTATATCTACATTAAACCCAAGTATCGCCGCGTATAACGGATTTTTTTCTATATTAGACTCCGCGTCGGATATGTCTTTTTTTGTGATATTACCTATTGATGCTTTCATAACGCTAATATTTTTTTCTCGGAGCAGTTTCATAATTGCCTCCAAAGAACCTAAACTGTCAGCTTTGACAACAACTCCCTTCTGCTCCACTGCTAATGTCACTTCTTCAACAGCGCCTTGAACTTCTTTTTTTGCCCCTTCTACATTACCCTTCTCGCAAGAAACAATAGGCATCCCCGAAACTACATTTTCCATACCCGGAGCAGAAATTCTTACACCTGTTGCTGCACAAACTTCTCTTACAGAGTGAAATTTTGCTTTTTCACTTCTTATCTCAGCCAAAGGTTCTGGTTGTAACAATGCTCTAACCTTTGAAACAACTGGCGAATTCAAACCCCCAATCACAATAGTATCACCTACTTTAAGACAACCGTCATAAATTATCACATCCATAACTTTACCAAGCCCCTTTTCTTCTTTAACTTCAAGTATTGTTCCTTTTGCATAATCCGAGCCAAACATAAGTTTTTTTTCAAGGTATTTCTGAGCCAGACCTGCGACAACCATTAAAAGCTCTGCAACCCCTTCTCCTGTTTTTGCTGAACACGGTATTATGGCAACTTGTTTTGTATAATCATCTACCCTGTCAAATCTTTCAGAAGAAAAACCGAATTCGCTTAAGCTTGAAGCAATCTTGTAAAGTTTTGTTTCAAAATCGGTTATAACATTAGGGTTCTGGTTTTGTATGTTTTGCACTATCGGAGAAGAAATATTAACCCGCCACCCCTCAATAAGGTCTATCTTGTTAGCTGCTACAACAAAAGGCGTTTTATAAGATTTTAATATTTCAACTGACTCGTTAGTTTGTGGCTTAAAACCTTCATTTATATCCACAACGAGAATTGCTATGTCAGCAAGATTGCCTCCCCTTTTTCTTAAATTTGTGAATGCAGCATGGCCTGGTGTGTCTATAAACAACAAGCCAGGTATTGTAAATTCGAGCTTAAGTGCTTCAAGAAGCTTGCCACATACCTTTTTTATAGTTGATATAGGGATTATAGAAGCTCCTATTGCTTGCGTTATCCCCCCTGCTTCTTGGCTTACAATAGCAGTACCTCTGATTTTATCTAGTATGGAGCTCTTTCCGTGATCAACATGCCCCACTACAGTACATATAGGAGACCTTATTCTTTCCATCTGAGGGCGAATAATAAGAAAGTTTTTAAAGGTTTTTATGAGATAAAAAACTATGATAGAAGAAGGAGAAGCTAAAATAGAAATAAAAAAAAATGAAAAAATATCAAAAGAAATGGAAGTATTCTATAACCCGATCATGAAACTTAACAGAGATATTTCTATTCTCCTGCTAAAAACTTTCTTTAACGAGAAAATAAGAGTTGCTGATATTCTCGCTGGATCAGGAGTCAGATCAATAAGGTTAATAAAGGAAGCCGGAGAAAAAATAAAATCAATAGACATAAATGACGCATCTTTAACTGCTGTAAAAAATATAAAGAAGAATATAGAAATAAATAATATAAGAACAAAAGGAAAAACAATTATAATAAACATCCATAACAAAGAAGCAAACAAATTTCTTCTAGAAAGTGAAGGTTTTGACTATATTGATATAGATCCTTTCGGCAGCCCAAACCCTTTTCTCGACTGCGCAATAAAAAAAATATCGAGAAACGGAGTTCTAGCCGTTACCGCGACAGACACCGCTCCTTTAGCTGGCACTTATGAAAAAACATGTAAAAGAAAATATTGGGCAAAACCTCTCAGAAACTACATGATGCACGAAATAGCATTAAGGATACTAATCAGAAAAATACAACTTATTGGTTGCCAATACGAAAAAGCATTATCCCCTTTGTTAAGTTACGCAAAAGAACATTATTACAGAGTTTTTCTTAAATGCGAAAAAAGCAAAGAAAAATGTAACACCATACTAGAAAAACACAAATTCTTAGGTTTCTGTAAAGAATGCTTAAACATTGAATTGTTTATTGAAGAAGAAATAAAAGATGTTTGTAAAAAATGTTCCAAAAAGATTTTAATTGCCGGCCCGCTATGGAGTGGGAAACTTGGCGAACACGAACTCGCAGAAAAAATGTTAAAATATGCGGATTCTAATTCAGCAAAACTTCTTGAAACACTAAAAGAAGAGTTTAAGATAAATTGCGTTGGTTTTTATAAAATAAGTAATTTATGCAAAATTAAAAAAATAAAAAACACCCCAAAAATAAATGATATCATCGCTAATTTAAAAAATAAAAAGATAGTCGTCTCCCGCACACATTTTTGTGGCGATTGTTTAAAAACTGAAAATTTTGAAGAATTAAAAAATGTTATTAACAGTTTAGTTTCTTGAATTCCCAAGAAAAATTTATCTCTATTCTTAATTTCTGCATAAGCAGAGTATTTAGGAATAGAGAACTTAGTATATTCCCATTTTCATACAACTAACTTAATAAACTGAATAATCCGAATAGGATGAATAATGTTGCTGTAATTTTATTTATCAAGTTGCTTGGGATTTTTTCAGCAAGTTTTGTTCCTATTAAGACATATATCGCGATTACTAGTGCGAGCGCTGATACCAGCCCTCCTATAACAAGAATGGGAGAATGGTATTTAGCAGTTAATAGACCTGAAGTTATCTGTGTTTTATCTCCAAATTCGCTGAGAAAAATAGTTAGAAACAAGCTTGCTACTGGCATTTTAGTGGAAAGTTTTTTGCTTTCTTTTTTGGGGTTATTGAAGTATTGCCGAGTAAAAGTCCATATCCCTAAAAAAATAAACAAGACGGCAACAAATATCTTGATTAGATTGAATGGCAAATAAAAACCAAAAAAAGCACCAGTAAAAATAGCAAGTAAGTCCATTAAGACCTGAGCAGTCAATCCTATAAGAAAAATCTTGAGTGGTGATTGGTATTTTAATGCTAAGCCAAGGATTACTAATTGAGATTTATCAGCAATTTCTGAGATTAGTACTAATGCGAATGTAATAATTAGTGGTTCAAGCATATCTTTTGGTTATGGATTATTCTATAAATATTTATCTATATGGAAGGTTCTCAGCCATTTATTTAAGTGAAAATTCTGTTGCGTGTAACTGCTGTTTAACGCTTTTATAAGAAATTGGAGGTGTTGGCAGTGTTGTTTGGGCGGGAGCAGATGATAAATCTTATTATTATTGGGTTGGTTATTCGCGCATCTTTATAGATTTGTCAATTTCTTCGGTTGGTTTTTCTAACTTCCACAATTTTCTATGGTTTGAAATTTCGCGAAGCGGCGGTGTAATTTTGGTAAAATTGAGCCATTTCTTATTTTTGTTGTGTGTTCAAGGTATTGTGTTGTTAATAAAAAGTTGTCGTGAATAAAATCTATGAGCTTTGAGGGCATTATTATAAAATTCTTAAAAGTATTCAAAAAATATTAACAGAAATTATTTTTTTTGCTACTTTTTCTCCTGAATCTGTTACAGAAGCATATACTGTCCTGTTGTTTTTTATTTTTCTTATTAAATTGAGAGATTGGAGACGTGTTAATGCTGAAGAAACCTTTGATTTTTTTTTCTCGTAATCGTCGTAAGGGTAAAGCTCTCTTGAAAGATCTGAGAGGGATATTTCTTTTGCAGATTCTACCTGCATCCTATAAAGAGTGCCTAATATTTTTTTCTCTATTTCTGTTAAGTCGTATTTTATCTCAACAGAAGGTCTCGTAATTGGTTCGTCTTTCATTAAAGAAACTAATTGGTCAAATATTTCTATGAATCTCTTGCCTTTTTCTGTTATACTGATATGGAGCTCTCCTTCAACTTCTTCTTTAAGTATAAGCATTTCATAAGATAATGTTATTATAGCATCTTCTATATCTTTTTTATTTTTTATTTTTTTAAGAATTTCGGACTTTTTTATGCTGTAAACATTTTTATTTTGTGACTCGTTGTCGTATATTATTTTAAGGATATTTACGCAGGCCCTATTGCTTAAAACATCGTAGAGCATATAACTATTTTTTTGTTGTTGTATTTAAGCATTTGTGTATTATAAAATAACGATTTTATGTTAAATATTTACGCTAAAATTTTTAATTCAAAATTTTGTATTATATCTAATTAACTTATTGATGTGTAGAAATAAATCTTTACTTAAAAAGTTGCTTAAAAAAATAATAAACAGTATAACAAACTGCAACATCTTATCACTGAAATATCTGAGTGGATTATTAATAAATTATAATAAATTAATAAATTAAATTAAACTAAAACGCTTTATTAATGTTTTATAGCCATTTTAAATACAATAGGAAATAAAGGAAATAAAATTATTATTGGAAAAATCGGAAGATTTATATATTTGGGAATTATTCCCTTTTATAACAATTAAATTCAATGGTTAAAATGAGTGAAGAACTAACATTTGCAAGCATACTTGAAAACCAGATATACAAAGACAGGGATATTTTATTTGCTTTACACCCGCCAACAGGGTTTCTCCACAGGACTAAACAAAAAAACGAACTTATCATGGAACTCGCACCTATACTAATGAACTCTCCTGTGGCGTGTGTATTTGTTTATGGTAACCCGGGGACAGGGAAATCTGCTTTGTTATTGGAATTGATAGAAGAATTAAGGGGGGAGGCAAGAAAACGCAAAATTGATTTAATCACTGCATATGTAAATTGCTCTGAGAACCGAACAGAAACTTCAATTCTATTATCAATTTTAAGCCAGATTGACAAGAACAAAGAATACCCTAAAATGGGGTGGAACAGAGCAAAAACAATAGAAGAATTCAATAAAGTGCTAAACGACGAAAATAAAAATGTGCTAATCTTACTTGACGAGGTTGATTACGCTTTAAGGGAGTCGGGAGATGATATATTATACCGTTTAAGCAGAATAAACAATTCTGTAAAAAGCAGAGTATCAACAATAATCATATCTAACGATGTAAGAGTTTCTGATTATATAAAACCAAGAACGCAATCCGCATTTGGAAGAATAAAAATTATATTCTCCCCGTATAATGCAAATGAACTTTTTGACATAATAAAAGAAAGAGTAAAGTTTGCATTAAAAGAAGGAGTTATAAGCGACGCAGTAATAAGAAAAATTGCGGAAATAGAAGCGCAAAGAGGGGGAGATGCAAGAAAAGCCCTTGAACTTGTAGATGCCTGCGCTAAAATAGCAATAGCAAAGAAAAGAAACAAAATAACAATTGATTTGGTAGAGGATGCTGATAAGAGCATTGAAGAAAATTCAGTACTCAACATAATTGCAAGTTTGCCAAAACATCAGAAGATACTATATCTGGCAATATTAAAAAATGAAAAAAACGAATTAGAAATGGAAGGCGTGGAAGTTTACAAAGATTATCTTGAACTATGCTCGTCATATAATGTTGAACCTCTTACAGAGAGGAGGATAAGAACATTCCTCATCAACCTGAGCGAATTATCGCTTATCGGCTCAGAGGTAGGATGGCTAAAAACAGCAAAGAAAAAAGCAAGAAAAATAACAGTCAATTTAGACAAGGGGCTCAGGACCAAAGCTGAAAAACTGCTAAGAAGTAGTATTTAGAAGGTTGAGTTAGGGGAACAATAAAGTTTCAGTTAGTTAGCGTTAGCTATGCAGTTTTTTAGAAAGGGAATCAAGGTAGCTTGAGCTCTAACTAAACAACAATAAATTAAATGAGAGGTGAGAAAAAGATGGAAAACCCAAGTGGCGAAATTGAATTTTTAGACGACAAGATAGTTAAGGAAATCAGCAGAGCCCAAATCTCTAAAGAAGAACTAAAAAAAATTATCAAGACCGATCCCGTATTGCGCTCTTTATATTCAAATATGGACTGCATTGAAAAATCTGTAAATGAGGAATTCTGTATAAGCAAAATTTTCAAGGATTACTGCATCTATGTTTTTAAAGATAGAAAATCAAAAACCAAAATGTTTTTAGAAGAAAGTGAGAAAGACATCAAAGAGATTATTAAAACCACCGGGATTAATAATTTCAGCCCGCTTTTCATTCAAGAAAGAAAAATAGAACTTCTTTCAACAGAACCTTATAGCATTAATAAAAGTAACACTTGTTTTCATCAGCTATCTTCTATGCTTATAGCAATCAAAATCGGAAGAGTCATGGGAATATCAAAAGAAGACGAAAAAGACCTTGCTATAGGGATGACTAATCATGATATAGGTAAATATCTTTTACCTCCTGAAGTATTAAATAAAAATGGAAAACTCAACGAGTATGAGAAAAAAATAATCCAAGCTCATCCAGAGATAGGAGCTAATATAATAATAGCAAGCGGGTATAAAATCCCCGAAAGAAGTCTTGAAATAATAGAGTTACACCACGAAAAACCAGACAAAAAAGGATACCCTAAGGGGATTTCTAATATACCTTATCTTGTGAAGATAGCCCAGGTAGCCGATATTTTTGACGCATTAATAAGCGAAAGACCTTATAGACCAAATAATGGAGCTGTTCCTTTAAGAGACGCTATTGACATAATTATTGAAGAATCAAAAAAAGGTTTGCTTGACAAAAATGTGGTTGATTGTCTTGTTGTAGCGAACAGGGAATCAAGAGAGCTGGGGAGGGGGTATTACGAAAAAGGGGTGTACAAATAATCATAACTAGCGCTCATTAATTGAGATTTATTAAATTGTTGGGGGTGTGCTCGAAGCCCCGCATTAGCGGGGCTAAGAGCATAAAAAATGAAGGATTACAATATAGGAAGTATAGAAAATATTGAAAATAGCACAAAGGAATACGAGACAAGAACAGGCCTATTCTTAATTTTTATAAGAATGTTATTTAATGCCAGTAAGAGGGCTCTCTTTTTCACCTCTCTGCCTTTTTACTGGATTATTTTTTTTAATTATGTAATAAAATGGTTTGATATCAAATTATTTATTTTTGTTGTAATTGTGTCTGGTATTATGTCTTTTTGTGGGAGAAGTTGGGGGGTGATTGATTGGCTTATTAAATAATCCAATAGTATTTGTGTAACAAAAATGAAACTTAATTTCATAAAATCCGAACAGAAGTTACTGAAATGGAAACAAGTTGAGATAAAGAATGGCTCTTTATTTATGAGATATAAACAAAGAACATATTTAAGGGGGTGTAAATATGAAGAATGCTGATACTCTTGAATCTAAAATAGTTAATTTTCCTTCAGAAAAAAGAAAAAAACTACAAGAAGATTACATAATAGAAGATTATTCATCTATTAATGAAGAAAACACAAAACAAGAAAAGAACAATATAATTTATTTATCCGAATACAAAAAAGAAAGAAGAGGAGAAATTAGAGATATTAATGAACAAAGAGAAGTTTATATAATTAATAATGTTATTTACGACCCAAAAATTATTTAGCAGTATTATTTATTTTTAATTTTTTAAGACAACCATAAAAATTTTATCAACCAAGTAAGGTTATTTTATAACTAATAAAAAAATAAAAAACAGATTACCCTACTGCTCTCGTAACATAAGTCACTTCCGCGGAATTAACACCATTTATCTCTACTAAAGCGTTTTCTAAAGGTTCTGTATCACCCTTTGCTTCATCTACTAAGAAAGTAATATCAATCGCTTTTAAACCGAAAGCAACAGGTATAATTTCTGACTTTGTTATTTTTCCTTCAAACTCTTCTATTTTTTCTTTTACTTCTTTTTCTAATACTCCTAAATCAACATCCGGAGATTCAGGCATTATCCGCATGACAACAAGAACCCTTGCCATTTTGATTTTTAGTTTGGTCCTGAAAATCCGCATTCAGGACAGACATATTTAGCTACTATAGATTTACAATGTCCGCATCTTATTATTTCGTATTTAGCACATTTAGGACATTTAAACCTTGTTGTGGTAGGATCGTTTATTATTTTTTTTTTACAACTTATGCAAAAAAGCATTTTTTCTTCCATTTTAAAACAAAAGAAAGCATAAGATTTATAAAGATTTTGATAGAAGAGCGGTTTGAAGTGTTAATAAGACCTCCTCATAGCAGCTTATTAACATTTTATTTTTAATACCGCACATAATTAAATTATCACACATTCTTTAATATAGCAGTATTTTCAGACCAAACACTCCTATATTAATTTTTAATTTATTTATTTTGTGCAAATTCAAATTTAAATAACAATTTATAGAACAATTAATTAACTATATTGTTTTATTATTTTGTCAGTTATAATTTTGGGTTAAAATTATACAACTTTAATAAAAAAACAGATTATAGAAGGGGGATCATATTAATAATTACTAATGATAGTGTAAATATTTTTATATAAATAATAAGAAGTAGAAAAATAAAACCTAAAAAACATAAATATTCTTTATTTATTATATAATAGTAACAAAAATATTTAAATTAATGCCTAATAAGAACTCTTTGGGGGTAAAAAATGAGGCGTAAAATTTCTGGAAGTAATACTTTAAATAATAAAGAGGAAGATATAAAAGAAATAAAAGTACCTATACCCCCGCCTATAGCAACAGAAACAAATCAGCAAAGAAAAGGCCTTTTCTTATTTTTTAAAAAAGATATTAAAGAACAAGAAAAAAAGCTACGCGAAAAAGAAAAAGCACTAGAAGAAAAAGAAAAGCTACTCCTCAAAATAGAAAAAGAACTTAACGATAGAAAACAGAAACTTAACGCACAAGAAGAGTTTATAATCAACAGAAGAAATGTACTTGATAACAAAGAAAAAGC
>JAWAEZ010000007.1:0-23474 GCA_038890975.1 Candidatus Woesearchaeota archaeon
AACACTAAAAACTAACAATTAATTATGGATTGGTATACTTTAAAGAAACATTTCTTTAGCAGCGAAGAGATCAAAAATTTTATTGTTGTTGCTGTTTTTCTTGGGTTTATGTTCTCATTCGGAGAGTGGGGAACTGAAAAGCTTGATGCCTTAATAAGAATTTTTAACTGGTTTAACTCAATAATCGTGGTGGGTTTTGCGCTTTTTATTTACCTCCTAGCACAGCGAATTACTGCAATAAGAAAAGGTTATAGTGTAGAATACAAAATATGGTTCTATGGTTTGATTATCGCTCTTTTAATAACATTCATAACAAGGGGCCGTGTTATTCTCGCCTTCGTAGGTACTACTTTAATTTACCATCTAGAAGGGCACAGGTTAGGAAAATTCAGGTACGGACTTAACTACAAGGATTTAGGGGTTATCTCTTTAATGGGGCCGCTTTCAACACTTTTTATTGCATTTATCTTCAAGTTCTTGTCAACAATACTAACAAACAGCCCTCTCGTTAGTAAGATGGTTGTTGTTGCCTTATCTATAACCTGTATTAATATGCTTCCTTTACCTTGGATTGATGGAGGAAATGTATTTTTTGCTTCAAGAGTTTTATGGATTTTCTCTTTTATTTCTTTCATTGTTGCCTCAACACTTCTTTATTTTATGAAAAACGTTATTGGGATAATTTTTGTAGCGCTTTTAATCGGGATAATTGCCGCGATATTATGGTTTGTTTTTTTTGAAGAAGGATTCTAAACTAAACAAAACTTAAAATACCTTTTTGTAATAAATAAAACGATATAATATAAACTACAAAAGATTTAACCCCTGATGTCATTAGGGTAATATAAAAAACACATAATAAATCAAACCAGCTTGCGCTAGATTTTATAAACAAAAAACTTTTTAATGTTAAATATAAAATAAAAAAATAGAGCAAATTTGTTTTAAATAACCCGAAATGCACCAGAAGAACTGCAAGTGCCGTAGCTATGTCCATCGCTCCGAAAAATTTTATCATTTTTTTATAATCAATATTTTTAAGTTTATTTAAAAAAATTAATTTCATTTAAAAATGTGTATTAACAAAAAAGCAGACTTTATGGGAAGCTGGGTGGAAATTCTTTTTATAGTGTTAATTTTCATAGGCCTTTTTCTTGCAATTTTTGCCGCCAATGTGTTTTTCAGTTATATTATAATAAGTTTGAGTGGTCTTTTATTCGGCAGGTTGTTTTATGAAAAAAGAAAAAGTTTTCTACCTCCTTATTATATCCTCGCATTCGGTTTCCTAATCGGGTATGTGGTCGGTAATTATTACGCAAATGATTTTATTATAATAGGCCTATTTGTAATGTTTGTAGGTGTTAGTTACTATTTACACCTCAAAAAAATTGTAGATTGAACAAAAATTTAATAATAAGACAGTGCATTTCGGCGTAGCATTTATAAATTTATTTGACATATTTTTACTATGTTAAAAGATTTTAAACCGCGGTTATACCAAGAAACAATACTCGCCAGCGCTTCTTTAAAAAACACCCTTGTAGTTCTTCCTACAGGGCTAGGAAAAACCGCCATTGCTCTATTGCTTTCTATTCAAAGATTAAAAAATTATCCCAAATCAAAAATAATTTTTTTGGCGCCAACAAAACCTCTTGTGGAACAACACAGGGAAACTTTTGAAAAACATTTGGATATAAATAAAGAAGAGCTTATTGTTTTTACGGGGGCAATAAAACCTGAAAAAAGAGTCCAACTCTGGGAAAAATCAAGAATAATATTCAGCACCCCTCAAAGTTTAGAAAATGATATAATATCTGAAAAAATATCATTAAAAGATGTTTCTTTAATAATATTTGACGAAGCACATAGAGCTACTGGGGACTACGCTTATAATTTTATAGCAAGACAATACATAAAAAACGCATCTTACCCAAGAATATTGGCACTTACAGCTTCCCCGGGATCTAACGCTGAAAAAATAGAAGAAATATGTAAAAATCTATTTATAGAAGAAATAGAAGTCAGGACAAAAGAAGACCCTGATGTTAAACCTTATGTACAAAAAACAGATTTTATATGGGAAAGTGTTGAATTGCCAGAAGAGTTCTTGAGAATCAGAAAAAATCTTAATGAATGTTTTACTTCAAAATTAAATGAACTAAACGAGTTAGGCATACTAAATAATAATAAGAATATCTCAAAAAAAGAGCTTCTTTTATTACAAAAAAATATACAATCACGAATTGCGAAAGGGGAAAAAGATTTTGATCTTATGCGTGGTCTATCTATTAGTGCCGAAGCGATAAAAGTTCAACATGCTATTGAACTTTTAGAAACGCAAAGTGTAGAATCTCTTGTGAATTATCTAAAAGGAATATTTTCAAATGCAGAAACATCAAAAATAAAAGCTGTGCAAAACCTTGTGCGTGATACTCATTTTAAATCTGCTTTTGCTATTGCTCTGAGATTAAATGAAGAAAATAAAGAACACCCAAAAATTGAGAAACTAAAGAGTATTGTAAATGAAGAGGTGAATAAAGGGAATAAAATTATCATATTCAATAATTATAGAGAAAATGCTCTAAAAATTATTGAAGAATTAAAGAAAATAAATGTAAAAGCTGTTTTATTCATAGGACAACAAAAAAAGAATGGCATAGGTCTAAGCCAAAAAGAACAGAAAGAGATAATAGAAAAATTCCGCATCGGAGATTATAATGTGATGGTCGCAACTTCAATAGGGGAAGAGGGCCTCGACATACCAAAGGTTGATAGCGTTATATTTTACGAACCGATACCAAGCGCCATTAGACAAATCCAGAGAAGGGGAAGAACAGGAAGAAGCGAGCGTGGGAAAGTCATTATATTATACACTAAAAATAGCCGTGATGAAATATACAAATGGAGCGCGTATTACAAAGAAAAAAAAATGAATTCTGTATTAAAAAATATAAAGAATACTCTTTCTATTAAAAATGCGTGTAAAGAATGCTTAAACGATTTTATAGAAAAAAGTATAAGTATTGTGGCTGATTACAGAGAAAAAGGAAATTCCGTAATAAAAGAACTTATTGAGAACGGGGTTAAAGTTGAATTAAAACACCTTGAAACTGCCGACTATATATTATCTGGAAGAATCGGGGTGGAATACAAAACGCAGAAGGATTTTGTAGATTCTATAATTGATGGCCGTCTTTTGTCACAACTAAAAATGCTTAAAGATAATTTTGAAAAACCGATTATTGTTGTAGAAGGTTCTGGTGACTTATTTTCACAGAGAAATATACACCCCAATTCTATAAGAGGAATGATTGCTACAATAATAATAAGTTATTCAATACCCCTAATATTTACGCGTGATAGCAAAGAAACTGCTGCATTGTTTATTTCAATATCTAAAAGAGAAGGAGTTATTAAAGATTTTTCTTTGCATACCAAAAAACCAATAAGTTTGAGAGAACAACAAGAGTATTTAGTAAGCAGTTTACCCAATGTTGGACCTGCTCTTGCAAAGGCCCTTCTTGAAAAATTCGGTAGTGTTAAAAACATAGTGAATGCGTCCGAAGAAGAATTGCTAAAAGTAGAAGGAGTAGGAGAAAAGATTGCAAAAAAAATAAAAGAGATTACTGACAAAGAGTATGTCACAAACTTAAAAGATTACCTTCTTAATTAAGTTATTAAATGTTATATAGTAAAAAATAAAAAACCAATATAATTTTATATTACTTAAGTATTTATGATTAAAATTTTCTAAAATAAGATAAGCAAGAGATTAATGTTTTTAGTACATACCTTCACAATATTTATAAAATACATAAATTTAATAAATAAGCAAGATAATTAATTATAAATAAAGAATAGAAAAAAATGGTTAGTTTAGCATTTATTGTAGGAATTAGTATTGGAATTATTTTATTGTATATAATTATTATCTTTAATAGACTTATCTGGTTAAGAAATCGGCTTAAAAATGCTTTATCACAGATAGATGTCCAGCTTAAAAGAAGGTTTGATTTAATACCAAATTTGATTGAAACTGTAAAAGGGTACATGAAACACGAAAGAGAAACACTAAAAGAAATAACAGAAGCGAGAAATATAATGAGCAAGGCGAAGACCACCGGACAAAAATTAAAGGCAAATGATATGTTAACCGGAGCGCTTAAATCTTTATTTGCTGTTGCAGAAGCATACCCCCAACTCAAAGCGAGCGAAAATTTTATGATGCTACAAGAGGAATTAACAGGCACAGAGAATAAAATAGCTTATGCAAGGCAATTTTATAATGATAATGTTCTAACTTATAACACTGCTATACAAACCTTCCCTTCGAATATAATAGCAAAAATTTTTGGTTTCAAAGAAAACGAATTTTTTAAAATAGAAGAAGAAGAGAAAAGACCTTTGAAAGTAAAATTCTAAAAATTAATTCAAAAAATTATTAAAATGATATACGAACAGATTTCAAAAAACAAGAGGAATTCTTATTTGCTTTTTGCAGTAATAATCGGATTGGTTATTTTTTTAGGTTATGTTTTCGGATTTTTTTACGGCGCACCGTACTTGGGAATATCCATAGCGGTTGTTGTCTCTTTGGTTTATGTCCTTATAGGATACTATGCTGGAACTAAGATGATTCTCGCTGTTTCCGGCGCGAAAGAAGCAAAAAAACCAGAACATAGTTATTTAATAAACACTGTAGAGGGTCTTGCTATAGCTGCCGGAATACCTAAACCGAAGGTGTATGTTATTAATGATGACGCAATTAACGCCTTTGCCGCCGGAAGGAACCCTGAAAATTCAGTAGTGGCAGTAACTACAGGAGCTATTAAAAAACTGAATAGAGCAGAGTTAGAAGGTGTTATTGCTCACGAGATAAGCCACATAAAAAATTATGATGTTAGGTTTATGACTTTGGTTGTGGTGTTGATAGGGATTGTCGCTTTATTAAGTGATTTCTTTATAAGAAGTTTGTGGTTTGGTGCAGGTAACAGAGAGGAAAGAGGGAATGTTGGGGCAATATTTTTGGTAGTTGGCATTATTCTCGCTATTATTTCACCAATATTAGCTCAACTTATAAGATTAGCTATTTCGAGAAAGAGAGAATACTTAGCAGATGCTGACGGAGCATTATTAACTAGATACCCAAAAGGGCTGGCAGATGCTTTAAGAAAAATAAAAAAAGAACATTTGCCTGTCAAAAGAGCCACCCCCTCAACGGCTTCTCTTTATTTCTCAAACCCTTTAAAAAGTGAATTGTTCTCTACCCACCCGGATATTGATAAAAGAATTGCTGCTCTTGAAAAAATGTGATTAATGTTTTTATAACTGTTAGGTATTTAATAATAATTGCATTGCGAGTTCTTTTTTGTAAATTTCTAAAATATCGGTTGAATTATCTTTTATGCTTGGCATTTCTTTTTCTAAACGCGCTGAGTAAAAATTTTCTAGTACTTCCCAAACTTTTTTAAAAATTATGTCCCTGCTAAAAATATTGCCTTCAAAGATAGTTAATGTCTCTGATTGTGTTACTTTATGCCTTATTAGTAAATCCATTTCTTCTTTAGGAGGTAATTTATTTTTAGTTATCTTAACATCTGCTGAAAATATTAACTTGTTGTCTTGTACAAATCTTCCAAAATCTCTTTCTAATTTTTTTTCTATAAACGATTTATTTTTATATTCTTCTTGATTTAGCGTACCTGACAATATACTGATATATTGTGTAACAACAGGCGGGCATCTCGTTGGGAGGTTTATACTCCCTGCTAAAAATAGTTCTAAATATTTTTGGGGAATTTTTTCAAAAATCTCTTCCATAGAATATTCTATGTTTTCATCAAAGGGTATTGTTTTATTAAATGGTATTATTTTGTTATTCTTGTACTTTTTATTTAACAAATATTCGCCAATATTTTTTCTAATTTCTTCATTTATTTGTTGTTCAGTTGGAAAAAAAAATTTGTTTATAACTAATACTTCTGTTAAAATATTTTTTTTGTAAAAGAAGTTTTTTGTATAAACATAATTTGGCATTATCGGGTCGTATCCTTCAATAGTTATCATTTTTTAGCCAATATAACAAAAATTTATAAAATTTTCTACTCTTAAATGAAAAAAGAAATCATTAAAAATATGTTTTTGTTTGTTGGTGTATGGTAATTATTGATAAAGAAGTTGTTAAAAGGTATTATTTAAGAGAAGATATACAACAAGCAATATTAGAGTGCGCAAAGGACCGAGAAATTGCCGTCAGATTTGAACATGGTTTCGGAAAAAGACCTGAAATTTTACAATATAAAACTGATATAGCAGAGTTTGCAAAACAAGGAGCTCTATCGTTTCATTGTTCAGAAGAATTATGGCATAATCCTTCTCTTTTATCTCCAAACCTAAAAAAAGAGGAAATTGACAATTTAAGAAAAGGATGGGATTTGGTTTTAGATATTGATTGCCCTTTTCTAGAATATTCTCAGATTGCAGCACATCTACTTGTTAAAGCTCTAATAAGCAAGAAAATACGCTCAGTGTCTGTAAAGTTTTCAGGTAACCACGGCTTTCATATAGGTGTGCCTTTTGAAGCATTCCCAAAAGACCAAAAGAACTATTTTCCAGAAGGTGTAAAAATTATAGCGCGATATCTGCAAGAAATGATAAGGCCCCTTCTTACTGAAGAAATTTTAAAAAAAGAGAAAATAGAAGAAATAATGAAAAAAACAGGAAAAAAGTTCGAAGAACTAACAATAAAAGAAAGAGGAGTTGATATTTTTGACCCTTTTAAAATTGTATCAATAGATTCTTTACTAATATCCAACAGACACTTGTTCAGGATGCCTTACTCTTTAAACGAAAAATCTGGTCTCGTAAGTATCCCCATAGACCATAATAAAATTTTAGATTTCAAAAAAACAGATGCAGAAATCTGGAAAGTAAATACAAAAATAAAATTTCTTGATAAAAGTTCGGTAGTCCCTAACGAAGCAAAAGAACTTTTCGATGCTGCATCTGAAATGCGTTCAGAGGAAATACAGAAAAAAGAGATAAAAGAAAAAATAGAAAATAAGAAAGAGAGAAAAACAATAATAATAGCGGAAGCTCTTCCTAGGGAACTGTTTGCGCCATGTATAAAAAAAGGTCTTGAAGGACTCCAAGACGGAAAGAAAAGATTTTTGTTTGCTTTAATAAACTATTTAAGAACTTGCGGATGGGATTATGATAAGATAGAAGATTTGATAAAAGAGTGGAATAAAAGAAATCCCGAACAGCTAAAAGAAAATTATTGGGCGGGTCAATTAAAGTATAATAAAACTCAAAACAAAAAAATTCTCCCTCCAAACTGTAAGCAATTCTATAAAGATTTAGGATTGTGTTTTCCTGATAGTATATGTGAAAAAATAAAAAATCCTGTAAATTATGGGATAATAAAAAGTAAGAAATAGATAAAAGAAAAGAGCGTTAAAGAAAGATGGTATATTAACAGAACCAAAATTAAATATATTTATAAACCCCTTATTCTTTCTTTTTTAATTAACAAAAACAGGCATTTAAAACTAAAAAAAGGTTTAAATGCTAAAATAAAACTAAACAAAGCCTGAAAAACCGTCTTTCAGTACAAAAGTTTAGTGTGCAACTTTTTCTGAAAGAAAGATGGCAAAAATAGGCTTTTTTAGTTAGTAATTTGCCAATTGGATTAATTAGATTAAGGAGTTTAAAAAAATGCCAAGAACAAGATGGCCCAGAAGAGGATCGATGCAGTTTTGGCCTAGAAAAAGGGCTAAAAAGCAACAAGCGAGAATTAGAAGCTGGCCTAAGATAAACGATGTAAAACCTTTAGGTTTCGCTGGTTACAAAGTAGGTATGACACACCTGACCTACATAGATGCTAATAAAAATTCTCTAACAAAGGGAGAAGAAATATCTTGCCCAGTGACAGTTATAGAGTGCCCCCCTCTTAAAATAATAGGTTTTCAAGCTTACTCTAAAGACGATTATGGTTTAAAAATTTTTGTTGGAGGAATTATAAACGCTACTAAACAACTTTCAAGAAGATTGAAAATTAACAAAAAAGAAATCACAGATAAAATAAACGAAGTAGAAAAAAATATAGATAAAATTCATGATATAAGGATTCTCGTTCAAACACAACCATATCTTACAGGTATAGGAAAGAAAAAACCAGAAATTTTTGAAATAGGACTTGGCGGGGATGATGTTAAGTTAAAATTGGATTATATAAAAAATAATTTGGGAAAGGACATTTTTCTAAAAGATGTATTTAAAGAAGGTGAAGTTATTGATAGTCACTCTGTAACAAAAGGAAAGGGAACTCAAGGTCCTGTTAAAAGATTTGGTGTCGCTATAAGGTCTCATAAAGCAGAAAAAACAAAAAGAGGACCTGCAACTTTGGGGCCTTGGCATCCGCACCACGGAAATTATACTGTTCCTCACGCCGGCAAAATGGGATACCACCAAAGAACCCAAATGAACTATTGGATTATGAAAATAACGAATGAAAAAATTAATCCAAAATCCGGATGGAAGCATTATGGAATAATAAAAAATGAGTGCTTGATATTAAAGGGTAGTGTAGGAGGCCCTCAAAAGAGACTCATAAAAATGACATCTGCGTATAGAAAAAATAAAAAAATTCAGGAGTCGCCTCCCGAAATAGTTTCAATAATGATATAAAATGAGTATGAAACTAAAAATAATAAGTACAACAAAACAGGAAAAAGGAATAATAGAAATGCCTGAGCAGTTCTCAGAAGCTGTAAGGCCTGATATTATAAAAAGAGCAGTTCTAGCTATAATGGCCAACAAAAGACAGCCTTACGGCGTTGACCCTGAGGCTGGAAAGAGATATGTAGCAACGCTTTCTAAGAGAAGAAGAAAATACAGGGGTGTTTATGGAAAAGGAATTTCAAGAACGCCTAGAAAAATAATTAGGAGAAGCGGGAGCCAACTAAGATGGATAGGTGCTTTCGCTCCTCAAACAGTTGGCGGCAGAAAAGCACACCCGCCAAAAGCTGAAAAGATTTGGAAACAAAAAATAAACAAAAAAGAGAGAAAAAAAGCGATAAGGAGTGCACTCTCGGCAACTCTGTTAAAGGAGATTGTAAAAAAAAGAGGCCACATAATCCCTGATAATTACCCTTTCATAATAGAATCAAAAATAGAATCCATAAAAAAAACAAAGGAAATAAAAGAACTTCTAAAAAAATTAGGGTTTAGCGAAGAACTTGAAAGAGCTTCTAAAAAAACAAAAATAAGAGCTGGAAAAGGAAAACTTAGAAGTAGAAAATACAAAAAAATAAGAGGTATGTTGCTGGTAGTTTCGGGGCCATGCAATTTAATCCACTCTGCGCAAAATATACCTGGTCTTGAAGTTTGCGAAGTTAGAAAACTTAATGCTGAAATATTAGCCCCGGGCACATTCCCTGGTAGAATGACTTTATTCACTGAAAAAGCTATTGAAACATTAAAAAACGAAAAATTATTCACAGAAAAACAAAAAAATATTGAGAAAAAACAATTAAAAAGCATTCCAAAAGAAAATAAAATAAACAAAAAAAGTGTTGAAAAAGAAAGGAAAAAAGTTACTAAAAATAAAAAAAGAAACTAAGATCGTAAAAAATGGAAACCATAATACACCCTTTATCAACAGAAAAGTCAATAAGATTAATGGAATCAAAAAATGTGTTAGTATTTATAGTTAAAAAGGATGCTACTAAACAGACCATTAAAAAAGATATAGAAGAAAATTTCAATGTAAAGGTTGATAAAATCAGAACGACGATTATGCCTGACGGAAGAAAAAAAGCTTATGTGACTATTAACAAAGCAAATCCTGCGATAGATATCGCTACTAAATTAGGAATGATATAAAAAAGTTATAATAAAAAATACAAAAATGGGAAAAAACCTTATACAACAAAGAAGAGGTAAAGGGTCGCTTAGATTCAAAGCTCCAAAACACCGCTTTGTAGGAAGAGCAGAATACCCGAAATTAGGCCTTGAATTAAAAGGAATAATAAAAGAAATTATTCATTGCCCGGCCCACACCTCACCCCTAATACGAGTTAAATATTCAAATGGTGAATCTGTAATGATGATCGCGCATGAAAATGCTCGTGTTGGAGACGAAGTTCTCATAGGAGAAAACGTCTCAATCAGCAATGGAAATGTTCTACCCCTAGAAAAAATTTCAGAAGGAACTTCTATATTCAACATAGAAGCAAATCCCGGAGACGGCGGTAAATTCGTACGCTCAGGAGGAAATTCTGCAAAAATAATAGCAAAGAGTGATTCTTCTGTGTCAGTACTTTTACCTTCAAAAAAGGTAAAGGAATTTAATCCAAAATGCAGAGCAACAATAGGAAAAATTGCCGGAAGCGGACGGCTTGAAAAGCCATTACTAAAAGCGGGAGTGGCATATTTCAAGGCGAAGGCAAGAAATAGATACTGGCCGAATGTGTGCGGTCAGTCAATGAACGCGGTTGCCCATCCTCACGGAGGGAAAAGGTCTTCAAAGAAAAATTATTCGCTAATTGTTCCTAGAAGTGCTCCTCCGGGAGCAAAGGTTGGAAAAATATCTCCTAGAAGAACAGGAAGAAAAAGATAAGGAAAATGGCAAAAAAAGAATTTACCTATAAAGGAAAAACATTAGAAGAATTAAAAGCTATGGGTATAAAAGAGTTTATGGAACTTGTACCTGCAAGAATAAGAAGGAGTTTGAAAAGAGGATTCACAGAACAGCAGCAGAAGGTACTAAAAAAGATAAGGAAGAAATGTAAAAATATAGAAACTCATTGTAGAGATTTAGTTATTGTTCCTGAAATGATTGGTGTTACTATAAAAGTTTACCAAGGAAAAGAGTTTGTTCCAGTTACAATAACAGAAGAAATGTTAGGTCATGTTATAGGAGAGTTTGCTATGACAAGAAAGAGAGTATCCCATAATGCGCCGGGAGTAGGCGCCACGAGGTCAAGTGCATCATTATCTATGAAATAAAAGTAAAATGAAAAATAAGTATTCATTTCAAGGATTTAAAAGTGAAAAGATGGCAAAAGCGATTGGAAAAGATATACCTATATCAATTAAAAATTCCGTTATGGTTTGTAATGCTATAAGATTGAAAAGTGTTGATAGAGCAAAAAAAATACTTGAGAACGTGATAGAAAAAAAGCAAGCAATAAAGTTTACAAGATTTAATTTTGATAGGGGCCATAAGAAAAAAATGGGCCCTGCGAGGTTTCCTGTTAATACCTGCAAAGAAATATTAAAAGTTTTAAAATCTGCAGAAGCAAATGCACACCAAAAAAATCTCTCAGACCTTTACATAGCGCATATCTCTGCTAATGTAGCTTCAAGGCCTTGGCATTACGGCAGACATATTGGTAGAAGAATGAAAAGGGCTCATATCGAAATCGTTGTGGCACAGAAAGATAAAAGAGAGGAAAAAAGAGAATGATTGAGAGAAAATTTGTCAAACAGAATCTAACAGAGCAAAGAATACAGGAGTACATATTTTCAAAATTAGGAAAAGTTGGGGTAAGCAAAGTAAAGCTGCAATTAACTCCTCTGGGAGAAAAGATAATAATTTACTCATCTCACCCCGGCCTAGTTGTTGGGAGCGGCGGTGAAAATATAAAATCCATTACTGCGCAACTAAAAAAGAAATTTGAGCTTGAAAATCCTCAAATAGAAATAAGCGAAGTTAAAAATCCTAACGCAGATGCACAAATAGTCGCAGATAAAATCGCTTCGGCACTTGAAAGATACGGCTCTAAAAATTTTAAGGGAATAATGCATCGGGCGATTAAAGATGTTTTAAACGAAGGTGTAAGAGGTGTGGAGGTTGTTTTATCAGGAAAAATTCCCAGTTCAAGAGCTAAATCCTGGAGGATACTCTCCGGGTATATGAAAAAATGCGGAGATATTGCGGTAACAGATGTTAAATTTGCTAAATCAACTGCAAAACTAAAAAGTGGGGTAATAGGTGTAAAAGTAAGGATAATGCCTTCAGGCATAACAATGCCTGACTCGGTAAAGATAAAAGAAGAAATTTTAACAGAAGAACCTGCCAAAAAAATAGAGGAAGTAGCAGAAGCGGAAAAAACAATTATTGTAGAAGAAGAAAACAAAAAAGAAGAGAATTCACAAAAACAAAAAACAAAGAAAAAAACGACAAAAAAGAAAGATGACAAAGAAATCAAAAATGTTTAAAGATCTTGGAAAAGAAGAGCTAAAATCTAAGCTCAAAGAGTTCAAAACAGAACTTATAAAATTAAACGCTCAAGTCGCTACAGGAACTTCATTGAAGCGCCCTTCAGAAGTAAGGGAGATTAAAAAAAACATAGCGAGGTTAAAAACGCTTTTAAGAAGCGAGGAGAATAAATGAATAACATCTGTCCCAAATGCGGGCTTCATAAAGATCTTTGCGTGTGCGAATCTATCGCAAAGGAAAGTCAGAAAATTATAATAAAAAAAGAAAAGAAAAAATTTGGAAAGATATATACTGTTATTGAGGGTATAAACTCAAAGGAGATAGACCTCAAAGAATTACTAAAAAAACTTAAAAATGAACTTGGATGCGGCGGAACTACAAAAGAAGGAAAAATAGAGCTTCAAGGGGACCATACCCCTAGTTCAGGCCAGAAAAAAGACGCTAAAAAAATACTCATCGAAAGCGGATTCGCACCTGAAACCATTGTAGTTAAATAAAACGATAAATGAAAGAGAAGATATACGGAAAATTAATAGGAAAAGAGATAATAATCAAGGAAGCGAAGAATAAAACCCTCATTGGTGCCGAGGGAAAAGTTATTGACGAAACAAAAAACACAATAAAAATTTTGAAAGATAAAAAAGAAAAAACAATAATCAAAAATCAGATATTAAAACTGGAGATAAAATGAAGAAAAAAATAAAAAATATAGGAATAGAAGGGGTAAAACCTCCTCAAAAAGAATGCCAAGATAAACATTGCCCGTTTCATGGTGATGTTGTAGTAAGAGGAAGAATTTTTATCGGTAAAGTTGTATCGCCTAAATTCCACAAAACAGTAAAGGTTGAATGGGAACGGGCTAAGTTTCTAAAAAAATATGAAAGATATATGAAAGCAAGAACTAGTGTAAAAGTGCATAGCCCGGATTGTATAGATATTGATGTTGGAAGCGTTGTAAAAATTGCTGAGTGCAGACCGATAAGCAAAACAAAAAACTTTGTAGTAATTGAAAAATTAGGAGGATAAAATGCTACCTTTACCTTCAAGAATTCCGAAAGCTTTACCGCATGGCTCTTATGTAGATGTTTGCGATAATTCGGGCGCTAAGGTGCTAAAAATTGTATCTGTTTTTGGTCACAAAACAGTAAAAGGCAGATATCCTGCTGCTGCTATTGGAGATATGGTAATGGCATCTGTAAAAAAAGGAAAACCAGAAATGAGAAAACAAGTCGTTTTTGCGGTTATCGTAAGGCAAAAAAAAGAGTTTAGAAGAGCTAATGGTATCAGGGTAAAATTTGAGGATAACGCTGCGGTTGTACTTAAAGACGAAAAAGGAAACCCGAAAGGAACTTTGATAAAAGGACCCATACCAAAAGAGATTGTTAAAAGATGGCCGATGGTTTCAAAACTTGCAAGCATTATAGTATAAAATGAAAAAGATAAGAAAAAAATTTTCAAAGAATTGGAAGTCGAGCAAGAAGGTATCAAAACAAAGAAAATACATTCATAATGCTCCGTTACATATTAGAAATAAATTTGTCTCGGCTCATCTATCAAAAGAACTTATGAAAAAATATGGCGTCAGAAATCTCCCTGTAAGAAAAGGCGATAAAGTAAAAATTGCTAGAGGACAATTTAAAGGAAAAGTAGGTAAAGTCATAAAAGTGGATTTAAAAAAAATAAGAATTTTTATTGAAGGAATAACCCAAGAAAAAATCGCTGGGGGTAAGGCCCCTTATCCTATACACCCTTCAAATATTATAATAACAGAACTTAACAGCGAAGATAAAAAAAGATTCAAACATATAACAACAAAGGAGAAAGGATAAAATGCCAAAAAACCATCTTAAAAGGATTGCAGCTCCGCATTCGTGGAAAATAAAAAGAAAAAAACACATTTGGGTAATAAGAGCAAAAGGTCCGCATAAATTAGAAAATTCTATTCCTCTTGCTGTATTGTTAAGGGATATATTAAAACACGCTAAAACTATGAAAGAAGTTAAGGATATAATAAATAATAAAGTTATTCTTGTAAATGGGAAAAGAAGAAAAGACCCGCATTTCGGTATTGGTATTATGGATATTGTTGAAATTCCTGAAGTTAAAGAAAAATACATTATATTGATAGATAAATTAGGAAAAATAATCGCGTTAAAAACTAATCTTAATTCAAGAATATCTAAAATAATTAATAAAAAAAGAATCGGAAAAAGAACCCAACTCAATCTTTTTGGAGGAGAAAATTTTATTGTAGAAAAAGATAATTACAAGACTGGCGATTCTGTAATAATAGATAATAAAAAAATAAAAGAACATTTAAAATTTGAAGAAGGAGCTAATTGTTTTCTCACCGGAGGGAGTCACAAAGGAGAATTTGGAAATGTCTCTAAGATAGAAAAGGATAGTGTATTTGTTAAAATAGACAATTCAGAATTCGAAACAAAAAAAGATTTTATTTACATTATAGGAAAAGAAAAGATTGTGGTTGAAAAATGAATATAAATAGAAATATTAGAATAGAGAAAGTAACGCTTAATATAGGTGCTGGCAAATCAGTTGAAAAACTTGAAAAAGGAATGAAGCTTATTAAAATGATAACGGGGATAAGCCCGGTTAAAACAATAACACAAAAAAGAATACCTGGGTGGGGGCTTAGGCCAGGCATTCCTGTAGGTTGTAAACTTACTTTAAGGAAGAAAAAAGCTCAAGAAATATTATCCTTGCTGCTTAAAGCAAAGGATAATATATTATCGGAGAGCAATTTTGACGAATTTGGAAACTTATCATTCGGCATACATGAATATATTGATATCCCTGGAATAAAGTATTCCCCCGACATAGGGATAATGGGATTACAAGTATGTGTTACATTTGAAAGAGCCGGTTTCAGAGTTAAAAGAAAAAAAACGGGTTCCAAAAAAATTGGAGCAAGACATAATCTAACAAAAAAAGAAGTAATTGATTATGTAACAAAAAATTTTGAAGTTAGTATAAAGGAGGAAAAATGACCACTAAGGACTATAAAAAAGCGTTCAACCAGCTAAATGCTAAACCAATAAAAAAGAAGAAGTACATTAAACATAATTCGCCTAAGGCAAGAAGCTGTGGCCTGGCAAACAGACCCTGCCAAAGATGCGGAAGAATTGGGGGGCACATAAGAAAATACGGACTTAATTTTTGTAGGCAATGTTTTAGAGAAATTGCTATGAGTTTAGGATTTAAAAAATTTAAATGAGGTAAAAAATGACTCTTACAGACCCTTTGGCAAATGCGCTTTCAAAAATATTAAACTGTGAAAAAGCCAGGAAAAAAGAATGCATAGTAAGATCTTCAAAAATAATAAAAGAAGTGCTTAAAATTATGAACGAAAATTTATACATAGGAAAATTTGAAGAAATTGAAAGCACGAGAGGCAATGAATTAAGAGTTGCTTTGCTTAGCAACATAAATAAATGTGGAGCGATCAAGCCAAGACACGCTGTGAATATTGAAACTTACCCGAAATTTGAAAAGAGATATCTTCCTGCCAAGGACTTTGGTATATTAATAGTTTCAACAAATAAAGGAATTATGACTCATACCGAGGCGAAAGAAAAAAATCTTGGCGGTAGGCTTCTTGCCTATTGTTACTAAAATGAAATTAAAAGAAATAAAGGAAAGTATTAAAATCCCTGAAAAATCGTCATTTTTGTTAGAGGGGAATATTATAAAAATATCTGGCCCGAAAGGAACTGTTACAAAAAAAGTTCTTGATAAAAATCTAATCATAGAAAAAAACGGAGAATTCGTAGTTGTAAAAAGCAAAAAAATTAACAAAGTAGGAAAAAGAGCCGTTGGTACTTATGCAAGTATAATAAAAAATCTTTTCAAGGGAGTGTGTGAAGGTTTTGAATATAAATTAAAAATTTGCTCTGGCCATTTCCCCATGAATGTTTCCGTATCAGGAAAAGAGATTATAATTAAAAATTTTCTTGGAGAAAAATATCCTCGAAAATGTGTTGTAAAAGGTAATGTCCAGTTAAAACTTGAAAAGGATGTAATAGTTGTAAGCGGAATAGATAAAGAAGAAGTTGGCCAAGCGGCCGCTGATATCGAACAAACCACCAGAATAACAAACAGAGATAGAAGGATATTTCAAGACGGGATATACATAATATCAAAAGAAAAGTGAAAATGGAAGAAATAAAAACCAAAAAAAGAAAAAAACCTAATTTTGATAGACCTTGTTCTAACAAACAGAAAAGAATCTCTCGTAGCAGTTGGAGAAAACCTGACGGTTTACACTCAAAGATGCGTCTCTGTCATAGAGGGCACAGAAAAAAAGTAAAAATAGGTTACAAAAATTCGGAAAGTTTAAGGGGATTAGAAAAAGAGGGCTTTAAAAAAGTTATTGTTAAGAATTTGGAAGATATTAAAAAAATTGACCCAAAAAAAGAAATTGCTGTAATCGGTAATGTTGGATTAAAAAAGAAAATTGAAATTGTAAAAGAAGCAGAAAAAATGAAAATAAAATTACAAAATATTAGAGATATAAAACAATTCCTCTCTTCCGTTGAAGAAAGAATTATTAATAGAAAAAGAAGAAGAGAAAAAATTGTTGAAAAACGAAGTCAAGCTAAAAAAGAAAAACCAAAGGAAAAGGAAAAAGAGGAAAAAGAAATTAGTCAAGAAGAAAGAGAAAAACAAGAAAGATTAGAAAAAGAAAAAATAATTATAAAGAAGAGCTAAAATGAAACTTGATGTTCAAAAAAGGATTGCGGCATCTGTGCTTAAATGTTCCCCTAAAAGGGTTGTTTTTGATAATTCAAAAATCGATCAAATAAAAGAGGCAATCACAAAAGCAGATATACGTGGATTAATTATAGACGGAGTTATTTACAAAAAACCTAAGCAAGGAATTTCAAACGCTAGGACCAAAAAGATAAGAATTCAAAAAGCAAAAGGTAAGAGAAAAGGACATGGTTCAAGAAAAGGAAAGAAAAAAGCAAGAACTCCCCAAAAAAGGGAGTGGATTAATAAAGTGCGCTTACAAAGAGAGCTGCTAAAAACATTAAAAGAAAAAAATATACTTGATAATAAAACTTACTGGATGCTTTACAGAAAATCAAAAGGAGGATTTTTTAGGAGTAGAAGACATTTAAGATTGTATATTGAAGAGCAAGGATTAAATAAAAAAAATAAAGAAGAAAAAAATAATAGGCAAATAGAAAAAAGTAAAAAAGGAGAAGTAGAAAAAGAAAAAGGTGCAAAGAAAAAAGTAAAAGGTAAAAATGAACACTAGATATGTTGTAAAATACAGAAGGAGAAGAGAAGGCAAAACAAATTATAAAAAGAGAATAAAGCTACTCCTATCAAAATTACCTCTTGTCAGATTTAGAAAAGGTTCAAAAACAATTACTGCCCAAATATCTGTATTCAACCCTAAAGGAGATAAAATAATTCTAAGTGTTAATTCTTCAGAGCTTTCAAAATATGGTTGGAACCTTTCAAAAAAGAATCTTCCCGCTGCGTATCTTACCGGACTTTTACTCGCAAAGAAAAATAACAAAAATAAAGAAATTAAAAGAGTTATTATTGATTTTGGCATTAAAAAACCTACAAAAGGTTTTTCTGGTTATTCTTTTGTTAAAGGACTTATTGACGGGGGAATGGAAGTTTTATGCTCACAAGAATCTTTTCCCGCGGAAGATAGGATACGTGGAAAACATATCGCTGATTTTTGTTCTTCTACTAAAAAGAAAGAACAATTCTCAAAAACACCCGAATCAAAAAATATTGAAAAAATATTTTTAGATGTTAAAAATAAAATAATTTCGTTTGAAAATTGGAGAAAATGAAAATGGTAGTAGAACCCGAAGAAATAGAAAGTGAAGAAAAAATTATAGAAAAAATTCCTGTAAGCGTTGATATAGAAAATTGGAAACCTAAAACAGATCTTGGAAGAAAAGTTAAAAATGGAGAAATAACAGATATAGACCAAATAATTAATGCTGGGAAAAAAATACTCGAACCTGAAATTGTTGACATTCTTCTGCCGAATATGGAAACTGAGTTGCTCTTGGTTGGGCAAGCGAAAGGAAAATTTGGGGGAGGCCAAAGAAGAATTTTTAAGCAAACACAAAAGAAAACTAGGGAAGGAAATAAACCGCATTTTATGACCACAGCCGTTATAGGAAACAAAGACGGATATGTAGGTGTTGGCAGTGGAAAAGCGAAAGAAACAGTTCCTGCAAGAGAAAAGGCCTACAGAAAAGCTAAACTTAACATAATAAAGATAAGGAGAGGATGCGGTTCTTGGCAGTGTGGTTGCAAAACGCCTCACTCTATACCTTTTAAAATAAAAGGTAAATGCGGGTCCGTTGAGATAGAGATTCTACCTGCCCCTAAAGGTACCGGGCTTAAAATAGAAAAAGAATGCCAAAAAATACTTAGATTGGCTGGTATCTCAGATGTTTGGTCAAAAACAAGAGGTTGCACAACCACAAAAATAAATTTAGTAAATGCTTGCTTTAATGCATTAAAAAAACTAACAGAAATGAAAATAAAACCTGAACACCAGGAAGCGCTTGGTATTATTGAAGGTAAAAAATGAACAAAATAGCTGTTATAAGAATTGCTGGACGTGTAAGGTTAAGTAAGGAAATTGAAAGTACTTTAGAACTGCTTAATTTGAAAAAAAAGTTTAGTTGTGTTATTGTAGAAAACACAAAGACAAATCTCGGAATGATAAAAAAAGTTAAGGATTATGTTACTTATGGTGAGGTAAATGAAGAAACTATTAAGTTGCTAAATGAGAAAAGAAGTAAAGGAAAAAAATTTTTTTCTTTACATCCCCCTATTAAGGGTTTTGAAAGAAAAGGGACAAAGAAATCTTTTAAAGAAGGAGGAGCATTAGGGTACAGAGGCGAAAAAATTAACGAATTAATAAAAAGGATGCTATAAGCTAAATTAGATAAGAGGTATAAAAAATATGCCAATCAATAAAAGAAAAAAAAACAGTAGACAAAGAGGAAGTTGGACGCACGGATGGGGTGCTAAAAAAAAGCATCGCGGTTCAGGTAATAGGGGAGGTTCTGGAATGTCTGGGACTGGTAAAAGGGCCGATTCAAAAAAACCATCGATATGGCACCTTGACTATTTCGGAAAAAAAGGTTTCGTAAGCAAAAATAAAAGAAAAATTGTGGCGCAGAACATAGAATTTATTGAAAAAAATCTTGAGAAATTATTAAACGAAGGAAAAATAACAAAAGAACAGAATCTTTATGTTGTTGATGGAAAAAAATTAGGATTCAATAAACTTCTCGGTAAAGGAAAAACGAAGAATAAATTCAAGATATATGTAGATTTCGCTTCTAAAAAAGCCATAGCAGAGATTAGCTCTGCTGGGGGAGAGGTCATAATTAAAAATCAAAAAATGGTGAGTGATGGGAACGCTTGATAAATTAATATACAATTTTCCAGAAGTAGAATCTCCTTCGCAGAAGAGACTCTCCTTTAAAGAAAAATTAAAATGGACTTTTATAGTACTACTAATATTTTTTATTTTAGGAACAATACCATTATTTGGTTTGGGTCATAATGCGTTACAGCAGTTTGAATATTTATCTTTAATTTTGGGAGCTGAATTCGGATCGATAATCTCTTTAGGCATAGGGCCGATAGTTACTGCTTCTATAGTATTGCAGTTACTTAACGGCTCGGGACTTGTGAAGTTTGACACCACAACAGAACAAGGAAAAAGGAGATTTCATGGCATACAAAAACTTCTATCTGTGTTCTTTATAATATTTGAAGCGGCTGTTTATGTTCTTATGGGAGGGCTATCTCCGCCTTCAGAGCTTGCAGGAACTTCCGTTTACTTGTCTTTAGAACTACTCCTTATTTTCCAGCTATTTTTGGGAGGGGTTCTTATACTCTTTATGGATGATGTCACAACAAAATGGGGATTTGGGTCTGGGGTTTCTCTATTTATAGCTGCGGGGGTTTCAAAAACTATCTTTGTAAGAGCATTTAATCCTTTTCCATCACCTACAAATCCAAACATAGCTACGGGGGCCATTCCTGCTCTTTTCCAAAGTTTAGCCGGTGGCGACCCTATTACTGCTTTACTAATGCTCGCTGCTGTTGTTTCAACAGTTGTTGTTTTTGTAATGGCTGTTTTCGGGCAGTCAATGAAAATAGAAATACCTCTCTCTTTTGGTAGGGTTAGAGGCTACGGAATAAGGTGGCCGCTTGCTTTTATTTATACATCAAATATGCCTGTTATTCTTGTTTCCGCGTTGTTTGCAAACATCCAACTTTGGGCAAGGTTGTTACAGAACTGGGGTTTCCCCATCTTAGGAACTTTTGTAGGAAATACCCCTACGAGTGGTCTTGTCGCTTGGATACACAGCCCAAACATTGTTGGAAAGATTATAACAGGTGCCGTTACTTTCTCTGATTTTATTCACGCTTTTGTTTATTTACTGCTTTTAATAACTGGTTGTGTTATTTTCAGTTTGTTTTGGGTACAAACTTCGGGGATGGACGCGAGAAGCCAGGCCAGAAATATAGTCGCTTCGGGTTTACAAATTCCGGGGTTTAGGAGAGACGAGAGGGTGCTTGAACATATCTTAAACAGGTATATCGGTCCCCTTACAATTATGGGAGCAATACTTGTAGGGTTACTGGCAGCTTTAGCAGACTTGTCAGGGGCGCTTGCACACGGTACAGGAATATTACTTACAGTTATGATTGTTTATAGGCTCTATGAGGATATAGCAACGCATCATTTATATGATATGAACCCTGCACTTAGAAAGTTTATTGAATAAAATTAATAAAAAATAAAAAAAGAGGAGAAATCTAAAATGGGAGTGACAGAGCATCTTCTTGTATTGAGCCCCTTAGTATTGATTTTAGGGGTTTCTTTTATAATTACTTTAATTAGCGTTCTGGCTTATAAGTTTTTAACAAACCAGCAAAGGATGAAGGAAATCAAAGATGGAATGAAGAAGTATCAAGCAGATATGAAAAAACATAGAAACAATCCTAAAAAGCTTGCAGAAATACAGGCTAAAGCGATGCAAGATAATATTGAATATATGAAACATTCTTTCAAACCTATGATTTTCACCCTTCTGCCGATAATAATTATTTTTGGTTGGCTTAACTCCCATCTTGCTTACTCCCCGATAAAGCCTGGAGAAGAGTTTTCTGTTTCTGTCTCGCCAGCTATTGACTTTAATTTTTCTGTTGTTCCCCAAATAGAAATAATTGATAAAGAAATAATTAATGACACCGCTATTATAAAAATGAGAGGGGGAGAGGGAGAATATATTATGTATTTTGAAACCCCTTCTGGAATCCAAAGCGCAGAATTAATAATAAGCGAAAAACAAAGATACTCAAATCCTAAAGTTTTTTTCAAAAAAGGAGATATCAGAAGCGTCTTAATAAGCAACAAAAAGATGAAGCCGTTTGGAGAAAAATTTAATATCTTCGGATACCAGCCCGGCTGGTTTGCTGTTTATTTTGTTACCACACTATTATTCAGCTCAGTTCTGAGGAAGATATTGAAAGTTTATTAATTTTCTATTCAATATAAAAAATGGGCTCTGTTATATCTTCTTTTCTACACTTAGGACACTTTGTGGGTCTTGAAAGCATTTTTCTATCTTTAAAAACAAAGCCGCATGTGTTACAAATAGCCGGCCTTATTTCAAGTTTTTTATGAAATTTGCGTATTGAAAGAGAGATGTGTTTTAAATCTTCAAGAATATACTCCATATTAACTCTGAAAATCTCCGCAAGATTTCTTGCAGTCATTTCATTTTTTTCAAGAATTTCTATCATTTCTTTTCTTCTGGTGGCACTAAAATTATTCATTTTATCTTTTTATAACTCTAAGTTAAACTCATAAAGATTTTCCTATTAGTTCTTCAAAGTTTAAACCAAAAGTTTTGGCTTTTTTAATATTTATAACCAGGTTTTTTCCCTCTGTTTGTTTTATCTCTTTGAGTGGCATAAAATACCACTCTTTTCTATTAAATCTAACCCCTACCCATGGCTCTGCACCAAAAATTTCTGAAAATCTTTGAAGTGCTTCTGCTTGCTCTTTTGTTATATACTGATTTTTTGATTTTGTGGATTTACATTCTATTGCGAATTTTTTTGAAAAATTTCCTGCTATTATGTCTGGGCTTGGATATTTTGAAGAACCGGAACCAGCAATTCTATGAGCAGCCCACCCTGCACCCCAAAAAAGCTCAACTAGCTCTCTTTCTGCTTTTGACCCTTTCTGTTTTTTGTTTAACATTTTTTAATTATTGATGTTTTTTATTAAATGTTAATATAGATAATATTATAGATAATATTAAAATTTTATGTAAAAAATAAAAAAACAGAAATATTTAAAAAAAGAGTTTAATTAGCTCAAAAATATGGCTAAAAATGTGCTTTCACTAACAACTATGGAAAAGCTTATGAGAAGTGCAGGTGCTGATAGGGTTGCCGATAAAGCAAAAGCGGCATTAAGAGATTATCTTGAAGATGTTGCTAATAAAATATCCCAGAATGCGATGAAATACGCTTCTCATTCCGGAAGAAAGACCATCAAAAGTTCTGATATAAAACTCGCAATTGAGCACCGTTAAGATTTTAGTATTCTTCATTATAACCTAATTTTCATAAAGTCATACGCGCATAATGTATTATCAAAATATGTTTTTGCTTCCTTTTCTATCTCTTCTGTTGTTTTATACCTCGCAGAGAAATGGGTAAGAACAAGTTTTTTTGAGTTTGTCCTATTAGCAATTAAAGCTGCTTGCTGCGCGGTCATATGCATATGGTCCTCTGCTTTTTCTTCTTTTTCAGATACGAATGTTGCTTCGCATATCAACAAGTCCGAGTCCAACGCTAACTTAAAAGCGTTATCACATATCAATGTATCTGTTATATAACTTATCTTTTTAGGGTTGGTGAGTTTTGTAACTTCTTCTGGTTTGACTACCTTGCCTTTATAATTAACAGCCATCCCTGCTTGTAATTTCCCCCACAGAGGACCTTGCGGTATTCCTAGTTTCTTTATCTCAGTTAGATTCATTTTTCTCTTTGGGAGCTCAACAAATGCAAACCCTAATGTAGGAACGGCGTGTTTCATCTGCGCGGTTTCTATTTTATAATCTGTGTTGCTAAATATTACTCCTTCTGAAACATCATGCACTTCCAATTTTATTCTTAAATCGAAATCAAAAGATTTAAGAAGATG
>JAWAEZ010000007.1:23573-30338 GCA_038890975.1 Candidatus Woesearchaeota archaeon
GTAGGAACGGCGTGTTTCATCTGCGCGGTTTCTATTTTATAATCTGTGTTGCTAAATATTACTCCTTCTGAAACATCATGCACTTCCAATTTTATTCTTAAATCGAAATCAAAAGATTTAAGAAGATGTTCAAAATGTTTTTTGCTTCCCTTAGGACCGTAAATATTAAGTGTTTTATCATAATTTTGTGCTGCCATTGTTTGAATAAGCCCTGGTAGGCCAAGCATATGGTCTCCGTGCCAATGTGTAATGAATATTCTCGTTATTCTATTTATATCTACTCCGGCAATTTTCATCTGCCTCTGGGTCCCTTCGCCACAGTCAAACAATAAAGATTCCTTTGTGTGGTAGATCAAAAATGAAGGGTGGTTTCTATCTTTTGTAGGGATCATAGAGGATGTTCCTAAAATTATTATTTCCATTTTTATAGTGTAAAAAGGAGGTAGTTTTTAATAATATTTATTACAATATTGTAAAAAAGTTTGTTTTGTCTCAAAACAAAAACCTTTTAATAAAACACAAAAAGCAACCTATTATCCAAAAAATAATATTTTAAATATTTTATATATTATTAATAATTAACAAACAAAATTAATGAAAATGACAAAAAAAGAAACACAAAAAAAAGAATTTATAAAAAGCCATCTCATAAGCGATAAAGTGATAACGGAACCTTCCGACCAAGCACTTGAGCTTTACAATCAAAGTCGGTTTGGTACGCTTCTCGAAGACAAAAAATTACAACTCTCCCTTATAGAAGCTCTTTACTTATCTGAAAAAGGAAAAATATTAGTCTATTCAAACAAAAAAAAACTTTCGTTTGAAGAACTTATGAAAAAAGCAGAGAAAAAAGAACCAAATGTTTTAACAAGATTTATTGTTTTTAAAGATTTAAGAAACAGAGGTTATATTGTAAAAACTGCTTTAAAATTTGGAGCCGATTTTAGAGTTTATGAAAGGGGGTTTAAACCCGGAGAGGCTCACGCTAAATGGATTGTTTATCCTGTTGAAGAGGAAGATACAATAACGTGGTATGAATTTGCCGCTAAAAATCGGGTTGCTCATTCAACTAGGAAAAGATTACTTATCGGAATAGTAGACGATGAAAATGATGTTACTTATTATGAAATAAAATGGACACGACCTTAACAGAAAATGATTGAAGAACAAGTTATAAGGATTATAGCGACTAGGGGACCTGTTGTGCCTGCCCAGATAGCCAAGGAAATAGGTAGTAATACAATGATTGCAGGTGCTGTCTTATCAAAACTTGCTTCTGAAAAAAGAATTTTAATATCTCATGTAAAAATTGGAGGCTCCCCTGTTTATTATCTCAAAGAACAAGCACCAAAGTTACAAGAATTGTCTAAATATCTAAATGAAAAAGATAAAAAAACTTTTGAAACGCTCAAAACAAATAAAATTTTAAGAGACAATGAACAAGACGCCCTAACAAGAGTTTCTTTGAGAAATATAAAAGATTTCGCAACGCCCCTCGAGGTTACTTTTGGCGACAGAAAAGAGATATTCTGGAAATGGTATCTAATAAGCGACGAAGAAGCTGCTGAGTTAATAAGGGAACATTTTAAAAATATAAATATTTTTGAGAAAGAAAAAAAGGAAGACGCGCAGGTTGCGTATCCCGCCGAAGAAGAAAAACATAACGGAAAAATAAAAGAGCCCAAAGAAGAAAGAACTTTAACGAGATTTGTAGAAGAAAAAACAAAAGATACCGAGAATAAAAAAGAATTAGCCAAAGAAGAAAAAAAGGAAAAAATAATAGACAAACAAATAGAGACCTGTAAAATAATCGATAACTTCGCTGACAAAACGATAAAGTTTTTAAAAGAAAAAGGCATTACAATAAAAAATATAGAAGTTAAAAAGAAGAACTCGGAAATAGACATTATTGTAAGTGTGCCTACGATTGTTGGAGATATTGAATACTACTGCAAAGCAAAAAATAAATCAAGAATCAACGAGAATGATATATCCTCTGCTTATGTTCAGGGGCAGTTAAAAAAACTCCCTGTTTTATTCGTTACCACGGGAAGCTTAACAAAAAAAGCTTCTCAAATGTTAGAAAGAGAATTTAAAATAAACATACTAAAAATATAAGGGGTGGAAAAATGGAAAAAAAAATTTATTTGGTAGCAATTCTGTGCATTGCAGCGATTATGATTATTGGCTGCTCTAAACAAAAAATAATTGTAACTGAAAAAAACAGCGAGGAACCAATAGTAACAAAAAACCAAAATGAGGTTAGTAAAGAAGCAAAATCTTCTGAAACGAAGAGTCCCCAGCAATCCAATATGCCTGATATAAGCCAACTTGAAAAAGAAGGATTAGAGTGCTTAAAACCGGGGGTGAGGGTGTGTAGACCTGTCAATTTAAGAGAAGGAAAAGTTGGGGATGTCGTTGGCTTTGCGTTTGGTATAACAAACTTAGAAAATCTCCCAAAAAAGTTTGTAATAAAACCGCAGTTTGTTAGAACCCAGTTAAGCGTTGGTCAAGCACCAATAGAAGCGGATAAAGATTATATGAACCGGTGGCTTTCCCTTAACGACCTTGAAGCTTACTACGAGCTAAAGCCTGGGGAAAAGATTTCAAAACCCATATTGATAAAAATTGGAGAAATGGTTTCTGCAGATAAAGAAACTCCCGCAGGGACTTATGTATTTGAGATACAGGCGCAGATATACGAAGACGGGTTTTATGAAAATTACGAACCTGCTCAGCAAATATCTGTGCGGGTTAAATAAATTTTTATTTTTTTATTTATTTAATAAAAACTAGACCGCAAAATCAAATTCTAAAAAATAGTTAATTCAAATTTAATTAACCAGAATAACAAAACTTTTTAAATTAAATGACTTTGTATGTTATTTGATGGGAACAAAACTGAAGGAGATAATAGAAAAGAAAGAAATCTCTTTTGAAGAACTTTCGGGAAAGGTTATAGTTATAGATACTTTCAATATCTTATATCAATTTCTTAGTTCTATAAGACAAAAAGATGGCACTCCATTAATGGACAGTAAAGGGAGGGTAACGAGTCATCTCGCCGGTCTTTTTACCAGAACCTTAAAAATGTTAGAGTTCAATATTAAACCTGTATTTGTCTTTGATGGAGTTCCCCCAAAAATAAAAGAAAAAGAAAAAGAAAGAAGAGCGGAGTTAAAAGAAGAAGCCGCAAAGCAGTATAAAATTGCTCTTGAAAGAGAAGATATTGAAGCTATGAAAAAATTTGGATCTAGAATTTCTTTTTTGTCAGAAGAGATGGTTAATGAATCTAAAGAACTTATTGAGGCGATGGGGTTACCTGTTGTACAGGCGCCTTCGGAAGGTGAAGCCCAAGCCGCATATATAGTAAATAAAGGAGACGCTTTTGCAGAAGTAAGCCAGGATTATGACTGCTTATTGTATGGGGTAAAGAGGGTTATACAAAACTTAACCGTTTCTGAAAAGAGAAAAAAAATAGGAACTCTTGCGTATGAAAGAGTTGTGCCTGAGATTATTGACCTAGAAAAAAACCTTAAAAGATTGGGAATAGACCAAGAGCAACTTTTAATTATCGGAATTCTCGTCGGGACTGATTATAACCTTGGAGGAATAAAAGGGATCGGGCCTAAAAAAGCTCTTAAACTTGTAAAAGAATACAAACCTAACTATGATAAGTTATTTAAAGATTTAAAATGGTGCGACTATTTTGATTTCGGCTGGGAAGAAGTTTATAATACAATAAAAAATATGCCTGTGACTGACAAATACGAATTAACATGGAAAAATATAGATAAAGAAAAAATAAAAAAAATACTTGTAGATGAGCACGAATTTAGTGCAGATAGAGTTAGCTCCTTAATTGAGAAAACAAAATTAATAAAAGGAAAAAACTCCCAAGGTGATCTAAACAGGTGGTTTGTATGATGTTGAAAGTTTTTATAAATTTCATTGCTGCATTGCTTATTAAAACAATAACTTATTTTGTAATTTCTCTTTTGTATCTTTTAATTCTCCTGTGGGCGGGGGTAATTAAAACATTCAGTTGGAAATATGTTATTGCTCTCTCCACAGGTTTATTATTATTCCGAATTTTCATCGCAGAAGTTTTTATTAAAACAGAAAAAATCAACTCGGCCAAGAAAAAATTATAAAAAAGATGGGGGGGATAAAAGTACATCTAAAAGAAGCTGAAAAAGTAATAAGATTGTTAAAAAATAATAATCTTTATGATTTTTCTAGAAAAATTAAAAAAATGGAGGAATATGTTATTATTCCGGTCACTTCTCCAAAAGAAGTTAAAAAATTAATTAAGGATGCTATTTTTGTTAGAGCTCGTTTAAGTAAAATAAAAAAAATTAAAAAAATAAAAGATGCTGTTGCGGGAAAACTAACAAATAAAGAACTAAAAATAATAAGAAATTCTTACGATGTTGTTGGTTCAATAGCCATCCTTGAAATTCCTAAAGAATTAGAGAAAAAAGAAAAAATTATTGCCAAAGAAATTATAAAAATGAATGGTCGTGTAAAAACAATCGTCAAAAAGTTGGGTGCTCATATCGGTAAATTTAGGGTGCAAAAAATGAAGTATCTCGCTGGAAAAAAAACAAAAGAAACGATACATAGAGAAAATGGGGTTTCAATTAAACTGAATGTTGAAAAAGCTTATTTTTCTCCTAGATTAAGCAGCGAAAGGTTAAGAATTTCTAAATTAGTTAAAAAAGGTGAAAAAGTGCTTGTGATGTTTTCTGGTGTCGCTCCCTATGTGTGTGTAATTGCAAAAAATTCTGATGCGAAAGAAATTGTAGGCGTAGAAATAAACCCCGAAGCTCATAAATACGCTACCGAGAATATAATAATTAATAAGATAAAAAATGCTCGTTTATATTTGGGGGATGTTAAAAAAATTGTACCTGCTCTTCAAGAAAAATTTGATAGAATTATTATGCCTTTGCCCAAATCTGCAGAAGATTTTCTCGATGTTGCTTTTTCTGCTTCAAAAAAAGGCACTATAATTCATTTCTATGATTTTCTTCACGAAAGCGAAATTCCTCACAGGGCACTTTATAAAATAGAAAAGGTTTGCAAAGAGAAAAACATCAAATGGAAGCTTAACGGATATTTTAAATGCGGACAACATTCGCCGAGAGTTTATAGGGTTTGTGTTGATTTTGAAGTGTTATAATATGATAGATTAACAAAAAGTTAATAATGAATAGATTTATAAATTATTATAACTAAAAATTTAAGAAGCGTAATGTGCGATGAATGAGTGAACACCCTCTGAGCATTTGCTGTGAAGAACGGTAGTAACTGCTGAGCACACGTAAATTCTTAAATTCTTCAGATTTTTTTATTATAGTTATAAATAAAGAACTTACATTAAATTTTTAATGTTTAAAAAAAATCACCCAAACATAGCCAAATACTCTTGACCTTCTTTATCTTCAAATTCTTTAACCTTGATTATTGCTGATATAAAATCTTCCTCTTTAACTTTTGTTCTGCTGTCCCTTATGGCAAAATAGCCCGCTTCTGTGCATACTGCTTTTATTTCTGCACCCGACATTCCTTTTAATTTATGATATAACTTTTTAAAGTTTATTTTTTTATCCAATGACATCTTTGATGTATGAATTGAAAAAATTTCTTTTATTCCTTCCTCATCGGGAAGAGGAACTTCTATGTGTCTGTCTAATCTCCCTGGTCTTAATATTGCCGGGTCGAGTATGTCTTTTCTGTTGGTGCAACCGATTATTTTAACATTATCCAGCTGTTTAAACCCGTCTATCTCGGCAAGAAGCTGCATAAATGTTCTCTGTACTTCTCTTTCTCCGCTCGTGCCTATATCAATCCTTTTCGAAGCCAAGGCGTCTATTTCGTCTATGAATATTATAGAAGGTGCCTTTTCCCTTGCTAATTGAAATATTTCTTTTACTAGTTTAGCGCCTTCGCCTATAAACTTCTGTACCAACTCCGAACCTACTACTTCTATAAAAGTTGATTTTGTGGAGCTTGCCACTGCTTTTGCGAGTAGTGTTTTTCCTGTTCCTGGCGGGCCGTGCAACAAAACTCCTTTAGGAGGGTCTATACCAATTTTTTTGAATAAGCCCGGCTTTGTTAAAGGAAGCTCTATAACTTCTTTTATTTCTTCTACCTGTTTAGAAAGCCCTCCGACATTATCCCAGCTTATAGATGGTTTTTCTATTATAACAAACTTTTCCACATTAAAAGATTTTGAAAGAGGAATTTTTCTTATGACTGTTAAATTTTTCTGCTCCACCAAAACAGAGTCGCCGGCCGATAACTTTTCGCAAGCAGGAGAAACCCCCACATAAAACTCGTTTCCGTTCTGAAGTTTTATCAAAGCGTTTTCGCCTGTTGTCTCTTTTATCTCCGCTACAAGAAATGGTGTTTTTTGAAATTTGGAAAGTTCTTCCTTTAGATGAGAGATTGTTTCTTTTAGAAGTTTGTTTTCCATTTCCAAATGCGAAATGTCCTGGGTGTAACCCACTTTTATTTCGTTTAGTATTGCTTCTTTCAATTCTCCTTCAGAATTTTTTTTCATTTTTCACAATTTAAAATATAAAGATTTATAAGGTTTTGGTTTTTCTATTATTATAAGTTCTTTTGTAACATTTGTTAAGCATTCTACTTTTCCGTTGAATATTAAGATATCATCTTCTATTCTTATCCCTCTTCTACCTATCATATAAATCCCCGGTTCTATTGTAAAAAACATCCCTTCTCTTATAGAATCTTTAG
>JAWAEZ010000008.1:0-18681 GCA_038890975.1 Candidatus Woesearchaeota archaeon
GATATTCAAAAACTGGGGGCTCTGAATCATACAAAACTTGTTTCTCTTCAACGACCTCGTTGCCTGCTCTATCATAAGCAACAACCCTAACAACATTTTTGTAATCAGTGAGGGAAATAGACACAGAAAAATTTGTTAGGTTGGTTGTTTCTATTGTTTCATTTTCTAAAATGTGCGATTCATTAATAGAAACAGGCCAGCTTTCGTTGTAAGGAGCCGCATAAACCACCACTGTTATATTTTCGTCTGTTGTACCGTTTATTTCTAAAGAACCTGTTGTTGTAGATGAAGGGATATTGATAATTACATTAGGCGGGGTTGTGTCTATGGAGACAAAACCGCTTGTGGTATTTGTGTTGCCTGCTCTGTCCATCACCCATAAAACAACAAGATTTTCGTTCAAAGAAGCGTCAAGGGGAAGATTAACTATTCTGAAATTACCTTGTTCGTCTGCGAATGTCTCCCTATCGTAAAAAGCTATCCCCACCTCGTTAGGTGAGGGGTTTGCATAAGCGTGGACAAGCGCTCTAGGTTCGGTTATTCCCTCAATAATTAACCTTGCAGAATTATAAAAGCGGGGGATTGTGGTGTTTATGAAAGGCGGAGTAGTATCCTGTGTTGTTGTAAAACTATAATACGAATTAGAATTATTTAATTCAAAAGAGCCATTTTCATTCGTTGAGATTATTTTATAATAGTATGTTGTAGAGACATTTAAATTCTGCAATAAAACAGAATGGTTCAAGACAGGCGTTAAATTTTTTACAGATACGCTTACGTTATTAATGTTGTCTCCGTAAACCACTTCCGAATCTGATAATTCATCGCTCTCCCATTTTATTAATGCTTCTCTTTCATAAACTTCAATATCAGAAGGGTTAAATGTTATGGTTAATGCTTGCGCAAAAGAAAAAGTAGATATTATCATGATTAATATAATAAAAACCGCAAATGTTTTTTTCATTCTCATGAAAACCTCGGCTCAAGATTTTTTGAAATTTCTGGTAGCAGTGTTATCGTGTTGGCTATTTCTTCATCATTTTTAGGGTAAGGCACTTTTACATAAACCCTAAAATTCAAGTTCTCCTTTCCATACATTTGCTCAGATTTAGCTGTCCAATTACCAACCCATCCGCCTATGTAATTATTGCCTTTCAAGAGCATTATCTCAACTTCATAAGTTATATCGTCGTCAATTAGCTCAAGTGTTGTTATTTCTTTATTCACTCCTTCAAAACCTGAAGAAACATCTGGGTATATAAAATTTGCTTCAAAATTTTTTTCTTCGTTCTTGATTGTTACAAATGCTATCTCATCTTCTAAAAGAGGTTCCTCCTTGTAGTTTATTGACAAAACTTTTGTTATATTAAAGTTAAACCTTTTGAGAGGGGTCATTTTTATTCTAACAACGCCTGTTTTAGGTGCTTGTATTTCTGCCGCCATATATGATTCTTTCTCTGCCCTAATTTTTCCATAAGGGCATGAAAGAGGGTAACCTGTTCTTAATCTGTAAAACCCGCTGTCCGCTCTTGTTTGGCCAAGATTACATAAATACCTAAAACATTCATAAGAAATATTAACGCGAGGTATTTCCTGATAAGTAACCGAATCAATGGCTCTTATATCAAGCTGCTGGCTGCTTAACTCTTCACAAATACCTCCCGGAAGCGATGGTGTTATGAACTCTCTTGCTTTAAGCGGCAACTTAGTCGGCTTGTTGTTTTTTAATATGACAGGCATCGCGAATTTGAAGTTATAACCTTGCCCACCAAAAGATTTTGGGTCATATATTCTTATCTCAATAGGGTAATAGACATCATAAACAAAATGATAAGTGTTAATACATAAAAAGTTAAGAAGCCCCGGAAAAAAACCTGAAGTAGAAGATTTCAATAATACACCTTCGTTAGGTCTTCCCTCAATAGTAAAAGGCCAATTATCCATATAAACAACATTTACATTTAAGTCATTAAAGTTTTCAGCTGTGGCCTCTATAAAAAAATGAAAATAATCATAAATATCCGATGGCGGTTTCGTTTTGGGCAGGTTCTTGATTTCCCCTGTTGTAGGGTCTCTTTTAAGCCCTTTGAATTTCTCATATTCTTTTTCTGGTTTTTCAAAAGGCACATAATTCGTATTCTTAAATCTTATCCTCTGAGTTACAGGACCTATATTTCTTTTTAATTCGTTCTTTATATCCACAATATTCCAAATTTTCTGCTTACAACTGAATTCAATGCCTGTAAATGGGATAGAAGAGCCCGCTGTCATAATCCCCAAGGTTATGTTTTCAAGAAACATCACTCTGTTTTCTTCTTCAAAAATTCTTTGTGCTAAGTTATAAACTCTTTTCAATCTTACAGGTATGTAAGTGCTGAATTTTTCCACTTCGTATGTTTCTTGTCTTCCTATTGCTTCCGCTTTCATTGGAAAATATGTTTCTATAGCAACGTCTTCTTCACCAATAGTTACTCTAAAACTATAATTCCCTACATCTCTAAAAACAAATTCATTTTTTAAAGGTTCAAAATCGCGCAAGCACCCCTTAAAAGAATTGTTTATGTAAAGCCCAATTTGGTATTCTATTTCAGCAAGAGAGGGCATATAAGATTCGTCTTTAAAATACCACATCGGCACTTTAAGAAGGCCGTATCTATCTTCTATTATGTGAGCAGAAGGCACCTTCTCAAGAACAGGAGGCAAATAAACATACCCCCCTGTTTGTCCGAGTTTGATTATCGCTTCTCGCGCGAGTTGATCAACACACGACTGCATATAAAGTTCAACAGGCCCAAGTTTCTGTATTATTTCTTTTTTCGGCCGGTACTCTGCCTGGGTTTTTTGGTAATAAAATACTACTGCGGTTATAACAAGAAGTATAACACCTATAATTATAAAAATTGTTATTTGGCCTCTTTTTTTCATTTAAAAAAATGAAAAGAAATTTTGTTTTTAAATTTTTCGTATTTTTGATTGAAGTTTTATTCAATTTGTATGCAAATAAAAAATAATAAAAAGGGAAAATTAATAATAGAAAAGGGAATAAATTATTTATTTTATTTAATTATTTAATTTTGTATTTAATTTTATTTAATTTAATGAATATTTTTAATAAAAAAAATTAAAGTTAAGCAAAAATGAATCCTAAACCGAAAAAATATAAATTTCTTTATTCTATTCTTGTTTTATTATTAACATTTTTATTTGTTGGGTTTTTCATGAGGTGTTTCCCTTTAAGTTGTGAGTGGTGGAATTTTAAAGAGTTAAAAGATGTCTTTGTGAAAGTTTCTCTTCCTGTTGCGATAATTTTTTATATTTTTTTGAGCGTTATTGAAAAAAAAAATTTAATAAATAGAAAACCAAAAGAGAGAATAAAATAATAAATAAAATTGAAATTTATATATTATTTAAAATTTTTCAGAGGGATGCCTATTAAAAGAAGAATCTACTTTAATCGCGTATTCCTTTATCCTTGATATTATTGTCTTTAACAGAATATTTTCTATTTTCTCACTAAAAATTTCTGAAAGTGACAGGTTTTCCGTAATCCGATAATTGTTCTTTATTTTTTCTACTATCAAGAGCTCTCTTAACCTTCTTAATTGTCTTCTTATGTTTGAAGCAGCGATGCCTGTTAGAGGAAGTTTTTCGTTTTTTCTTAACTCCACTACCCCCCTAACTATTTCTTCGCAACTTAACTCTTTTTTTGATTCAAGTAGTATGTAGAGTATATCTACAATAATGTCCCTTGAATCCCCGGGCTGTAACAACCCCACTGAAAGACATATTTTTTTTACGAGTTCTCTTTTAGAAGCAAAGTAAGGTTTCTCATATTTTCTTAGCGTTATTTCACTTATAGGCGTTTCTTTTGCCATAAATTTATTATAATTAGTCACTATTTATAAGTTTTGGTTAAATATTCTTATCAGACATTTATGATGCACTTATATTTTCTCCCAAAGAAACAATTTTCAGGCATAGCAAACAAAATATTAGTTTCTACAGGGTTATAGAATAAATTTATGTAACAAAAATATTAAAAATAGATTTAGAAATATTTCAGTAAAATAATAAAACTCAAATAAGTAGCATCTTTTTATAATTTGTAATTAACTAACTCAATTACTTTTTCTCTGTTCTTCTTTTTTATATTTTAAACACTGCAGCTTTCTTGTCTGCTAAATCTTCCAAAACTAAACGCAGCAGAGCAAATATTATTATTTTCTTTATTTTTATAAAAAAGCGTATTATTATTTCTCTTTGTTCTATTATTTTTCTTTTTTGTTCATTTATTTAAGAGGGTATAAAAAAAATTAGTTTATTAAAAAAGATTTCTTAAAAAATTATCAAGCCACTCCCCCAACCTTATGAAGAACGATTTTTGACGAACTTTTGGTTCTCCTATTGTTATAAAATATTCCCTTTTTTCATTTTCTATACCTAAACATTCTGCGTCTGATTCATAAACACAACCTCTCGGCTCTATGCATTTCGCTACTACGCACCTGTCTTTTGCTGAATCGCATTTTATAGGAGAATAAACACATTTGTTATTAATACATCTTTCAGTTGTACATGCTAATCCGTCGTTGCAATCGCCATCGTTGATACAACATTGGCCTGTTTTCTTAAATATGCAATGCCCATTTGAATAAATGTCTTCTGTACAAGGATTTCTATCGTCGCATATTGGCATACACCTGTTAAACTCAACATACTCCCCATAACCGCACTTTACTGCTTCACATTTTCCCTCGTCACTACAATACTCATCATAGTTACAATCAGAATTCCCATTGCAACTTATTCCCGGACAAGAAATTTTTATCGAAACCTCATTCATTTTATAGTCAGTTGGGTTTGAGAAATATGCTATTTTAAATAGGTAATCTCCTTTTTTTGTGAATGCTTTATTTGTAGAGTGAAAGAAAAATCTGGTTGTGGAAGTAGAAGCTTTTTCTGATAATACGCTATAATTAAAGCCGTCTTTTTCCCAATACCCATCAACTTTTGTTGTGGAATTTGTAGCTACGAATATTGCTGTTTTTTCAATTTCGTCTATTTTAAGAACCCCTCCTGAATGCAAGTAACTAATAATTACATTTCCGGATTCATAGCATACCCCAATAGGGTTTCTTAATTCCGCATTTAATCCATACACTACATAACTATTCAAAATTAGTATTAAAACTATTATTAACCCCCTCATAACTATATTTAAAAAGGTCAAATTTAAATACTTTTCGTTATTGAGCAGTGCTAAAAAAATATTATTTTTATTTTTTGGTCTTTATATAATTATATAAAACTATTACAAAATAAATAATATAAACAAAATAAAACCACACAAAATAAAAAAACATTAAAAATGGTGAAAGTTAAAAATTTTTAAATTTAGAAGCTACAAAACTAAGTAATTAGATTGAATATTACCTAACTAAAAAGATTAAAAATCAATAAAAACCTTTTTTTATAAACAAAAAAGAAAAAAATCGGCTTTATTTTATTATTCAAATAATTTATAAACTTTTTTCTACAAAATATTTGTTTATCTGTAATTAATAAAATAATATAGAAAGTATTATAAATAAAAAAAGCAAGAAAAATAAACATGGCAAAAAACCCTGCCAAAAAACAAAAAGAAAAAGCAGTGTTAGATACAAGAGAAGTTGATATAAAAGTTGTGAAAAAGAAAAAACCAACTAAAAAGTGCAACACCAAAAAAATTCTTATGATAATATTGAAAATAGCCATTGTAGTTTTAATAATATATATTCTAACATCCGCAAAAGAAGTCACAATAACAGAAGAACAAAATTATACGGTGCCACAAACAAAAATAGTTCAAGAACCCTACCAGGTTATTGAAGAATACGAAGAAAAAGAACCATACGGCACAAAATTCTGCGTCAATAGGCCGATGAATTTTACTACAACAACAGATAAAAAAGTAGGAACAAGAAATAATACAATAATATGCGAACTAAACCTAACAAACTTAGAAGATATCGAAGGGACATGGATTTATGACGCTTACCTTGAAACATTTGTAGGCAGAGCAGAAGCGCCAGAACAAGCAAAAACAGTAGGCCCTTACGAAACAGTAACTTATAGTTGGGAGATAGAAATGCCTCCTGGAGCAAAAGGCGCAAATTGCATAATCTTCGTAAAAACTCAACCATCAATGAAAAAATGCTTCTACCCCGAACCAGTTACATACCGCCTTGTTACAAAGACAAGAACCGTTACAAAATATAGAAATGTTACAAAAACAGAATACATAACAATGACCAACACAACAACAAAAACAAAATATATTAATAAATTCTTCGGCTACGAACAAGGATACTACTTTGGGTGGTAATACTTATAAATAAATTATTTAATTATCAGATAAAATGCATTATAAAAAAAGTCAAGTGACTATTTTTATATTAATAGGAATAGTTATTTCTATAATATTAATAATATTTATTTATCAAAAAACATATGAAACAAAAATACCTAAAGTAAATTATTATGATTTAGATACTAATAAAGTTCAGTTTTTTATTCAAAAATGTGTAGACGAAACCGCAAAAAATTCGGTCATATACGTAAGTAAAGAAGGAGCATATTATGATAATTTAGAACTTTCTATTTTTTATCCTTCATATATAGGTGAAAGAATCCCTATTTGGGTTATTCCTGGGACCGTTAATATCCCCAATTATACTACTTTAAAGAATAGTTTAGTTGATTACGTTAAAGATAATCTTGAGAGTTGCGTATCAGTAGGATTATCTAAGTTTAGTAACGAAGGATACAATATTGAAACTGGAGAGATAGAAGCAGATGTTATTATAAAAGAAACATCTGTTATTTTTAACTTAAATTATCCTATAAAAATCAAAAAAGGGGACAAAACAAGTGAGATAAGTAAATTTAGTTCAATAATTAATGTTGAACTTTCAAAAATGTTTAATATAGCAACGGAAATAGCCAAATCTCAAATAGAAGATCCTACATGGTTGCCTATAAGTTTAATTACTGAAATAGCAATAGATGAAAATATAAATTTTGAGATTGAATTATTTGAAGAAGGAGTGATAATTCATTTAATAAAAGAAAATTCTTCCTTATTAGAACCTTATGAATTCTCATTCGCGGTAGGTTATAATGAAACAATGCTAAAAGAAAGAGAATAAAATGAAAAAACAACCAACCTTAAAAATAATAATCTTAGTATTTTTATTCATTGTTTTGTTATATGCGCCATTAATTTCAAGAGGAGAGAGTAATAGTGGTGGTTGCAGTAATCAATATTCTTGTGTTAGTTTAGTCAATGAAAATATTAGAGAGTATGAAAACTTATTAAACAACGATGCGGGATTAGCCCGGAAATATCCTGAAGCTTACGAAGCATATTTAACGAAGGTAGGGGGGACTATTAAAAATATTAACGCTTTTAAAGAATACTGTAGTGCAAAAGGGATTTATTATACACACATAGAAGGAAGTGTTATAGAATACGACAACCAAAACAAGTTATTCAAAACAAAGTCCTCACCCCCAATTATTTTTACATTAGACGATCTTAAAGAGATAGGGGCTGTTTCATTTAGCGTTAATCTACAGGGTTCATTAATAATAACACTAAAAAACCTTCCACAGAAGATTTCTATTTCGCAGGGTTATTTTAAAGATAAATTATTAACGGGCGAATTTTCAATAAGTTATGGAGATGTTGAATATTATGTAATTGGAAAAATGTCTTCTGAGGGCGGGAAGATATATATAAAACAGGGGCGTATTACTGTAAAATACGGGAATGAGAAAGAAATAATAATTACGCACAATAGTCAGAGCGGACCTCTCAAAATTTCAGATAATAAATGCAATAACCGCAATGAAAAGTGTATCGCTTTGTACAAGTTAGATGGTGATCAGGTTATTTCTGCAAGCGGAAGTGGTATAAACATTACTATAAACAAATGGAAAAATAACAATATAATAATAGATGTTAATCCAAAATCCGAAGAAGAGGAAGAAATTATTGTGAACGTTACTGGTGGTGCGGAGTTTAGATTTGGTAACAAAATTAAGGTAAAAAATATAAAAAATAATAAGTTTATCAAAGAGGTACTAGCGGATTTTATGTTAATATCTAATAATCACCTCAAGAAGAGGATACACTTTCAAGCGAAATACTCCCAAAACAGATGGACTGTTGGCGCATGTGAACAACAATCGGATAAAATAAATTGCAAAATTGATATCCATGGTTTGTTGTTCTTAGGGGGGAAGACAGAGGAATCAAAAAATGAATTTATAGTTGATTCTAAAGAAATAACAATTTACAAGGATAAATTTCATACGATTGTAGTTAAGACTAATAAAAAAAATAAAAACATTATAATATTAACTTTTAAAAAAGAAATGATAAATGTGGCTATAAATTGTAAGGAATATAACAAAAAAACTGATCCTAATAATCTTTTGACAATAGTTAATGGACCAATGTTTCATCGAGACGGAAGTATGTCAGAAGCGGTTGCAATAAAACAAAATGGCGAACTTAAACAGTATGGAAAAGTTTGCAGATGGAATACTGGAGTTATGATTATTAAAGATGATGGTAGTATAGAAATTAAAAAAATTAATCCTCCAGAAAATGGGGGTGGGGATTTAATAGGCCTTATAGACCACCCCGAAAATGTAAATTACGCTGCGACAGGGATACTACTTGTAAAAGAAAGTTCCATTAAAAATGAAGATACTAATTGGAACGTGGCGGATGATAGGATAAGTCGTAACAATTATAGGTTCAGAAAGGGAAGACCTCGCACAATTGTCGGTATTGACAATCAAGGAAATTTTGTAATGGTTGTCGTAGAAAATTTAGAATTTGATCAAGCGCGGGCTTTTGCATCAAATACTCTTGGCCTAAACTATGCAATAATGTTTGATGGGGGTAGCGCTTCTGCTATTATTGACCAAGGTGCGGGCAATCTTTATGGGCAGAGAGCTCCACTTAATTCGCAGATTCAAGTTTCAGCTAAACAGCCCACCCCAACAGAAACACGCCCCGCTGGTGGTACTGGTCATTAGTTTAAATGAATCTTTCATAAAAAATTTTTTTAGCTATTTCTTTTAAATCTTTTAGATCAGAATTCGCAATAACAATACCTGAGTAGTTTTGTCCCTTAGCATTCTTGTAATTGTAAATCTCTTCTAGAATTGTGTTAGCTGCAACTCTGTGGGTAGAATCTACATTTGATCCGTGAGCCATTCTCCACAACCTAAAAAAAGGGTACATACTATTCGCATTCAATAACTCAATAATAATCGCTCTTTCTTCGTCAGATATGTTGTTAATGTACGTTTCAACATGACCTTTAATTTCGTGAACTTTAACTGTTCTTAATATTTCTGCCAGAATTTTTTTTTTATTCCAATAAAATTGATTGCATATTTTCTCACACATAATATTCTCAACTGGGGTTTGGTAATACAATTTATGATTAACAATATAATTTACAGATTCGTGAGCTTCTTCAAGATTTACAAAAACCTTATCCATTACCCTTGAAGCAAGATTTTTAAAACCTCTATACTCTCCAAATGTTGGGACGATAGGCCAATATAAAAAAATTTTAACTTTGTTTTCTTCTTCTTTAAATTTTGTTTTACCAAGAATGTAAGAGTCCAAACCGTCCTCTAATTTTATTCTATTATGAGTGTATCCTAACTTTTCAAGCGAATGCGAAACGTAATCATTTGAAGAATCTAAAGAACAATCAATCAATCCTTCCTCTATTAATTCTTGTTCTTCAATTTTTAATTTATAAAAGAGTAGATTATAGTTTTTTAAATTTTGTTCTGTTGGTTCTATAAATTTTATATAAGAAGATAAAATAAATGCAGGGAACGTCTTTTCTATTAAGTGCTCTAACGATTTTCTATTTTTTATATTTGTATTTTTGTTTAGATTCTTATTTATAAAGAGATCTGCCGCGCTAGTTGCTAATAATAAAGCTATTGATCCTCCTGTTTTAATAACAAAATCTCTTCTACTTATTTCGTATGTCATACCTATTTTAATATATAATAATTAATAATATTTAAATTTTTCGTCACTTAATAGTTATAATTTAAATATTTTAAATAATGTGCTGGTTTATTATGAAACTTGATCAACCAAATTTTGACAAGCCAATATTTATAAATTAATTAAAAAGAAATATTGACTAAACTTAATAAAAAGTGCACAATGACATATTACAATATAATATCAAAAAGTTATGACGAATTATACGAAGAGGAACAACTTAAAAAATGCGAAATCGTTGCTAAAAATATTAATTTAGAAAATAAAAAAATTCTTGATGTAGGGTGCGGCACAGGGATCGCTACTAGTTTCTTCAAATGCGAAGTCGGAATAGACCCTGCTGAAAAAATGATAGAAATCGCAAAGAAAAAATACCGCAAAATAAAGTTCATATTAGGGAAAGCTGAAAAACTTCCTTTCAGAGATAACGAGTTTGATGTTGTTATTTCATTAACGACAATACAGAATTTTGAAGATATAGATAAGGGGCTTAAAGAGATAAAGCGAGTAGCAAGAGAGTTCGTTCTTTCTTTCCTAAAAGTGTCAGGTAAGAAAAACTTGATAGAAGAAGCGATTAAAAAAAATTTTAAAGTTAAAAAAGTGGTAGAAGAAGAAAAAGACATAATATTCTTTTGCGGGAAATGATTATTTTGCTGTTGTCAATTGCATTTATATAATTGTTATGTAACTATTTCAAAAAAAAATATTTATAATTAAAAGAATTAAGTTTAAATTTTTAATTTTTATAATATGTGCCACCTTATTATTCGTATTTAGAAATTATTAAAACAAAGTTTTTTACAAAGAAAAATTTATAAATAAACTCATTATTTAATCTTCTATGCGAGGCGAACCTATACCTTTTTTTAGTACTTTTGGAAAAATTTTTGCTCTTAACGACTATGACGACTTTGCAGAACAAAAAGTAGGAAGATCAATAAAATATTTTCTAAAACTTATGATTCTTGGCACAATTCTGTTATTTATTTTTTCAATACCTAAATTAATTAATTTCTCGGAATCATTTGATAAATCCTTATCAAAATTTAACTATTTAACAATCTCTTTGAATTATTCTATGAAAGAACCGCTAATATTTTTTGAAGGAGACAATAAAAAACAGATAACAATAGACCTCAATAGTAACGCAACAACAATAAATAAAGGAAAAATTTTAGTAACAAATAGCAGCATAATCAAAAGAAGCTGGTTTGGTTCTTCTTGGACAAATACCACAGGTTACTCCAACATTATAACTCATAAAGAAACTTATAAGAACTTTTTCATAGGATTTATTTTGTTTATGCTTCCTTCCCTTATGTTGCTTGCTTATATTGTTTTTGCTATAAAATTCTTTATAATAATACTGCTTGTTTCTTTCTTAACTTTTGTTATAGCAAGAACCATAAGGTTTGAAGTGGATTATTTGCACTGCTTTAATTGTACATTGTATCCTTTTACTATAGCAATACTCCTATCTATGATGTTATTTCCGTATAATATTCATTACGGCTTTTTCAGAGTTGAGTGGTTGGGGTATATAGTATCAGTGATATTTCTCGCGATAGGAATACAATCTGTTGGTTATTTTTCAAGGAAGCCCGAGAAAAGGGATAAAATAAGAAGAAAAAGCTATGTAGAATTAAGATAAAAAAACATAAACTATAAATATTAAATATAACTTCTTTTTTATTTATGGATATAGAAAAGATGAAGCGCATAAATGCGCTTGCAAGAGAATTAAAAGACCACGGGATTGTTTCAGATTTTAATGAAGCGTACATCCAAGCAGAGAAAATGATTGAAGGAGGTCTTCTTGACAGGAAGATTGATGATTCTTCTAATATTAATACTACAAACAATGTTCAACAACAACCCCAAAATAATATTGGTTCGGCAAAACCAACTTTTAGTAATACTCTCGGTGTTGGTATTGACGCTCTTGAAATAAGAAATATGAATGAAAGAATTAAAAACATAGAAACTCAATTAGGACAGGTTTTTATGAAGATAAATGAAATAATCGCACAGATAAATATTTTAGAGAAAAGAAAAAAAGAATCGCCTATAGAAGTGAAACAACCCGAACAGAGGGATTTTCAAGCGCAGTTGAAGAGCGAGAAAGTACAACCGCATCCACGAACAGGCGACTTTAAACCAGAAGATGTTTCTATAGAAAAAATGTTTTATTTTGGAGGAGGGGGCAGGTAGTCCTTTATTTAAATTCTTATTTTTAGGTATCTAAAAATTTTTTGATATTTCTATTCCTGTTTTTTTCTTTATGTTAGAGTATATGCGGGTTTTCTGCCTACTATAAATATTAACTATAATAATATTTCTGAATAATATTTTTCAATATAACTGTTAGTTGATATTAAAATTAAAGAATTTTTTGTAAAACTCGTTTCCGAGATTGTTATTGTTTAGTAAGATTTTTAGTAAGATTATATCTATAATAGATCTGTTGTTTTCAATTTTTTCAACTATTTTTCTTCATTAAATCTTCTCTTAATAGTTTGTTTAATTTATAAAATGGCATATATAAATTTTTCTATAAAAATCTACTCCAGAGTAGTTAAAAAATAGAAAGTTTTATATACTAAATATGTTAAACAGCAAATGGGGGTTTTTGAAAATGAAAAAAATCATATTTTTAGTAGCAATTTTCTTAGCTCTTATTAATCTATCTGCGGTGTTAGGGATAAGCGCAAGCGACCTCGAAATAAAGAACACATCAGTAACTCTCGTAAGAGATGTTGGGGAATCAAAAACAATGTATTTATCGTTAACAAACAAAGGAAACACAACACTTAATCTAAATTATTATTATACTAATTTTACATATTACGGTGCGGTATTAAAAACAGGCAATAGTGGCTCATTAACACTGATGCCTTCAGAAACTAAAACCATACCTATTGCCCTTTCAATAACAGACACCACACCTAATGGGATGTACAGATCAACATTGAACATTTCAGGAACTATAAACAAAACAGCATACTTAAACGCCACTGTAAGAAACGCTATTCTTAATGTTTCTGTTCCAGAATTTTTAATGGATAAAAGTGAAAGAAACAAAACAATATCAAAAAAATTCACTATTAAAAATGCCGGCGACTACGACCTTAACGACATAATAATAACAACGGACGCTGATGAAGAAACATACCACCCAGTAATAGAATACTTCAACACATACTTACCAGCCGGCTCTCAGATGGAAGTAAATGTAATACTTTATATTCCTGACTATGAAAGACCAACACTTCACAAAATCGGCAACATTTATTTTGATTCTGATATGTTTGATAAGACAAGCGATTTAAAAGTAAATGTAACTAGTAAATTAAGAATAAATTCTGTAACTTTAAAAATAAATGACCAGAGTAAAACGCTGAAATCTTCTGGAGAAACACATGACAAAGAAAAAAATTATCCCGGCTCTTATTTTAGCGCGGAAGTTGAGTTATGCAATGATTACCCAAATAAGGATGAGAAAATCAGCGATGTCACAATAGAAGCGACATTTGAAGGTGTTGATAACGAAGACGACATAGAAGGCACTGTTGACGAATTTGACATAAAAGGAGATACTTGTGTGAAGAAAACTATAGAGTTTGAAAAGGATAGAATTGGGTGGCTTGTTGATGAAGGAGAGTATAACTTAGTAATCAGCGCAGAAGGTTACGATGAAAATGATAGGTTGCAAGAAGCAGAATGGACAATATACGCAAAGATAGTACGTGATGAGAATCCTCACATATCATTCAACGAAGTATCAATATCACCTTCTGAAATTAGTTGTGACAGAACATTGGTTCTAAAAGCATCTGCTTATAGCATCGGGGATAGCGACAGAGATTCGTGGTTAAAAATTACAAACCCTTCTTTAAAAATAGATATACAAAAAGCTTTTAGAATAGGAGAAGATATTGGAAATGATTGCGATGCTATAGAAGAACCTGACGAAAAATGCATCGGCTTTGACAAAACATTTACAATAACATTGCCCGATATAATTCCTGTTGGCGAATATCCTATTGATTTCGCTCTTTATGTTGAGAACAGTAAAAGAACAGATTACATACAGAAAACATTAAAAGTGAATGCTTGTGGTTCCGCAATGAATACTAACCAAACAACAGGAACAACCCCTATAAGTGGGCCCATCACTGGTACAATAGAAACACAGCAACAACAGAATGTCTCAATTGGGGGGAGTTCCCAGGGGGTTATAATAACCGGTTCCCCAGCAAGTGCTTCATCGGGAAGAACAACAGGTACCCCTGTGAGAATAAGAAAGATATCAGATAATAACCTGGTTGAAACAACAGCAATAATCACAGGAATTGTTTTAGCACTTATTATAATAATTGCTGTTATAGTGGCGTTGTTAAGAAAGCCAGAAACACCATAAAATCTTTTTTATTTTTTATTAAATAGATTTTATTTCCTTCTCTAATTTTTTAATTCTTAAAAGATTCCTCGTTATTTTTTTATTGGCTTCTTTAATAAGAATTCTCAAATAATCATCATCCACAATAAGCTGTTTATTATTAGAAAGAGGGGCACTTATAAAATCTGTGCCTCTTATCTCAACAACAATTCTCTTACCGCTTGCAATAATACCTGAATGCTTAAAACCTACTTTTTGTGCCTTTTTTATTATTTCAAGAGCATCATTAAAATCCCTGCATACTACATGAATTATCATCGGCTCAAATCTAAACCATAACATCTTGTTAGGAAGAACTTTAAGGTTCTCCTTTATTTCTTCAAAGTTTATTTTGGTATGAGAAACAAACTGCCATTTTGAATTTTTTTTGTTTTTCTCTTCTGTAAGAATGATTATTCTGCCTGAACAAGAGGATGTTGTGTAATAATTTTTTTTATTATTTATTAACCCAACAAGACGCTTTATTCTATCGTCAATAGACCCTTTTCTTGAAAAATCTTTTTTTTGAAGTTGTTGTTGCTTCTGTTTTTCAAACATTTTAGTTATTGTAATAATATTTCTTAAATCTTTCACGAAGCTGCCATATCACAAAATAAAAAAAAGTATTATAAAGTTAAAATAGCATAATTAAATTTATATATAATCGTGTTTAAATAAAAAGTTATAAAAACAAATTAAAGTATTTTTCCTTCTACAATTTCGCCCATTTTACTAACGAATTCCTCTGTATCTTTGAGGTATTTTGCGTATTCTTCTGGTCTTATCTCTTTTATTTCGCGGTGTATTATTTTTTTGTATAAATCATAAAGAGTGTGCATTATGTGAGCGTATTTTATGCTTATCCCCTTAGGTACAAGTACCTTTTGAACCATCTCTGCAATATGAGCAGGAGTCGGAGGTATTTCTCCGGATTTCATAAGCGCTGCGTGAGCTGCGTCAATAGCCGCCCAGTATAAATCAATAGTCGCCTGCATTATATGCCATTTTGAATTGTGTATCGTGGTTTGGCTTCTCACGAAGTAAGTCCATATCGATTCCCCAGTTGGCCTTATTCTTCCTCTTAAAAGAAGAACTTGTAAAGGATCAAAAAAACCTGTATCTATCAAAGCGACACCATCCCTAAGTATATTTATAGCTACAGGATCACCCGCCCGCACATATTCCCAGAAGGAAGTAAACTTTAAAGTTGTCACATGTAGTTTAGGAGAGACATCTGCTATTTTTTTCTCTACAACAATCCTGTATGTTTCTATCAGTTCGGGTGTCAATGTCACGCTAACATCGTCAATAATTAATAAGATATCAATATCTGCTGGTCTTGCTTTTTTCTCCCTTGCCAAGCTGCCGAAAAGAACCGCCGCTTTTATGAAATTGCCGAACTCTTCGTAAATCTTCTTTACAAAGGTCCTCGCAAGCTCCACCTCTTCTTTTGTATATTTAGTAAGTTGTATTCGCTGTTCCTCTTTTCGAGGTATTTTTGATTCCATCTATCGCCCCTTTTTGTAGTTTGATTTTTTAATTTTAACTTAAAGTAATATCTGTTAGTATAATATACATTTATTAGTTTGTTTTATTTTGGTTATATTATTAACAAATATTATTAACCTAATATCAATGTTTTTAAAAGGTTTTTGGTTATTTTCTCTAATTTTATTTTTATCTTATAAAAATTATAAATTGTTAGTTACTCCAACCTTACACCTGACCAAAGCACCCAGTCCTCTGAAGGCCGCGTCTCTTCAACTAAATAATTAGGCCCCCTTGTCCTACCAAAATATGAATGTTGAACATCTGTCCATCTATCTATACCTGAGGGAACCATTGCTGAGTAAATTGAAGAACCAAATACTTCCCACGCCCCAAGCATTGCTTTATAATCCTGATGCGCCGGCTCTACTATTATATCTTTAACCCCTGCTTTTGAAGCTTCTTCTATAAATTCCTTAATAGGCGCTATTCCTTGCCCAGGTGTTAAATGTTCGTCGTAATAGCCAAAATTATCTGAAATATGCACTTTACCTATTATTTTGGACTTTAACAAATCTTTCACCTGATTAAGCAACCATTCCTTAAATTCTTTATTTGTTTTTTCTATATTAGAAGGGTCCGAACCTTTAAAGAATTTTCTCCAAGTATTTGCATGGCCAATATCAAAATTTGCTTTTATGTGCTCTTCTGCTATTTTTTTTGCTCTCTCCTCGTCAATTTTTCTCTCTTTTACTAATCTTTCAACCATTGCTTTCCTTGATTCTAGAATAATTTTTTTAAGCTCTTGGGGGTGGCTCCCATAACCCCATTCAGGGAACATATTTTCAGGCGCTATGTAAATAGGTTTTTGAAGATTTTTTGTCCTTTCAACATCGTATGCATAAATAGCCATTTTTGCGATTGTATCGGATGTTTTTTTAATCCCTACCTCTTCTACCGGCTTTAATCTTTCTATTTTCTCTTCCATACTCTTAAGATTGTAATTCGCCGAAACCGCGTATTCCCTCATCCAATTTATATTTTCTACTGCTTTTTTCTCTATCTGTCTGAGAAACTCTGAAGGTAGCATTGTCTCTGGCGGGAGTAGTCCTGTCTCATCCCTAAAAGCTCTCCTGAGATTATCAAGTTTATCTTTTGGGGTTCGTTTTTCTATTTCTTCCCACATTTCCCTCGCTCTTCTATATTTTTCAGCTTCTTCTTCTAATTTTCTTGCTTCTGTAGCCCACCTCAATGCTTCTGCGTGGTATCTTTTCTTTTCAGCATCAAAAAAGAACTTTATTACTGCTTCTTCTTCACTAAGATTTGGGTTGTCTTTTCTTCCTCTTTTAACTACTTCATCAAAATTTAGCTTTTCCATTATAACATTTCCTTTTTCATCATAAAAAAATTTCTCAATCTCTTTTCCTGTAAGAGGGTCTTTAACTATCTCTGTTTTTGGTTGCCAAATTTCAATATCCTTTCTAATCGCTTGTAGTTCACCTGTTTTTTCGTCAGCTAAATAAATAAGTCCTTTTTCTTTTTCTTCAGGATATGCCTCAAATTTTTTTCTAAATTCTTCTGGTTCGTATTTACCTACTACTTGAAAAATTGGCCTATGCCATTCTCCAGTGTGTATAACAACAGAGCCCCCTCCAGTATCTGCTGCGAAATCTATAGTTCTTTTAATCTCGTTTAAAACATCAGCTCTTTCTTTATCATCAAATCCGTGTTGCGAAAGCCCCGAAGGACTGCCGGCAGAGGGGGAGGCATGAACACTCAATTCAACCTTGTTTATTTTAGCAAGTTGCCTTATTGCTTCCCTTTCTTCCGCACCATACATCTCGGGGGTTACTGCTCCTTGTGCCATGCTACCTTTTTTAACACCCATAAATCCCAGTTCTACTTTTGATGCACCTTGGAATATTCTTGCTTTTAATTGTTCAAGTTGTTCTCTCATAGGATGCGCGCTTATCCCTATACTACTTATAGGCACAAAGTATTTTTCATTAGAAGGCGGCTCATAACTCTCCCTATCAAAAGGCATTGCATAATCATTTCCAAAAATGTATTGTGACATATTAAACCCCTGAATGATATTTTTTTATTTGTTCAATAAGGCCTTTTTCTTTTACTAACAGAGTTTTAACTTTATAATTTTTAATAGGCACATTATTAAAATCTTTCCTTGAAAATATTTGCGAATATCCGTCAGACATTTTTTCGGCTCCCTGGTTCGGTGTGCCGTCTAAATCTTTGTCCCTCAAATAGTTGAGAGAAACATAGATATTTTCTGTTGCTAAATTGTAAAGGTTTTTTAGCGCTTCTGAGAGCTCACCATAACTTCTATTTCTTTCTTCTTTTTTGACTTCTTTATTGTTAAGTATTAGTTTAATATTATCTTCTAAGTTTTCTTCTTCAATATTTTTTTGTCTTTTTTCCCAATTCTCTTCTGTTTCTCCTAATATTCTTTTTAAATCTTGTTCTGTATCTGCAAAGGTTTTATTTACTTTTTTAATTCCTTGTATTCTTTTTTTCTCAAAACTTTTTAAAATATTAATTCTTTCTTCTGATGACAGGTCTTTTATTTTTTCAAAAATATTTTCAAATTCCGATTTCTTCATAAATACAACAAATTAACTTTAATCTTTAAATATTTTTATGTTCA
>JAWAEZ010000009.1:0-4018 GCA_038890975.1 Candidatus Woesearchaeota archaeon
CTTGCTAATGTTTCTGTTAATTTATTTATCTTAATTCTCTTTTGCTCTGTCGTGTCCCTTTCTCTTATTGTAATATCATTATTTTTTAAAGAATCAAAATCTATTGTTAGACAATAAGGGGTGCCTATCTCGTCTTGTCTTGCGTATCTTTTTCCAATACTCCCAGAGATATCTATGAATACATCAAAATTATTTTTTAATAAAGAATAAACCTCTTCTGCTTTTTGTACAAGCTCTTGTTTATTTGATAATAAAGGAAATACCGCTACCTCAATAGGAGCGATAGTTTTTGGAAGTGCAAGGTAAATACCTTCTTTTCCAACTTTAGCAGAATTATCAATCACAGCGTATAATGTTCTATCAGTTCCGATTGATATTTCCCAAACATGAGGGATTATCTTTTTGCCATTTTCATATACATATCTTAAATCTTTCTTGCTCCCATTCATATGACCTTTTATATCATAATCTGTTCTATAATTATTTGCTATTAGTTCAACCCATCCTAATCTCGTTTTAACTTCAAAATCAAACGCCTCTTTTGCATAAAAAGCACGCTCTTCCGAATCGAGCTCTCTGAATCGAATATTTTCTTTTTTAAAACCGTATTTTTCGTATAATTGTTGAGTTTTTGCTAAATAATAAGCAATTAGTTTTCCTGAAACTATTTTTTTTGTCACAATATCTTTTGCTTTTATTCCTCGCGGAGTATCTTCTCCACTTCTCTGCACCATAATTTCATAGTCTTCTATTTCGCTAAAATTTTCAATTTCGTTTATATTTTGAGGATCAAAAAATATCTCTGTTTCCATCTGGGTAAATTCAACGGTTCTCAAAAGTGTCTGTCTTGGGCTGATTTCGTTTCTAAAAACCTTACCATACTGTGATATACCAAAAGGAAGTTTTGCTCTCATTGTTTTACACATCCTTAAAAAATCTATAAATATTGACTGACAAGATTCCGGTCTTAAATATGTTGGCTTGTTTTTTGAAACCCCAACAATTGTTCTCACCATTAAACTTGCTTTTTCCACGTCGCTTAACTCACCTTTACAATGAGGGCACACTATTTTATATTTTCTAAGAGCGGAAGTTAATTCTTCTTCGGACATTGCTTCTTTAAAAACACCTCCACTAACTTTTTCTTCAAGAATCTTATCTGCTCTATAAGAAGAATTACACTTTTTACAATTAGTAATTGGGTCCTTAAACGCTTTTAAGTGTCCTGAAGAATTAAAAACATCTTCAGGCATAACTATCGCTCCGTCAATTTCAAAAAATTCTTCTTTTTTAACTAATTCTTTTCTCCAAACTTCAACAATTTTTCTTTTTAGAGAAGCCCCGTATGGCCCAAAATCAAAGAAACCTGCGGGGTAGTTATCGTATATTTCAGAAGCAGGAAAGAAAAAAGATCTTCTCAACGCTAAGTTTATAATATCTTCATAGGTTATATCATTGTTTTTTCCATTCATTTTTTTAAAATTCTGATTTATTATTTATATAATTTTTTGTTTATTTTGTTTGTATTCTGTATTAAATGCTTTCAAATATTTTTTAATATACTCATTGAAATAAATTTAATACCTTGAACAAAGCCACTCAACTTCTTCTTTGTCAAGTCCAATTTCTTCTGCAATTGCATTTGCCATTTTCTTATTTTTTTGGAATATTATTTGAAAATACCAAAAGTTTTTTATAGTTTCGGAAGTGGATGTATGAGTTTTTTCAGCTATTTTTGAAGCGATTGCTTTTCTTTTTGAGTATTTTTGATTTGCTAACCACATTTTAAGAAATCTTGTTGTTTGTTTATAATCCATAATCTCTTTGTTCTTTTGCGTCTTTGAAACAACCACACCACCAGTTATCAATGCATTTATATAAACGAGAAATCTCCAGTCCTGTCTTTTTAAAATTCTTGACTGAAATATGTCCGCTTTAGAAAGGTAATAATAAGCAGAAGATAAATCTTTAATATTTTTATACTCGTAAGGAAGATTTTCATCAACCCAATAAATCAATTTGTCCTGGGATTCCCCAACCCTTTCAAACGCAGAAAGTGCTATTTTTAAGTCAGAATTTTTAAAAATTTTAATCAAAGCATTTTGCATTGATTCCTCTTTTTCCCTATAAGAAAGAGCATTTATCTCTTCTTCTGTTATCTTTCGATCATAAGCAATCGTTTGTAAATCAGTTATAGCAGCTCTTGCATCTCCATCAACTCTCCTTGCGATAATTCTCAAATATTCTTCTTTTGTAACTATTTTTTCATTTTCCGCTATATTCTTTAGTATAAGTAAAATATCTTTTGTTTCAAGTTTCTTAAATTCTAACAATAGCGTATTTTTTCTTAATTCAGAAAACTTCTGATCATAAGCATCACCACCGATAATAATTATAGGAAAGTTTGTTTCTTTTACTAATTTTGAAAGAGTTGCTATTCCGCCCCTGTCTTCAACCCCAGAAATTCCGTCTACTTCGTCAACAAGTATTATTTTTCCTTTATAAAAAAAACTTTTTTGTCTTATAGCATTGCCTACGAGCATTTCTATCGTTTCGGAGTTTCTTGTATCAGAAGCGTTTATTTCAAGTAACTCATAATTTAATTCGTTTGCTACTGCTTGAACAGCAGAGGTCTTCCCGCAACCAACAGGGCCGTAAATAAAAAGAGCTCTCTTTTTTTGTTTATTAAAATTTAAAACAAAATCTTTTATTTTAAAAACTGCTTCTTGTTGCCCAACAACTTCTGAAATTTTTTTGGGCTGATACTTTTTAGTCCATAATAGTTCCATAAAAAATAAATAAACTATCAGTTTTAAAAGTGTTTCTATATTTTTATAATTATTTTTATAATTAATAAAACTTCTAAATTAAAAATAGAATCAATTTGATATATACGAATAAAAAATTAAAAAAACATCGCAAAATTTAATACACCAGCCAGAGAGCCATATACAGAAGAGATTAAAAACAATTAAAAAAGTAAATTATTTAAATTAACAATTAAAAGATGAAGAACTAGGGGATTTTAATGGAAGCTAAGATAAAAAGCAAATCTTGGGATAAAGAATTTGAGAAAGAGATTTACGAAAGATGGAGAAGGGAGGAACCTTTTAAGTTTAAAAAAGATTCTGAAAAACCAGTTTATTCAATAGACACTCCCCCACCTTATGTTAATAGTCCGGTACATGTAGGCCACGCATCTACTTACACAATTATGGATATGTTTGCAAGGTTTAGGAGGATGATCGGTTATAATGTTTTATTTCCTTTAGGCCTTGATAGAAACGGTCTCCCAATAGAGATGGCGGCAGAAAAACGTTTTGGAAAAAAATTTAATGAGGTATCAAGAGAAGAATTTCTTGAAATGTGTAAGAAGGTGCTTGAAGAAGCAAGCGCCGAATCTGTTGATACCTTTCTAAAACTAGGCCATAGCTATAACTCCTGGAAAATTGGCGAATCGCTCGGAGAAATATATCTTACTGATTCCGCTGATTATAGAAGATTGACCCAAGAGACATTCATCGATCTTTATAATAAAGGACTTATATACGAAGACGACCGCATAAATAACTACTGCCCAGGTTGTAGGACAACTATTGCTGATGCTGAAATAGAGTATAAAGATATTCCTACATATTTTAATGATATCATATTTACAGTTAAAGAGACAGGAGAAAAAATAATTATCGGTACAACCAGGCCGGAACTTGTATGTACATGCGGAATGGTCATTTTTAATCCGGCCGACGAAAGGTATAAGCATTTAGAAGGAAAAACAGCAATAACCCCTCTTTTTAATAAAGAAGTTCCTATAAGAGCCCACCCTTTTGCTGAGATAGACAAAGGCACTGGGTTAGTTATGATGTGTTCTGCAGGAGATCTCTCAGACATAAGGTTTTTCAGAGAGATGAATCTTGAACCCGTCATAGCAATAGATATAGACGGAACCATGAACGAAAACGCCGGATTTCTTAAAGGGTTAAAAGTAAAAGAAGCGAGAAAAAAAATAATAGAGCGC